>JABWBM010000149.1 GCA_013360495.1 Planctomycetaceae bacterium
ACCGGCTCGAAGCCCGCCAGATTCTGCGCCATGAACTCTTCCCCGCCATTAGCGAATACCTCTTCGTCAACGGCGACCTTCCAGCGACCATCGACGAGTTCTCGAAAAACTCCGGAAGCGCCATCCTCTTCCGCGACCCTTGCCTTGCTGGACCATCGGTGGAGAAGCCGTCGCTCGAACAATCCTTTGTCTGGATCGGCAAGCACGAGGGCAAACCCCTGCTGCCGGCGCTCCCGCTCTGCCACACGCGAAACGCCGACCCGGACGGGCGCAAGCTCCTGCTGATGTCCGACGGCTCGGTACACAAGCTGCTCGACGACGAACTCAAGAAAGCGCTCGACGCTGGTACGAAGGGCGAAGCAGCCCCCTTCCATTCGTCGCAGCCTCAAACCCTTGCCGAAGTCGGTCCGCTGCTCGTCCCCCTGTGCGGCGACGGCAATTCACGCTGAGCGTCCGCGCGCCGTTGAAAGGTCCTTGTCGTCAAGAAACGCCATCGGGCGTACGGAACGAAATGCGATGAGGGAAGCGCGAGACAGAGAGGCATGCGATTAGAACGCTTCTAACGATTAGTTGCGGTGGATGAAACGAGAAAATTTGCGTTGCTATCCCATAAAGAGCGGCCAAGGGTGTAGCGCCCCGCGCCCCCGCGGGGCGGACCGACCAGTAATAATACCGATCCTAAATTGGAAATGTGATTTCCACCGTCATTCCGGCGAAAGCCGGAATCCAGACTTAACAAACGATTTCTCATAGTCGCTGGATGCCGACTTTCGTCGGCATGACGGGTAAATCCAACAACCATTTTGGGTTTGGTATAAGACGCCCTGCGAGGGCGCAGGGCGCTACAAGAGCTACGCGTTGTGAATCTTCTGCAAACCGACCTTGGAAACGATCTTAAGAAAGATGTGCGGCGAATCCATGTGATCAGGGAATGACAGCAACAGGTCGCAACCACCCACCAACTCGAATTCAGGCTGATACAGAAAACCGCCCTTTGCGGCTCCAGTGGCCGTCACCCTGTTCTGACCGATCAGAAATCGTCGTCGTCGGCGCCGCCTGACGAATCGTCGTCGTCATCGTCGTCATCGTCATCGTCGTCGTCGTCATCGTCGTAGTCGTCGTAGTCGTCGTAATCATCATCATCGTCATCATCGTCGTCGTCGTCGCCTTCGGTCTCGTCATCCTCGGCGTCATCGGCGTCGTCGATCTCGCTGGCGTCGTCAAATCCTTCTTCCTTGTCGAGCATGTCGCCGCCATCGCCGGCGGGAGCTCCCTCCTCGCCCTGAGGGACGGCGTTCAACGCCTCTTCCTCACGCGCGACGTCAAGTTCCGACTCGTAATCGATATCGGGTTCGGCATCGCGGCGGCGCTTGGACGGCGGCCCCTTGCGCTCCACACGAGCCAGTTTCGGTTCGCCGGCTTCACCCTTCTTCGCCACGCCTTTCTTTGCTGACTCGGTCTTTGCGGGCTTCTTCGCTGGCGCCCTGGACGATACTGGCTTCGCCCGTTTGGAAACAGGCTTCTTTGATGCCGCAGGCTTCTTCGAGGCGGCTTTCTTCTTGGCCATTGCTCCTACTCCCCGTCAGAAATTCCCCGATTCGGGCAGCCATTACCGCGATTTTTGGGCGGAATCAAGGAAAATTAGGCGGGAATTCGTGAGACTTCGGCTCTATTTCGATCCGGCTTTCGCCGCCACGGGCGAAGCAAGGTAATTCCGGCCTTTCTGCGCCAGCCATTCTTCCTTAGAAGGCTTCATCCATGCCTCTGGGTCGACGTTGAGGGCGTCGGCAATGCGATTGATGTAGTTGAAATAGCCGCAGACCTGGGAAGCGACGGAGATGGCCCCCTCGGTAAATCCGTGGCCTTTGAGAGCCGCGATGTCCCCCTCGGTCATCGCCCCCGGCGTCAAGGTGAGTTTCGTGGCGAAGTCGCAGAGCGCCCTGTCGGCGGGTGAAAGCTTCGCCGTGCGGTAGTCGTAGATCAACGCCTGTTCGGCTTCCTTATCCTTTGAGACTTCGCCGAAGTCCGCCGCGTGCGAGAGCGTTCAATAGTAGCAATCGTTGATATTGCTTACGACCGTGGCGATCATTTCCTTGCGCGCGGAGGATAGATCGTTTTCCGCCTTCATAATATCCACGTAAAACTGCATCGAACTTTTGACGATTTCGGGCGTCAGGCTCATCACGCGAATGATGCCGGCGACGCCACCCGCGCGGCGCATCGCTTGGTCATAGACGCGCTTGAGCGTTCCGGCCGCTTCTTCGATTGGAACCTGATGGATATAGGCCATGGCGCCAGTATAAAAACTGGATCGCGGCTCACCAGACTTCATAGGCGCCAGCGAGCGTTGTATAGTCCGGCCGGCGGCTTTTGGTATGACTCTGGCTCTACCCTGAATCCAAGCGATCCCCATGGACTACCTCATCTATGCCGTTGAAATCGCCATGATCTACGCGGGGCTCGCCGTGATTTACAGCTTCGTGCGTGGATCCACCGGCGACAGCGCAGTCCGTGGCGTGACGATCATCATCGCGGCCCTCCTGGTCGGATCATATTTCATCGCGAAATTCCTGCATTTCTACCGCATCGAATTGCTCCTCAGTAAATCCATCGATTACTTGATCTTCGGCCTGCTGATCATCTTCCAGCCCGAGTTGCGTCGTGGCGTCGTACGCCTCGGGCAGAACCGGATCTTCCGCACGCTGGTGCGCGGGCGCGACGACGTGGTGTCAATGATCGCCATCGCGACCTTCCGCATGGCGCGCTCGAGGACGGGGGCGTTGATGGTGATCGAGCGCGGCGTGGGCTTGAGTAACTACGCCGAGCGCGGCACGACGATCGACGCCAAGTTCTCGTCGGAACTGCTGGACACGATCTTCTTCGACGGCAGCCCGCTGCACGATGGCGGCATCATCATCCGCGGCTCGCGCATCGTCGCGGCCGGATGCCTCTTCCCTCTGACGGAAAGCCCGACACTTTCGAAACGCCTCGGCACACGCCACCGCGCCGGCATCGGCATCACCGAGGAATCGGACGCCGTCAGCATCATCGTCAGTGAGGAAACGGGACGCGTCAGTATCGCGGTGCGGGGCGAACTCGAGCAAGACCTCGACCGTGAAGCCTTCGAGAAACACCTGCGTAACGCCATGAGCGATGTAGCTCTCTCCGACCGGGAACTCGCCGGGGAGGCGCAAGCGTGAAGCGTAACACCGGAATCTATATGGCGCCCGGAAGCAGCGCGCGGCGCTCACAGCGTCAGCCTACAACGGGGCTTGAGGCCTTCGCCGAGGAATGGAAAACCCACGTCGTCATCCTGCTCCTCGCGGTGTTCATCTGGTGGACCCTCAAGCAAGGGATCGAAAACACGACCTCCATCGAAAACCGCTCGCGGCTCGAAGCGGTGCTCGACCGCAACGACCGCGATTTGAACAGCCGCTTCATCGTTTTCACCCAGCCGCCGCAAACCCCGGTCTTGCGCGCGACCGGGCCTCAGAAGGAATTGATCCAGTTCGAAGAGCTGCTTCATCAACGCGACAAAGGGGCGATTTATCGGTTTATCGTCACACACAACGACGTCAACAATCTCAAGCCCGATAGCGAGCGTCGCGTGTACCTATCCATTCCTCTCAGCCGCTTTCGCGACGAGGTTGAACTGCCAGCGCTGCGCGAAGTATCCGTCGAATTCGCCAACCCGGACATTTCCGTAAGCGTCGTTCTTGAGGAAAAGACCGGAATCCCGGCGGCATTCGATACCGATGGAACGGTTTCCGTGCCTGACGCATACCGTGCGAATGTGGCGGTAAAGACCGACGTGATCGCTTTCGGACCGTGGTCGCGCCTCAAACCTCATAACCCTGACGCCCGCGGTCAGAAGAAATTCAAGCTCGTCACCAAAGACCTTGGCCCCGAAATTGTCGCTGCGCTCAAGGATAAAACGCCGGAAGACGCCCGCGCCTGGCTCGCCACGCCCATCAGCCTGAAACTTGGCATCCAGCCGGTCGAGGGCATCGAATTCCGTGATAAAGATGGCGAGAATCTGGATGCTGTCAGCGTCGAAGTGACGCTAACGGAGAAGGAAGGCTTTGTGCTCGAGCGGCGCGATATTCCGGTCGACGTGTTACAGCCGCACTGGATGCTGCAAAAGCATGTGGAAGTCACCATGACGCGCGGGGAACATTCCGTCGAGCTGCTCGTCGATCAGGCGAAGCGTCAGAATTTCCTCCCTGAGAATGTGAGATTGGTTCTCGACCTAAGGACCATTCAGCCATCGGTTGGTCAGCCTGACTGGAGCAACCCGGCTATGCGTGTTGCGACGGTCAGCGTCCCGCTGCGGCTCGAGGTGAATCGCGAGAAGCTGCCCTATCGCATCCCCGAATCGTTGAAAGCGACCGAGGACCGGTTCGCCGAGTACGACCTCACGCTGACCTGGAAGGAATGATGCGCGCCGTACCGTCCCTGCTGCTGATCGGCGCTTTGTTCGCTCCCTGCGCTCAAGCGCAGGAGAAGGCTGCCCCGTTGCCCAAGGCTGTCATCGAGGAAATCGACGTCACGATTCACAACGATCAAGGCGGCGTCGCCGGCAGAGTCAAAGGTAAACGCGGAACCACCGACAACAACGGCGTCGTCGAAGTGGATGACGCGGAAGTTTCTCTCTATTCCACCGTCGAGGGCGAGGACAAACCACGCCTCGACATGCGCGCGACGGCGAAACACCTCCGATGGAAGAGCGAGCAGTATGAGATCGTGTGCGATCAAGGGCTGAAGCTGGTGTTTGGCGAGGAGCGCGCGAAAACACTTTCGGGACTCGATGCCGATTCGGCCGTCATTGTCTATCGTCATGGTGGAAAAACCCTCGAACGCATCTCGATCACCGAAGCGCGAAACGTCAGCTTCGACGGATCAGGAATTTCAGCCAAGGCGCCGCAGTTGTCGATCGATGTCGTCTTTGGCGCGGCAGCGGATTCACGCGCTCACGGCATTCGCGAATTTACCGCCGTCGCTGCCAAGGGCATCGACATCGGCCTTCCTCCCGCCATTGGGCTCGGCACAAACACACCGGACAATCTGCGCGCGACTTGCAAGGGTAAGGCTGAATTGCGGGCGCTTCGTACCCACGAATCCGGAGAAAGCGCCCTGCAGGTGACGATGCATTACGGGGCGCGCGTGGCGCCGCCCGAAAGCACGTACCCCTTGCTCGCTGGCGATACGCTTGCGCTGCGTTGTTTGACCGACGATGGAAACCTTGTGTTGCGCGATGTCGAGGCCGACGGCTCGGCATTCGCCAGCATCGAACAACCGCAAGGACTGGTGCAGGGCAGCGCGAAATCCTTGCGCCTCGAGATCGAATATGGCGAACGGGAAGTGACGGGCCACACGTTCCGCTTCACCCGCAACCCTGTGCTCTGGATTTCCCGTAGCAGGGACGAAGCCGCTGAAGAAAAGCCAAAGCAAGACCCTGCCGATGGCGGCAATCACGCCATAGAGCTTCGGGCCGATTTTTCCATCACGCTCAGTCTCAAGAAAGATGCCTGGTCGCTCGACGCCTCAGAACGCGTGCGCGGCGTAATCCGCCTTCATCGTCAAAGCGAAGCGCGGCTCAACGGCGACGAGCTGTCCATCATCCTTGACCCGGCGCAGCGAAGCGGCTCGGGAGAAGATGACATGTCGCCCAGTCAACTCCGCGAGTTCCGCTGTTCGGGGCGCGGGGTACTGCCGCGACTCGCGCTTACTCAAGGGGATGACACGCGTATCGCGCTGTTCGCGCGCTCGGTCGAGGGAAAACGCGCCGAGGGCGGCGCCTTCGCCATCGACCTTGGTGGCGGCGAGATTGAGGCCAACTTGACACTGCCGCGGGCGTTGCTGGCGGAGGGCATTTTGCAAATGGCCAATCCCACCATACTCGCACCTCGGGAGGAAACCACGTATCGCATCGCATCCGTGAATGATGCGAGCATCACCCTCAACAGCCTCACCCCATTCGCGCCGGGGGGGGCGGGTTCGCTCAACATCAGCCTCGAAACCAGCGAAGACACCATCATCGAGGAAGAACCCCACGATTCGCGCCTTCGCAGCCACGTCGCATGTGGACAGCTGCTCTTTACCATGTCACTGGCGCCTGCCGCCGGGCAAAAGGCGCTGGTGCTGAACGAAGCGTCGCTGAACGCCCGCCCCCTGCCCGGCGGAACAACGGTTCGCGCCGCCGTCGGCTCGGATATCGTCGAGGCCTCGTCGCTTGCGCTCAAGCTTTCGCAAGGCCTGCTTGAATCCACGCTCGCGGCGCCCGTCAACGCAACGCTGCGCTCGTCGTGGTTGCTTGCGTTTATCAACGAGCGTCTCGCGGCCCAGCCCGGACTGCTCGATTCGCGCGTGACGCCGGAAATCGACGCCGCGACGCTCACGTCCAGCGGAAGCATCGTGCAGCGCGCGGAGTACGAGCGCGACAACAAAGGAGCCATTCGTTCCGTGCGGCTCGACGTCGGCATCGACCGGCCCTTTTCGTTCGAAGGGCGGCGCTATGACGTTGCCCCGCGCCTCACAGGCGAGGACGCCTTTGCCGAGTGGGAAGCGCTGCGCGAAAACGATCATGTACTCTGCTTTCATCTGAGCGGCGACAGCTTTTCCTGGACGTCGTCCGGCATCGCGTCGTTGTCGGGCGGCTTCGTCGCGGTTGTCGACGGCAACGCCAAGGTCGAACTCCCGCTGCAGGAGAGCTTGCTTACTTGTTCGCGTCTTGGGCTCACCGGAGCCGACGGCCAGTATGCGCTGCACGCGCAGAAACCCGTGCACATCGAGATCAAAGGCTCGGGGCAAGGGCTGCTCGAGGCCCTCGCCACGCCGGGTCGCAAGGGCAAGGACGCGAACCGCTATGAAAGCGCATCGCTTATCGTCGATGGCGAGGCTTCCGCCGTCATTATGACGGGGGCAACGCCGGCGCTGGAAATGAAATGCTCTGGCCCCTTCACGCTTGAGGGGCGGCGCAAAGATTCCACCGATATGGTGCGCGCGGATTCCCTGCACATGAAAACGCTCGTCAACGCCGGACAGGGATTGAGCGCGCTTCAACTCCTTCGTATGAAAGGCTCGGTCGAAATTCGCACCGGTGACAACAGCGTGAAGGGCGAATCCCTCCAATTCCGTCCCGAAAGGCTGGATGTCGTGCTCGACGGCAGTCCCGTCGATATCGGCTTCAAACGGGAGAGTTCCCTTGAAGGCATCGAAAGCGTCACCCTGCGTGAAACAGACGATGGGCAGGGCGCCGCGTTGCGCGCCAGCGGAAAACGGATTACCCTACGGCTGAAACTGGAACGTGGCACTGGCGAAAAGGCAGCAAAGTGAAGATCGACGCCGCCAACCTCATCATCACCATCGACGGCCCGGCTGGCGCCGGCAAGAGCACGGTGGCGCGAGGGGTTGCGAAGGCCCTCGGCTTCTCCTACCTCGATACCGGCGCGATTTATCGCGTCGCGACGCTCGCGGCGCAACGGGCCGGCATCGATCTGCCCAACGAACGCAGCCCCAAGCGCGTGTTCGACGCCGTCGACCAATGCAAGCTCAAGTTCGTCTATCCCGACGAAGACTCGCCGGTGCACGTTTTTCTCGACGGGGACGACGTCACTGCGGAAATCCGAACCGAGGCTGTCACACAGCACATCCGTTATGTCGCAGACTTGCGTGAAGTGCGCGCCATATCGAGCGAATTGCAACGCTCCATAGCCGCCAAGGGCAGGTTTGTCTGCGAAGGGCGCGATCAAGGTACGGTCGTATTCCCCGATGCGTTCCTGAAAATCTACCTCTGGGCCTCGCCCGAGGTGCGCGCCGGACGCCGCACCCAGGAATTGCGCGAGCGCGGCGAGAAGGTCGACACCCGCGAGATGCTCAAGAAGATCAAGGATCGCGACCGGCTCGATATGTCGCGCGAAGTCGGCGGCCTCAAGAAAGCCCACGATGCCGTGGAACTCGACACGTCCAACATGACCGCGCAGCAGGCTATTGATGCGATCGTCAAGCTGGCGCGGGAACGGTTGAAATAACGCTTACTTTATTCTGAACGATTAATTCACCTTGGGCCAGTTGACTGAAAAAGACTTTTCAATGGTCGCCCGGTCCCGTTGTGTGCGACGTTCTACGGGACCCAGGTTGTGATAGGAAAGTTGAAAGTCTTCCGCCAAATCAGGGTCATGCCACGGATCATCGTAGGTAAACCCCTCAAGCATGTTGATATGGCCATCTTTCAGGAAAAGCCAAAATCCGGCCCCGTGGTTTATGCCTTCGACCTCTGCGCCGACTCCGCCAATGAGACCGATCTCTTCTTTGAGACGTGGCACGCTCTCTGGCACGGTGAAGTTCGTAAAAAACCCGACGCCTGAAAGCTCCCGGCTTACGACTTTCGCCTCTGCATATTGCTGGCGAAGAATTCCCAATACGGGATGATCGCCGTCAAGCAACGCATCCATCACTGCGCGTTCGAGCTTTGTCAATTCCAAGGCCATCGAAGGTGATGTTACTAAGCACGGAAGGCGAATACGACGCTTCGCAAAACAGTGGCCGAAAAATCTGCGAACACTTGCGCCATCTGTGGATGTTTTGGACTCTCGACTCCGGACCCCGCACTCCGCACCATCT
>JABWBM010000150.1 GCA_013360495.1 Planctomycetaceae bacterium
GCCCATCATGCCGGCCACCATCGGTCCGGTGGCGATGCCGACTCGAGTCCCGACGGCAAGTTCGCCGCGCTCGACCCGCTCACGATTCCATTCGGCGAGCTTTTGACAGTTTCGAACCGCTGCCTTGCACGCGCGCTGGGCGTAGTCGGGGACGGGGCGTGGCGCGCCCCACACGGCCATCACCGCGTCACCGATGAATTTGTCCACATAGCCGGACGAATCTTTGATCGCCGCCGTCATGCGGCCCATGTAGTCATTGAGAAAGTCGATGAGACGCGGAGCGCTCATGGACTCCGAAATCGAGGTAAAGCCTGCGATATCGGAGAAGTAGACGGCCAGTTCCGCTTCGTCGCCGCCGAGCTTCGGTGGAGCGTTTTGCAGCGCTTTTACCGCGTCGGGGTCGAGGAACTTGCCGAACTGGTCCTTGATCTTGTTCTTGGCGCGGTACTCGACGCCGTAGCGGTAGATCTGGATGGAGATGAAGGGCAGGAACAGGCCGATGTATACGCTCGTCGATTCGAGAATCTTGTTGCCGATCTTTTGAGCGAAAACATCCGTTCCGAAAAACGCTGCGAGAATTCCGACGAAGGTGGCGATACCCCAGATGACGTTGAAACGCACCGCCGCAAGACTGACGATAAGGGCGAGTAATACACCGACGAGCTTGGATAGCAACGGCGAGTTGACCAGCTCTACCTTCTGAATGACGGTGTTGTAGGTGTTCGTGTGCACGCTCGGACCGGGAATGCTCTCGTGCATCGGCGATCCGACAAGGTCGCCGAGCGCGGTGGCAGCGGCTCCTATGAGCGCCATGGAGCCGTCGAGCTGTGGCCGGACCTTGTCCATGACGTTGCGGTATCGAAGTTCGGATTTCTCGAATACGTTTTTGGTGCTGACGTAATCGGCGCGATATTTGCGAATTTCCTGCGCAGGCAGGAAATCATAGGCGAAAACTTCGTCGTCGGTCGTTGGAAACTTCACGTCCTTGTCGATGGTTGCTCCGGCTTTCTTGAACTGCTCAAGCTCCCAGCGGAGTCCCTCGACGATTCGCGAGCGAAACTCTCCGGGCGGCGCCGACTTAGCCGCCTCGACGTCCGCGGCGCTGAATACGTGTGACGCATCGGTCAAAAGCGCGCGAACGGCCTTGCCCTTCGAGCCGAACACCGCGCCGGCTGCGCCGCTGAAGAACGCATATTTTGCGTCGGCCATATCATCGGTAAACGCCTCAGGACGTTTCCCATAGACCTCTACGGCGAGGTCGCCAAGAGAATTCCAAAGAGCGCCGAGATCCGTATCGGCGTCGAGTAGAGCGTGGGCTCCGGCCATGATGAGGCTGACGTAACGACGCTTCTGCTCGTCATTCATGGCACTGAACTTTGTCGATAGTTGCTTTTTGAACAAGGAGCCGAGGGGAGAAGCGAGGGAGTCTGAGGCCGCCTTGACGATGCTCTCGAACTGGGTCTGACTCACTCCAAATGCAGCTAGGTGCTTGCCCACCGATTCGGCATCGTTTGTATCGAGCGTGTAGCCCATCTCACGCAATAACAGAGTTCGGAATTCCTCGGCGAGCATCTCAGGCGCATAGCCGGGGTCGAGGAAATCCTGCGCTTTGGAAAAGAGCCAGTTCCATAAAGTCACTCTGCCGTTGTCGCCGAGCTTTTGAATGCTCATACCATCCGAGGTGTTGCCGGCAAGCGCGCCCATCACGACAGAAAAAGGAATCCCGAGGTTACTGTAGAAAGGATACTCTCCGCCCTTCACGACCTCGCCCTGCTCGTTGAGGGCTCGGATCTCGTACTTGACGATGAGAGCCTTGCCTATGTACAGGGCCTTGGACCTTTCCCACGTTTCACGGCCGTCGTCCACGACTCTTCGCGCTACTGCCGCTTCCGCGAGCGCTGCCACCGGTAAATGCCCGAACATCTGGGGATATTTCATATCATCATCCCCGAACCAGTTCAGACGAACACTGCAACTCTCATCGACATGGATTTGATAGGTTTTCCAAAGGTCGCTGTTGTCCGGCAGGGGTGGAAGTTTGTGATCCGGCTTCTTCCCGTTTTCGCCGCGCATCATTTCGACCAAGCGTGAATCGGCCGTAAATTCGATGAACTGGCCAGGAGCGACGCGCAAGCTCGAGCGCTTGACGCGGATGTCATCGAGCAGGGCTTGAAACGTGATATGGGGGAGGAGGCACCGGTCATGGTTGACTGTTTCTTCGTACACGACGAACAGGGGAACCCTGCGCAGTACGCCGCCTTCATCAGGGTCGATGATAACGAGTCCGATGTTCGCGGCCCCGTCTATCATCTGAAACACCGACGGCGCCATTTCAATGTCGCGGTAGTGATGGAGTGTTCCCTCTGTGCGCCCTGAGTCATGTGCGCGCTTCGCCCACGGGTCATAGAGACCGCGATATTCCTCGTCGTATCCCTCGATGATGGATGTGTCGTAGGTCCAGGGCGCGCTTCCTTCCCGGCCGTACCGCATCAGGTACCACGAATAGAATTTTTGCAGCCTGTCGGCGGCCGTAGAACCCCAGCGGTTATCACGGCTTCCCACCATGCCTCGCAGGCGTTCGAACACCTCGCCCGGTTTCGTGCGCGATTCGCTGACAGCCGTGAACCAGTCGGCGGTGTATTCGGCCATGTGCTGGCGCACGAGCGCCGCGGGCTTGTTCGCGTACCAGCGATGCACCATGGTGTAGAGGTACAAATGCCGGAGCGTGTCGAAGGAATCTGCTGCCGCCTTTGCGGCCAGCTTTTCCGGTGTATTTTCGTCCTCGCCCGCGTCTTCTTTCGGCTGGACGTGGGGGACGAGCGCGGCTGCTACGACGTCTTCCTTGACTGTGCCAAGGTCGGACGCCTGATCGAAGGCGGCGAAAACCTTTGCGGCGAGATCCGCCGACCACTCGACCGCTCGCGATGACGACACCAGTTCGTTGTCTCCCGAGGAGAAGCTGACGGGGAGGTAAACGTTCCCCGCCTCGCGAATGGCGCGAGCCAATAATTCGTCGTGGTTCACCGAAACTTTTGCGACGCGACGCTCGAAATCCTCGATGATTTCCCGGCTCGGGTCATTCGTGCGAATTCCGGTGGCGAGGTCGCGAAGCCGCTTCGTCGCGGCCTCCAGTTCGAGATTCAACGCGGTAAGCTGTTCGCGCAACGCCTTGATCTCATCCCCTGACGCGGCCTCGATCCTTGCGTTACAGTCGGCAATGCGCCGGAAGATGTCGTTGAAAGTGGCGTACGAAGCTTCCACTTCGCCGAGCACGAAACCGCCCGTGCTCTTCAAGCTTTCGCTCAGGACCGCATCCTTCCACAGCTCGAATTCCTTAAGCCCGCCCTCGCTTGTCTCGGGCGGCTGCGGGTCGGAGAACTCCACGTCGAATACCAGCTTATCGACACCCGCTTCCTTCGCCGAGCGCACGATTCCGGCCCATTCCTTGCGCGGCCAGGGCCAGCGACCGATGGCGTCGAGGGAGCCACCGTCAATGTCGAGGTGTACGAGGTTGGGTGACGCGGGGATTGAGTCGCCGCGAAGCCCCATTTTGATGTCGCCGAACTTGTTTTCAAATCCCCCGATACCGGGTATGAAGGGCGTGAGGAAGAGCCCAACGAGCGCCGCCACCATGCCAATGGTGAAACCTTTGACGCGAGTGGCCGTGCTCGAACTGGTCAGCTCGTTGCGCAAACCCTCGATCAGCGTGTTGCCAATGCGCGTGACCATGGTGACGCGCTTCTTCGGGTCGCCAGCGGCCGCTTTTTTGTCTTTTCCCGGTTTGCCGCCATCCTTGCCCGGCTCTGGCGTCTGCCCGGCGCCGAGAAACTCCTGGACGGCCTGGCGCGTGAGCGCGCGTGGTTCCTTGGCCATTGACGATACCCCCTGATTAGTTGCGGGCCGGAGTCTACTCGAAACGCGCCCGTCAATCCAAAGGCTTATGGAGCGGTTGGCTTCGCGGGATTGGACAAATCCGCCTCCCTCGCTATCATCCTGCCTTGCGAAGGGCAGGAACCCGCGGATGTCCCCGAACGATACGGGAAAGGCGCCATGATCGACAAAGCGAATGCGAAGATGGTCAAGATCGTCGTCGACGGCAAAGAGCACATGGCTCCCGCCGGCGCGAATCTGCTTGAAGTGCTGCTGCAGTTCGGCCGCGACGATGAACGCTACCCCGACCAGCGCGACCACGGCCCGCACTATGTCCCCCACTATTGCTGGCACCCGGGCCTTACGGTCGCCGGCAACTGCCGCATGTGCTTCATCAATATGACCACCGAGATGAAGCGCGGCGACAAGGTCGAGAAGGTGACGACGCCCACGACCGCCTGCACCAATGTCGTGCGCGAAGGGCTCGAAATCGACACCAAATCCGCCAAGGTGAAGGATACCCAGAACGGCGTGCAGGAATTCCTGCTCATCAATCACCCGCTGGACTGCCCCGAGTGCGACAAGTCGGGCGAATGCCGCCTGCAAGATTACGCCTTCGACTTCGGGCGCGACTATTCGCGCTACGACGAGAAGAAGGTCGGCTCGCACATCAAACAACTCGGCCCCAACATCGACTTCTTCGGGACGCGCTGTATTCAGTGCTCGCGCTGTATCCGCTTCTCCGACGAAGTCAGCGGGACGTCCGAACTCTGCTTCGTCAACCGCGGCGACCGCACCACCATCGACACATTCCCGACGATCCCCATCGACAACCGCCTCGACCTCAACGTTGTCGAGCTCTGTCCGGTGGGCGCGCTCAAGAATCACGACTTCCTCTATCAGGCGCGTGTCTGGAACCTTGAGGAGAACGAGTCGGTCTGCAATCTGTGCTCCAAGGGCTGCAACATGCGCTACGACAGCCTGCGCGGCGTCGTCAAGCGCACCATGGCGCTCGAAAATCGCGGCGTGAACGATTTCTGGATCTGCAACGACGGGCGCTTGAATTTCGAATGGATCAACCGCGCCGACCGCCTGCTCCAACCCCGCGACAAACAAGGCAGCGACCTTTCATGGAGCGACGCCTATGTCTCGACCATCGAGCGGCTGCGCTCGCACATGGACAAGAACCCGGGCGAGATCGGCGTGGTGCTCAACTGCTCGCAGACGGTGGAAGAACTCTATCTGATGCGTACGCTCTTCAAGGAGAAGCTCGGTGTCACGCGCTTCGCCGCCATCGCCCGTCCGGCGGGTAAGGCGGAGACCTTCAAACACTTCGAGATTGAAGCTGACAAGAACCCCAACCGTCGCGGCGTCGAACTCGTCTTCGGCATTACCGACGCGGACGCGTCGATCAAGGACATGGTTTCGGCGCTCAACGGCGGCAAGGTGAAGACGCTGGTGGTCGTCAATAATTCATGGGACAGCTACGTTCCGGCGGAATTGAAGGCAGCCACAAGCAAGGCTGGCTTCGTAGTCGGTTTCGCGCTCTTCAACGATGACTTCTGCAAGAGTTGCGACATCGTTTTCGCCACGCAGACCCATGCGGAAAAGGACGGCAGCTATATCAACTCCAAGTGGCGCTTGCAGGCGTTCCGCAAGGCCGTACCCGACGTAGGCGGCTTGAGCGACACGGAAGTACTGCAGGAATTGCTCGATCGCTTGAGCCCCGACGACGCGCCGGTGCAAATCCAGTCTGCGGCAGGCGTATTCAAGAGCGCCACAAGCGCGATCCCGCAGCTTTCGGGTTACAGCCACCGCGACCTGATCCGCTCCGGCGGCGCAACGCTGATGTAGGCGAGCTACGCTCGGGATTAGTGCCGCACGCTTTCCGGCGTTACCAGAACTTCAATACCTTGCCAAGGATGGCGAGGCCGATTAGCGCTGATAACACGATCAGCGTCCATTTGTTGCCGCATCACATATCTTGACCTCCAGCGCAAGAACGCGCCGACGCTACGTCCCATTCCATAAAAGATGTTCAGCAAGAGCCTGTCCGGGAAACGAAGGCGGTCGTGTAGGAAAAGGACTTTCCCGAGCTCGCTACAGCATTTCCACTGCGACCACGACGGCGTTGCCGCCGCCGAGGCACAGGCCTGCGAGGCCGTGTTTGCCCTTACGGCGTTTGAGCTCGTGCAAAAGCGTGGTCAGGATGCGCGCGCCAGACGCGCCGATCGGGTGGCCGAGCGCCACAGCCCCGCCGTTGACGTTGATGCGCTCAGGATCGATACCGAGCGTGCGCGTGAGCGCCACCGCTGCTACGGAAAAGGCTTCGTTGAGTTCGATCAAATCGTAGTCGCCCACTTTTGTGCCGAGCTTTTGGTTGAGCTTCTCCACGGCCGCCTTGGGGGCCATCATCACCCATTTCGGCTCGACGCCGCCGGTGGCGTAGCCGGTGATGCGCGCTAAGGGTTTAAGTTTGAGCTGGCTGGCACGTTTCTCGCTCATGACGAGCAAGGCCGACGCGCCATCGTTGATGGAGCTTGCGTTGCCGGCGGTGACGGAACCGCCATCGCGCTTGAACGCGGGCTTGAGCTTCGACAATGACTCGAAGGTACTGTCCTCGCGTGGGCCTTCGTCCGTGTCGAAGGTCAGCGGGTCGCCCTTCTTCTGCGGGATTTTCAGTGCTGCGATCTCGTCCTTGAACTTGCCCGCCTTCTGGGCAGCGATAGCGCGTGCGTGGGATTGGGCGGCGTAGCGGTCCTGATCCTCGCGGGAAACCTTGTATTCGGTGGCGACCAGTTCGCCCGTCATGCCCATGTGAAAATCGTTGTATTTGTCCCACAGGCCGTCATGCACCATGGAGTCGATGATCTCGCCATGGCCAAGCCGTTGCCCCGCCCGCGCTTGTGGCAGGAGATACGGAGCGTTCGTCATGGATTCCTGCCCGCCGGCCACCGCGATTTCGATATCGCCTGCGCGAATGGCTTGGGCCGCGAGCATCACGGATTTCAGGCCGGAGCCACAGACCTTGTTGACCGTGAATGCGGCTACTTCATTGGGCATACCAGCGAAGAGGGCCGCCTGGCGGGCGGGGTTCTGGCCGAGGCCCGCCTGCAGCACGTTCCCCATGATGACCTCGTCCACGAGCTTTGGGTCGAGCTTGGCGCGTTCGAGCAGCGCCTTGATGACGTGGGCGCCGAGTTTGGGCGCTTCGAAACCACTGAGCGTGCCCTGAAATTTTCCGATCGGGGTGCGGATGGCATCGACGATAACTGCGTGTTCCATAGCTTGGCTCCTCGGCTGACGATCAATCCGTTGCGATGAGAGGGGTAGTTTAACGCGGATTGGTCAACGCGGCCACAGCATAGCGCGAACCGGCGGTGCAAACACGAACAGGCCCACAAGGGCCTGTTCCGCGTCGCTGGGTTGGTTGGGATGTGGTCTTCGACGCGCTGAGAGATTGTTCCGGTCGCGGCCTAGTTGCCTGTTATGTGCACGTAGGTCGCGCCGTTCTGGGCTGCGAGGGTTTGCATGAACGTTCCCGCGCCTTGGTTGTGGCCGATATGGATGCAGGAGAGGGCGCAACCCTGTTCACGCAGGGGCGCGAACCATTCGGGGAAGTCCCGCAGGATGCTTTCAATATGATTGCCCGACGCGATTTCGAAAGGGAAGGGTTGGCCGTCGCTCAGGAACGCGACCCTGTCCAGATCGTTGCCGTATTCCATGCAAGCGCGGCGCAAGGCTTCATACGTCGGCGTACCCCACCACGTCGCCAGACCCTGTACGTAGGCGATGGCTTGTCCGACGCGCATTTCCGTAGCCTGAACCAGTTCGCCCTGCCATACATCGGTCAGAGGTGAACTGACGGTTCCATTCGCCGCTCCGGCTTCCGCTCCGGCGAGCAGCACGAAGTCAAACCAGTCGCTCTCGCTCAATGTATTGAGCGTCCGGATCGTCTCGACCTTCACCACGTCGAGGCGTGTCATATGCGCTATAGCGTTGCCGTCGCAGTCTTCGCCCGCACCCATGTCGCCCAACATCATCGAGGCCGATACATCGAGGATGAACACCGTGTTGCCAAATACGTCTTGGCCAAAGAACCCTGACGTGTCGTCGTCGCCATCCGTGTCGCCCGGTTCTGCCGGAGCGGCCTCGCCCTCTGCCCTTGGCGCGTCGTTGCCGGCATCATTGCTCGAAGGCATGCGTAGGATGCCGCGGCCGCTGGGGGCGTCAGCGCCATCGGCCACGGAGCGGAAGAGCTTTGGCGTTGCCAGACCTGACGCGGGCATAGACGGCGCGCTGCTGATGCCGCTCGCTTGCGCGTCACTCGCCTGAGCGATACCGAAGGCCATGACAGACGCCGCAGCGCCAAGCATCCCCGCTATTCGTTTGGTTTTGCTCATTCCGCTCATGGTTCGTTCTCCGTTTCGAGTTGCTGTGCTTTCCACACGTAAAGTGTACGGTTTTTATCGCGGCGCGACGAACGGAGCGGGACATGCCGTGTAAACGAACAGACACGGCGGGTATGCCGTGTCCGTTTGGTAGCGATGTGAGGTTGCTGCGGTAGAACAGATGAAAGAAATGCTGAATACCCGCGAACGTCATGACCGCGCAGGCGGGCATCCAGAGCTTACCAGAGCATGTTGCGGGGCCTGAATTCCCGCCTCCCGGCTACGCCGAAGCGCTTCGCCGAGGCGAGTCGCGGGAATGACAT
>JABWBM010000151.1 GCA_013360495.1 Planctomycetaceae bacterium
CTGACCGCAGAATCATAGGTGGTTCGCGACGACGGCACGCATATAATGTGCTCTATGATTTTCTTTCGCCACGCGCCACGCCTATGACCCACGCCACTTCTGCTCCCATCGCCACGTCTCGCTGGGGCGTGTTGGCGCTCGCGGCCATCGGCATCATCATGGCGACGCTTGACACTTCCATCGTTAATGTCGCGTTACCCGTGATCGCGGCCGACCTCGGCTGCACGGTCAATCAGGCGTCGTGGATTCAAACGACCTACCTGATGGTGATCACGACGGCGCTGGTTCCGGCCGGGCGCTGCGCCGATTTGGCTGGCTACCGGCGCGCGTATTTTGGAGGTCTGACCGCATTTACCGTCGGCAGCATCTTCTGCGCGCTCGCGCCGAATCTGCTGATCTTGGCACTCGCGCGTTGCGTGCAGGGGCTTGGCGGCGCGGTGCTGTTGGCGTTCGGCGGGCCGATGCTCGTCTTGAGTTTTCCGCCCGAGCAACGCGGGCGGGCGCTTAGCGCCATTCCGGTCAGCGTCGCCATCGGCGTCACGCTCGGGCCCATCGCAGGCGGACTGTTGACCACGCACTTGAGCTGGCATTGGATTTTCTGGGTGAACATTCCTATCGGTATCGCGGCGCTCTGGCTGACGCATATTTATATCATCCCCACAGCGAATCCCGGCTGGCGCGCGCTGCGCAAGCAGCTCAACCTTACGGGCATCGCGGCCATCGCAGCTTTCGTCGCCTGCTTCGTTATCGGCACCAACATAGCGCTTGAAGCCGACCGCTCGTGGACCGACCCGGACGTGCTCGCCTTGTTGCTCGCGCTCATTCCACTTCTTGTCGTTATTCTCGTCATCAACAAACGTGCGCCGGAACAACTGCTACCGCTTTCGCTCTTTCGCAGCCGGATATTCACGGGAAGCCTCCTGGCGAGCGTCGTGAGTCTCGTGATGCTCTTCGCCATTCCCATGCTGCTCGCCTATCAGATGCAGCGCATACAGGGCTTCGACGTGGAGCTTGCCTCCTACGTATTGCTGACATCGCCTGTGTGTCTCGTCACCTGCGGGCCGGTCGCCGGCTGGATCAGCGACCGATTTGGCAGCGATTGGCCGCGACTTTTCGGCATCACGCTGGCGGGGATCGGCGTCTATGCACTTTCGACGCTCACTGATCAGCACGGCCCGTGGGATGTGGTGTGGCGGATCATGCTCTATTCGGGCGGCATCGGCTTCTTCCAGACGCCGAACAATCACGTGAGTTACAACTCCCTCGAAAATCACCAGCTGGCCGTCGCCACGGGATTCATGTCAGCGATACGCAACTTCGGCAAACTCGGCGGCACAGTGCTCGCCACCGTCGTGCTCGGCCATTACCTGCGAATCAATCTCGGCACAGAACCGCCGAAGGTGGAAGAACTCACGCCAAGCACCGCGACAGTGAAAGCATTCAACGAAACATTTTTAGTGATGGGCATTTGCCCGGTGTTGATGTTGCTTGCAGCGCTTTACAGTCTCACCGGACGCGGCGGGAAAAGACAGCCGCATATCATTTCGGTCAACGGCGCGCGGACAGTTCCTCAAGAGCCAGCTTCAAGCGTTTGAGCGTCAAATCCCTCCCGAGAATCACCATGGATTCAAAGAGCGGCGGGCTGACTTTGGCGCGCAAGGCCGCGAGGCGGATCAGCATGAATGGCGGGCCGATCTTCCAGCCCTTGCCCTCGACGAACTGGCGCATGGCCGCTTCGAGGGACTGGTGGCTGAAGTCGGCGGTATTCTCGATGATCTCGATAGCGCCACGCAGGGTTTCGATCTTTTGCGCATCGTCGAACTTCTTGATCTCGGCGATGTCGGCCACAGGAAGCGGCGGGACTTCCTCGAAGAAGGGCGGCAGATATTCAGCCGCTTCGCTTAAGGTGTGTGCGCGCCCTTTGATGTGCGGCACGAGCTTCCCGATCACATCGGGCTGTTTGAGCCACTTTTCGCCGAGCTTGGCGATCACAAGGTTACGCTCGAGCGTTTTGATGCGGAACTTGTCGGCAAAGGTGCCAAGCTGGTACGCGGGATCGTCAGCGGGCAGCGGCTGGAACTCCGCCTCGCGGCCAGCGAGATGTTTGATGTGAGCGATCAGGCGCTTCTCGAATTCTTCGTCCGAAAGGCGACGCACATGCTCGCCGTTTAACCACTCGAATTTCTGGAGGTCGAACACCGGCCCGCCGGTGCCGATGCGCGTCGGATCGAACTGCTTGACGAATTCATCGTAGGTAAAAATTTCCTGATCGTTCGCGAGGGAATAGCTCATTAGCCCGAGGAAGTTGAGCACGCCTTCAGGCAAAAAGCCCGCATCGCGGAACCAGAGCAGGTTGGTCGGGTTCTTGCGCTTTGAAACCTTGGATTTATCGGCATTACGCAGCAACGACATATGCGTCATCGCCGGCAGCTTCACGCCAAGCCCCTGTGCCAGAATCACATGGAAGGGAACGGAGCTGAGCCACTCCTCGCCGCGGAAAATGTGCGTGATCTTGAATTCCATGTCATCAACGACGTTGGCGAGGTGATAGGTCGGGAAACCGTCGGCCTTTAAGATCACCTTGTCGTCGAGGTCAGCCGCCGGAAAGCTCACGCGCCCGCGCAGCAGATCGTCGAACGCAATCTCGCCCGAAAGCGGCATCTTCGCCCGAATCACATGCTTCTCGGTTGCAAGGCGCTTCTTCGCATCGGCCAGCGGAATATCGCGGCACTTGCGGTCATAACCGGTCTGCTTGCCTTCCTTCGCCGCGATCTTGCGGACGGAGTCGAGACGTTCCTCCGTGCAGAAACAATAGTAGGCGTGGCCGTCGTTGAGCAGCTTGTCAGCATAGCGTTTATAGATGTCGAGACGTTCGGACTGACGGTAGGGCTTGTACGGCCCGCCGATATCCGGCCCCTCGTCATATTTAAGGTTAAGCCAGCGCAACGCCTCGATCAACATCGCCTCGCTCTTCTCATTGCGACGCTTCTGGTCCGTGTCGTCGAGGCGGAAGATGAACTGTCCGCCGAACTTGTCGGCGCACGCGCGATTGAACAACCCCATGTAGGCAGTGCCGACGTGGGGATCGCCCGTCGGCGAAGGAGCGATGCGAACTCGTACCGGGCCGTTGAACGCCATGAGAAATCCTTACGTAAGTGTCCGAGGCATCGAACCTTATGATGCGGGTACTATCGCGTCAAGCGCGAGGGGGTATACTTGCTGATGCGCTTTGGTCCGCAGGCGCGTCATACCGGCGCAAACCGGTATCCAGACTCACGAAAGACTGGCTGCCGGCTTTCGCCGGCATGACAGGAGTACAGGCGGTGGCCCTCCATGATCTTCGACGCAAAAGTCGTCGGTCTTCCCAATCACCTCGAGCTTGTTCGCGAGCGCCTTGGCAAGGAGGACTGCGCCCACGAAACGAAGAAGTTCGAACGCACGCGCAAAGCTCTCCAGAGCAAAAACGCCAAACTCTCTGACGATATCGCCGCGCTGTTCAAAAAGAAGGCCGATCCTGTTACACACATTTACTTCGAGCGCTTCGGCCTCCTTGGACCCTTGCAACAGTGGGCCTGCGCGCGCGACGGCACCACGCCCGCCAAGGTACAGCAGGAAAACGCCTGGACAAGTTTTCTGCATACCACGCTGCTTGGTTGTAACGAGAGCCTGATTCTCCCCATGGACCTCGCCGTACCCGTAGAAGTCGATATCGAGGATCAGGAACACACCTATCCCGTGTGCAGCGCCCAGCGCCTCGACAAGGAAATGGAGCTCGCCAACAAGACGCTCAAGATCGAAAAGACCTTCAAGCTTCCGAATATCCCCGACTTCATCGACGCGCGGCGCAAAGAAACCAAAAAGCTCGAAAAGGACGCCGACCTCGACGAAGCCTTCTGGGCGAAATTCGGCCTCGTGGTGCTGCGCCATCTTGTGCGAAAGTCGCTCGAACATAAGCTGCCGGTGGTGCTGAGCGTGCGCGCGCTCGAGCCGGTGGCCTGACGCGCTGATCGCACGGCAAGATGTTTCACCGCAAAAGCGCGGAGAAATACCATAAGACGTCTCACGCAAAGGCGCAAAGCCGCAAAGGAAACCGGTTCTTGCAATCAGCATCGGCTTTCTTTTACTTCGCGACTTGGCGGCTTTGCGTGAAACACTCTTTGTATCTTCGGAAGGATGCTCATGATGCGATTGATTCTAATGCTTGTTATCTGCGCTCAAGTGTTGCCCGCACAGGAAAGCAAGCCGTCCTTTGACGACCCGAAAAAGCTCGTGCCTGATGCCGTGACCTATGAGCCGCTGCCCGGGCCGACGCGCAAGCGCAACGTCATGGACATCGAGACACTCTTCGACGGCGAGCACCTCAAACCCTACGAAGTTCCCTACGACATTAACGACCCCGCAACCCCATATATCTTCAAGCAGAACGCGCTCCTCGGAAGCTGGAGCGTCGAAGGACGGGCGTCGTGGTTACGAAGCATCAGCGGCGACGGGCCGGACATCGACGGCTTCGGCCTTTTCGGGCGCGCGCGCTTCGGCAACTTCGGTGTCGACCTGTCTCACACCGGTTTCGACGAAGGGCGTAACCTCGACAGCATCCTTGCCGCCAACTGGCTCATCGATCTCGACATCTATCAATGGCTTGTGATGCGCGCGAAGATCGGCTACACCAATGTGGAGCTTGAAACTGGCGAGGATGACGGCTTTTGCTTCGGAGCCGAGGTTGAACTGTATCCGGTCAAGCCGTTCTCGCTCGAAATCCATCACATGCAGTACGCTCCGGGCGCTTTCGGCGGCATCGCGGACAGCTTCATCGGTGTCGGCTTCTTCCCAACGATGTTCGCGAATCCCAGCGACAGTTATTATCCACAGTGGGTGCCGGAGATTCGTCTCGGCTGGCGGCGCATCGTCGGCAACGCCAGCACGACCAACAGCAACTTTCTCGCATTGGAACTGGCGATCGAGTTTTAAAGCGCTTCCAGAGGCGATCTTCAGAAGATTCGCCACTCGTAGCTCTTGTAGCGCCCTGCGCCCTCGCAGGGCGTCTTATCGCTAGTTCGTCCGTCACGCGGGGGCGCGTGACGCTACATCCCGCAAGCGCTCCAGCGCATCGGGCGTTCGCGCGCCGAACCAGCTCAAGTCCTCACCATTGCAGAGCCGGATGCCGCCATGAGCGCAAAGAAGGCCCACAAGCATCTCCCGAAGCTCGGCGACATGACGCTCGCGAAAGTGATAAGGCTCGCTGGGAAGCAGTAGAATATCTGGGTTCGCCTCACGCAGGCCATCGGCGGAAATTTCGAAGTAGCGCTCGGTCGCGTTCTCAAACACATTCACGCCCCCAAGCGCCCGGATCATGCCGCCAATATACGTGTCGCGGCCAACGGCCATCCACGGCTCACGCCAGATCAAACACACGACACGCGGCGCGCGCACCTGCCGCTGAGATTTCAGTTCGTTCAGTAATCGATGTGTGCGGGAAACAAACACAGCCGCTTCGGCAGTTTTCTCCAGCATTCGCCCGTAGATTTCAACATCTGCCATGGCCTCGGCGGGCGATTGCGGCTCGGTGACGTACACCTGCAGGCCGCCCGCGCGCAACGTTTCGATATCCTCGCGCCGGTTCTCCTCGCGGTTGGCGAGCACAATATCCGGCTTCAACTCGAGTATGCGGCCAATGGCTGGGTCCTTGGTGCCACCCACACGTTCGATGCCTTGCACGCGATCTTTCGGCTCGATGCAGTAGCGCGTGCGCCCAACGAGACGCTCGCCAGCGCCGAGGGAAAAAATCGTTTCCGTAATCGATGGGACGAGCGAAACGATAGTACGGAGGGGCAGCCGCAGCGAGACTTCGGCGCCGGTGATGTCCCGCGTTACGAGCGTATCAGGCATTGATAGTCTGCGATAATTGGGGCGTCTTGCCCGTGGGTTTGCGGTGGCTGATCTTCGCCACCTCCGAGCGCAGATCGACGGCGTTGCGGATCACGAAACCGAAACACGCGTACACCACGGCGACCCCCGCCACAATGGCGCTCATCCATGCGTCGCTGGGGCTATAGCGTACGATGACGTAGGCCGCAAAGCCGCCGATGCCGTTGAGTCCGGCGATCACGAACACCACGCCCCAGGGCGGAAGACCGAGGGAGGTCAAACGGTGCGCCGTATGATCGCGACCCGAAACGACAATCGCCTGAATAGGATTCCTCACGATCCCCTGCTTCCAGCGCATGAATACCGTGTACCCAAGATCGAAGATCGGATAGGCCAGCAGCAACATGGGCGCGATCGCGCTCTTGAGCGCGTCGTTCACGCTCCAGCCCGCATGAACCACAGACACCGCGATTAAAAAGCCCAGCAGAAACGCTCCGCCATTGCCGAGGTAAAGGCGCGCGGGCGGGCGATTATGCCGCAAGAAGCCGAGCACCGCGCCGAGCAGCGCGATCCCCATGAAACTCAAACTTGCCTGCGCCGTCGCGGCCGACGTCCCCCACCCGATCAGGAAAATCCAGAACGCAGCGTTGCCAGCCGATACGCCCGCGACGCCGTCGGTGTTGTCGATGGCGTTAAAGGCGCTCATGATGCCGACGATCCAGATGAGGGTGATGAGCCAATTGACGGCGTCCCATGGGGTCAGATTTACGATCAAACCGAATTGAGCCAGCACAGCCGTAAGAACGCCAAGCGCCACGAGCTTGACCACCGCGTTGATCGGCGTGAAATCGTCGACGAAACCGATCAGCGCCGTCGCCAACCCACCCGTAACCGTGGCGAACATCAACCGCGTATGCTTGTCCACGAGGAACTGCTGGAAGCCATGGCTTTCGATCAAATCCCAGCGCAGCGAAAGCAACAGCGCGCCGACAAAGCCAAGCAGAATGCCGAACCCGCCGACGAAGGGGACCGCCTCCTTCTGCACTTTGTATGGCTCCGTGCCCGGAGCGTCGAGGGCGCCCGCGCGCCGCGCAAGCCGGCCAAAGATCGCGCAAGCAGCGTCCGCGAAAATGAACGCGATCAAGAGCGCCACGAAATGCGGATATTTGATGTAGTCGAACACATGCGCTCCCGCGAAAACCAGCCGCGCATCATAGTATGGCGGCGCGCAATGAACATGCGCTTTTGCCTCGGAATATGTCATACCGGCGAAAGCCGGTATCCAGAGGCCCAAGAAAGACTGGATTCCGGCTTCCGCCGGAATGACGGCAAGTTGTACTTTCACGACTTTGCAACGGTATTTGCGGGTTATCGCCGCCGCCCGCGGTCGAGCGCCGGTACTGGCAGAGGACTCGCGGCCCATTGAAGCACGCGCAGCAAGCCTTCCAGCACAACCTTTGCCGACATGTTCGACTCGCCTCGCTCTCGTACTGCGAATGTGAACGGAGTTTCAACAATGTGCGCGCCCATGCGGTGCGCGAGCCAGGTGGTTTCGATCTGGATCGAGAAACGCTTCGACGTCAGACGCTCCAGCGGCATTTTCTCCAGCACATCACGCCGCCAGAGTTTGAAGCCGCCCGTCAGATCCATGTACGGCACGTTCAATACCCGACGTGCATAAAACCCGCCGAACTCCGAGATCAGCCGCCGGACCGTCGCCCATTCGCCGGTACCGCCGCCCGCCACATAGCGGCTCGCGATCACGAGGTCAGCGTGCGTGCGCTCCATGGTCTCCACAAGGTCGGGGATAGCTGATGCGGGGTGCTGGCCGTCGGCGTCCATCTGCAGGATCGCGTCAATGTGCATGTGCGATGCGTGGCGGAAGCCGTCGATATACGACGCTGCGAATCCTTTCGCTCCGGTTCGCACCATGACTTCAACGCGGCCCGTCGGAAACTCGCGCGCGATCTCACGCACGCGATCGGCTGTGCCGTCGGGTGAGCGGTCATCGACAAAAAGCACACTCAAGTTGAGCGGCAGCGCCACTAACGAGCGCACCAGCGGCTCCACGTTGACCCGCTCGTTATAGGTAGGGATGACGGTTAAGATTTTCACAACGCCGCCTACTCCTCCTCGTCGCTCCCAAGCACACGCACGTTCGTTTCGAATTCCTGTGCCAACGCTGGAGGCAATGCATCGCTTGCAAATCCGGCCGCGTCAAGAGCACACATTAAATCCTCGGGTAGCGGCGCAGCGACGTCAATGTTCTTCTTCGTGCTGGGGTGCTTGAAGCGGAGTTGCGAGGCATGCAAAAACTGCCGCGCGACGCCAAATTTTTCCTTGGCATAGCGGTTGAAGGTCCGGTCGCCATACTCGTCGTCCCCTACCAGCGCCGAGCCGACATGCTTCAAGTGCGCGCGAATTTGGTGCGTGCGGCCAGTGATCAGTTCGAACTCCACCAGCGAACAATTCCCCGCCTGTGACAGCACGCGATAGCGCGTAATGGCTGGCTTCGCCGCCTTCAACCCTTTGCCGACGTCGACCTTCGAGCGGCCGCTGTGCTTGCCCGCGTGATCCCTTCGTGCAATCGGGGCGACGATCTCGCCCTCAAGATTTTTGAGGCTTCCTTTAACAAGCCCGATATAGCGCTTGTCCACC
>JABWBM010000152.1 GCA_013360495.1 Planctomycetaceae bacterium
CTAAATTGGAAATGTGATTTCCACCGTCATTCCGGCGAAAGCCGGAATCCAGACGTGACAAGCGATTTCTCATAGTCGCTGGATGCCGACTTTCGTCGGAATGACGGGTAAATCCAACAACCATTTTGGGTTTGGTATAAAAGCATCGAATCGTGAAACGTCTTGTAGCGTCCGTGCCTCCGCGTGACGTCTTGATTCGGCCGCCATGCGAGGGTGCATGGCGCTACAGGCTACGGCGCGACGCGTTTCGGAGCGGTCTTCGGCTTCTTCACCGGCTCGGGCTCAAGCGAAACGGGCACTGTCACCGCTGCGCCGTTCGTTTCCTTAAAGGGCTGTATCTGCGGGGCGGAACGCACCGTCGTGGTCGAACCGCCATTCTTTGCGGCGCTGCCGTTGAGCGCGCGCTCGACGAGATTGAAATTTTCCTCGAAGATCACATCGGCGCTGGGTTTCGCGAGGAAGTATCCCTGAACGATGTCGACACCGAGGTCGCGCACGACGGTGAAGTCGCCCGCGCGTTCGATGCCCTCCGCGATGACCGTGATGCCAAGGTCGTGGGCTGCCTCAGTGAGTTTCGAGATGATCACGCGTTTGGGTTTGTTGTTCTCGACGCCATCGACCAGCTCGCGGTCGAGCTTCACGAAGTCCGGCATCAATTCGAGCATGTAGTTGAGGCCGGAGTAACCGGAACCGAGATCGTCGAGCGCTATGTTGTAGCCCAGCTTCCGGTAGTTGTTGAGAAGATCCTTGAGGTAGCCGATATCCGCTACCGATTCACTCTCGATCACCTCAAATACCACGCGCGACGGATCGAGACCGAGTTGCATGCACTGGTTCGTGGTCTTATCGAGAGTTTGCGCCGACTCGAACACCGCGTTTGGCATGAAGTTGATGAAGACCTTGGTGTTCTTGTGGAAACGGTCGGCGGCGGTCTGAATGGCTACTTCGCGCGCGAGGAAGTCAAACTCGTAAATCTGGTTGCTCGCGAGCGCGGCTTCGGCGAGTTGCGCACCGCCGATCACGCCGCCCCGCGCGGCAGCATGGGCGCGGATCAGCATTTCATAGGCGAAGACGCTGCCGTTTTTCATGCTCACCATCGGCTGGAATACGTTGAAGAACTGATCCTTACGGGTGAGCAGCGCGTCGAGCCAGCTCGCGCGCACGCGCTTGAGCAGTTCGCCAAGGTATTCCATCCCCTGTGCGGCCTCTACGATCACCTCGTGCTCCGGCACTCCTTCGCGAACGATGGACGCGCGGATCAAGCCAAGCTCGTCGGTGCCAAGACCCACACACAGGAGCTCCAGCGCGCGGTGAAGGCGGCCGAGGCTGTTGAATCTGAAGCGCTTGACGCGCTGGCTTGACGGCTTGCCGTTGTTGGAAAAACCGGAGAAGTCGAACCAATCGTCGCCGATCATGCGTGAGTCGAATTCGCTCAAGGCCGGATCGGGAAGACGATTGAAAAACACCAGCATGGAGCCGCACTCCACAAGCGGTGTCGCTTGGAGGCGTCCGAGATTCTCCGTAGGCCGGTGTTGAGCCATGTATGCACTTTTTGACCGGACCACCCAATGGCCGGCACATGTGCCCTTGTCACCAATGCCTCCATTATATGTTTTTGACGGGAGTTGTGGGGAAATCCTTCAAATTCGGTTGCACTGCATCGGGCTGGGGGCGAATTTCCTCTTGACAGGAGTGTGAAAACGGCTCGGCGCCCGCAGCTTTCGCAGCCTGGACGACAGAGGAAGTCATTGGCGAAGATGCCGCTAAAATCCGATGGTTCGTAAGTCACCGGCCAACGTCACCGGAGCCGGAACGGGCTCCACGATACGAATGTCCTCATTGGCTTTGTCCGCCAGATTGACAGGTGAAGGGGCTGAGATTTGTTTGCCCGCTGGGTCGAGAATGGTGCTGATGATCGGCCGGGTGAAGGAGTGGGGATTGGCTCCCACCACACGGGCGAGACTGCCGTCCCCGAGCCGCACCCATGAACCCACCGGAAAAAGGCTCATCACCCGGAGCAGCGCGCGCGCTGCCGGGGAGTCGTACTTGCGCTGGTTGACGAGGTTGAGCAATTCCTCCATGGCGTGGTAAGGGAGCTTTGCCTTGCGCCACGGGCGGTCGTGGGTCATGGCGTCGTAGGTGGCAGCAACCGCGACGATCTTGGCAAATCCGTGGATCAGGGCCGGTCCGCGCCCTTTGGGGTAGCCTGAGCCATCGGTTCGCTCGTTCTCTTGGTAGACCACCATCGGGGCTGATTTCGGCAAACCCGAAACGGATTGCAGGATGTTGAGGCCAATCACCGGATGCCGCTGGATGGTAAGCCTCTCCTGCTGCGTCAATGGTCCGGCTTTGGTGACGATTTCGGGCGGGATGCGCATCATGCCGATGTCGTGGAGGAACGCGCCGTACGCGACGGCCAGCACCTGACCCTGCGAATAGCCGAGCGTCGAGGCGATCGTCACCGAGAGCAGCGTGGTGTTGAGCGAATGGCTCACGATGTAGTGCTTGCTGGTGCGCATGCCGGAGAGGTTGAGCACGAAGGCACGGTCGTTGATCAGGCCCGTGACGACTTTGCTCGATAGCCCCGCGATCAGATCGCGGCTGACGTTTTTCGATGCGCGGATCTGGGCGAAAATCTGCTCGGCCATGCGCACGATGTCGTCGTGCACCTCGACCATTTTCTTCACGTGCGCCGTCGGGCGCGGCTTCGCCGTGTCGGCTGCCGGCATGCGCTGAATCAGCGGTTCACCGCTCGGCGCATCGTCGAAGGTGGCGGCTTCCACTGCGGCTTCGATGTTTTCCTCGGTGATGACTGCCGGATCGGCGATCAGCGTCGCTTCATCGAGCTTGATCGTCGGCATCATCTTCTTGCTGATCATGCGCGTCTGTTTGCGCGAGGCGGCGATCCGCATGAAGAAACGGCCAAGGCGAAGCTCGACATCGGGAGACAGCGGCTTCTCTACCAGCACTTCCGTGACGCCTTGAGCTTTGAGCGCCGCGCGCTGGTCGGGCGCGAGCGGTTCGCCCGCTTCGGCGAGCAGGCGGTTCTCGGCATCGGAGATGGGAACGGCGACGATGTCGCTTTCCCCAAGCGAATCGATGGGCTTGGCAAGGTAGCGGAGCTTGGCGATGGTCGCTTCGTGGTCTTCTTCGTCATCGGCGAGGTAGACGGGGTCGAACTTGAAGTCGCGCAGGAAATCGATTTCTTGCGCGCCGACATAGTCGCCTGCGTTGTAGAGGCTCACGCCTTCCATGGAGACGATACCGCCCATGAGCGGTTCGTGCTCTCCCAAGTCGTTGAGCGTGATTTTCTTCGCCATGGCGCCATCCCTGGCCGGGAGCCTATGCGCTGCAGGCCCTTGGTGATGACCCTACAATGCCTTGAATCGCTCTGGGATGCAATGAATGGGGAGGCGCGAGGAGAAGTCTCGTATCGAAATTTATTGCAAGGGATAGAAAGTGACGGCATAATGACGGCAGTGAGGTGCGCATGCCTGCGATTTCCATACGTGGTCTCGATGATAAGGTTGTCGACCGGTTGCGGCGCCGGGCGAAGCGGCACAAGCGCTCGCTGGAATCGGAAATCCGCGCGATTCTCGAACAGGAAGCCGAGCACGATCAGCGTTTGAACGCAGCCAAACGCATTCGTAAGATTGCGAAGAAGCTTACGCCAGCATTCAAAGGCGTAAACACGTTGGAGCTGTTGCGAGAGATTCGTGGTTATGGCCCAGATCGTCCTTGACGCATCGATCGCGCTCAAATGGTTTGTCGATGAGGCCGATTCCGACAAGGCGCGCTCCCTGCTGGAAGGAAGCGCTGATCTGCTTGCGCCGGACACCATCGAACTCGAAGTCATAGCGGTTCTTATAAGGAATCGCAAAGCGCTTCTTTCCTATGGGGTCACTGCTGAAGACGCCGTTGAAGAATTGGCCGCCACAGGCTTGAGATTGTTTCCATTCAGCCTGCTGGTGGCCGATGCTGTAAAACTCGCTATTGCTCATCATGCCGCGTTTTATGACTGTATGTATCTATCATTGGCAGAGCGTGTCGGTGCGTCTTTGATCACTGCTGATGCGCGTTTTGTGCGTGCGTTTAAGGGTACGAGGCATGCCGAACATTTGACCCTTCTTAGCGACTGATATGATTTCTACTCCCCGATGATCTTGATCAGCACGCGCTTGTCTCTGCGGCCGTCGAACTCGCCGTAGAAAATTTGCTCCCATGTGCCGAAGTCGAGTTTGCCCTTGGTAATCGCCACCACCACCTCGCGGCCCATCACCTGGCGCTTGTGGTGGGCGTCGCCGTTGTCTTCGCCGGTGCGGTTATGGTGATACTTTGTCGGGCTTGGATCATAGGGCGCGAGCCATTCGAGCCAGCGTTTGTAATCCTCGTGCAGGCCGCGCTCGTCGTCGTTAATGAAGACGCTCGACGTGATGTGCATGGAGTTGACGAGGCACAAGCCCTCTTTGACGCCGCTCTCCTTGACCGCCTTGTCTACATCGGACGTGATGTTCACGAAGCCCATGCGCTCGGGGATGTTGAGCGTGAGATATTTGGTGTGCGACTTCATTGGGCAACTCCTCTTTTTGTAGCGTCACGGCTTTGCTTGTGCCGTTCGCTTTTGGCTCAGTGCCCCGCACTTCGCCTCCCAGCTCACGGCGTGACAGTCTTGTCCGGTTGAAGACGCCATGCGAGGGCGCATGGCGCTACAAGACTCTGCGCACCAACCTGCAAACCGGTTTAATGTGGCGCCACAATTTATTGTGGCGTCTTCGTTTCCGAAAGTCGTATCGGTACCCAAAGACGCCAAGATAAATCGTGGCGCTACCTCTCCCTTTACCATGTAGCATAGCCCGCCTACCCATGGACGCGAAGAAGCAACACACTGATCGCTGGCGCATTTGGATCGACACCGGCGGGACGTTCACGGACTGCATCGCGCTTTCGCCTGCGGGCGAGGCGCGGCGCGTCAAGGTGCTCAGTGCCAGCGTGATCCGCACGACAGTAGCCAGAATGGTCGACGCACGACGTTTGATCCTCGACCTTTTGCCTGCCATGCGGAATGAAGGTTTGGTGGGATTGAATGTTGCCCTGCCCGGCAAGCAGCATGAACCCTTTATCATTGCGTCTTTCGACGACCGCTCGAAGACAATCGAACTTTCCGCGCCCCTCTCCGCCGTTATCCCGCCCGGAACAACCGTCGAGCTGATCTCTGCCGAGGAAGCTCCGATTCTCGCTACGCGCCTGATTACAGAAACACCCGTCGGGCAATCGCTGCCGCCGATCGCTATGCGTCTTGCCACCACGCGCGGGACGAATGCCTTGCTCGAACATCGCGGCGCTCCAACGGTGTTGTTGGTAACCAAGGGTTTTGGCGATTTGCTGGAGATTGGCAATCAGACGCGCCCCGATCTTTTTGCCCTCAACATCGTCAAGCCCAAGCCTCTCTCCGCAATGGTGATCGAGGTAGAGGAACGCCTTGACGCGCAGGGCCGAGTTATCGAATCGCTGAACGTGACCAAGCTCCGCGACGACATCGCCAGCGCCAAGCAATCGGGGATGCAGGCGGCTGCCGTCGCGCTGATGCACAGCTATCTCAACCCTGCCCATGAGCGGCAGACCGAGGAACTGCTCAAAGAGGCAGGCTTCAAGTACATATCAAGCTCCGCGCAGCTTTCGCCCATGATCCGCCATTTACCACGCGCCCAGACGGCCACAGTCGACGCCTACGTCGGCCAGGTGATCGGCGATTACCTCAACAACGTCGCGCGCCCCATCGGTGAAAATGGAACTCTTCACATCATGACCAGCGCCGGTGGCCTCGTGCGACGCGACGCCTACCGGGCCAAGGATAGCCTGCTCAGCGGCCCGGCGGGCGGTGTTGCGGGCGCGGCAGCCGCAGGGCGCGACGCGGGATTTGCGAAGGTCATCGGTTTCGACATGGGCGGAACGAGCACCGACGTCGCACGGTTCGATGGGCGATATGAGTTGGAGTATGAAACGGAGAAAGCGGGCGTCCGCGTCGTCGCGCCGATGATGTCGATCGAAACGGTCGCCGCCGGCGGCGGGTCGATTTGCGCCTTCGACGGCGTTAAGCTCGTCGTTGGTCCCGACAGCGCCGGCGCCAATCCCGGCCCGGCGTGCTACGGGCGCGGCGGTCCGCTGGCCGTCACCGACATCAACTTCTATCTCGGCAAGATCCCGCCGGAGTTCTTTCCGTTCCCGCTCGATCGCCCGGCGGTCGAACGCCGTCTCTCTGCGCTCATCGACGAAATCGCCGCGGCCACCGGCAAGCGTTACGAGCCGGTCGAACTCGCCAACGGCTTTCTGCGCGTGGCCAACGCCAACATGGTCAAGGCGATTCGCTCGATCTCCGTCGCCAAGGGCTATAACCCGCGGGATTACGTGCTCGTCGCGTTCGGCGGAGCGGCGGGGCAACATGCCTGCGCCGTGGCGCGCGAACTCGGCATGGAACGCGTGCTGCTCCATCCCGACGCGGGCATTCTGAGCGCCTACGGCATCGGCATGGCCGAGATCGCGCGGCACGGCATGGCGGGTGTGTATCGGCCCTATAGCGAAGGAGCGGTTGCCGCGCTCGGCGACACGTTCGCCGAGTTGGCCGCGCCGCTCGCCGCGGAAGTCGAATGCGAAGGCATCGCCCGCGAGCGGATCGAAGCCCGCCGCGCGCTCGATCTACGCTACCGCGGCCTCGATGCGTATTTGACCGTTCGGGAACCGAGTAACACGGGCTCAAATAATACGTGGGGTGGCACTGGCTCAGCCAGTGCGGCGGCGCGAATCCGCTCTCCATTCTCACGAGACCGCCCCACCATCATCGCGCATTCATCTCCGCCAACAACCGCCTCTTCTCCTCCTCCGACAGCTCCCGCCAATCGCGATCGTCCAATCCCGCCACGAGCGCCCAGAGCAAATTCAACCCCGCCCGCCGCTCGACGCGTTGCACGCGCAGATAAGCCGCCACCGGCCCCACGCGCCGCAGCTCTCCGATCGTCCCCACGCCCGCCGCACGCAGCCACGACGCGCTCGCCGCGCCGACGTTCCGCAGATTCTCGATCGGCTCCTCAAGATCGCGCTCGCTCTCCGCGCACCCCACGTCCCCAAACTTCGCCTTCAGCTCGGCCAGACTCCGCCCGTATGCCGTATGAATCACAACGGCCCGATTCCGCCCATTCGTCTGCACCTTCCTAACGCCGTGCCCAAAGCCCAAGAGCCGCCGCCGAGCCTGCGACGCGCCGAGATTCACGAACAACTTGTCGCCTTTGGGCTCGGACATGGTCTATGGCACGTTCTTGTAGGCGCCCAATCGTGCTCCCGGAATTCACTGATATGCGTCTCGCGATTTGCGAAACGATTTCAACAGCCGTTCAACGTGACGCCACTTGCGCTTGGGCACGAAGCGATAGCAGCGGCCAAGAATGTCAAGAAGCGTCGAATCACCATCAACAATCAATTCGCGCACTCTAGGGAAATACTTGTCGAAGTCAAACTCAAGTAAATGTTCTAACAAAAGTACTGCGAGAGCATCGCGCATGTCGTCGTCGCTATTTCTAGACGCAGCGACGACCACCTTCCAAACATCCTCCGCAGCGTAAGGGATGTATTCGCCAACAACCGCGAGCGCCTGCCAGCGACACGTATTGCTGCGGTCTTGGACGAGTCGCTTCGCAAGCCGCAAATATGCGCGTGGCCGACCTTCGGCTAGTTGCCTTCGCATGACGCGCAGCGCCCGGATCCGCTTCCTTGAACTTTCCAGGGCGCAGCTTTCGCGCAATTGCTCAAGACTTTGCCACATCAATGATCTCCGAATTTGATGCGGGTCTCACGATCCCGCACCCACACGGCCGCCAAGTCTCCGGAATCCCGAATCCCGCGCCCCGTCGCTCACCAAACATCCGCCAGCGCCACCCGCATCGCCGCCTTCTCTTCGCCGTCCTTGGGATTGCACTCTAGCCCCACCGCGTCGCGATAGCCCAGCGCCCACGCTTCCTTGAGCACCCGGTTGTAATGAATCTCGCCCGTGCCCGGTTCGTTCCGCCCGGGATGATCGGCCAGTTGCAGATAGCCGACCTGATCCCAGCCTTCGCGCAGGTGCCCGCACAAATCGCCTTCGCTGATGTGCATGTGGTACAGGTCCCAATTGATCTTTACCATCTGCGAATCGACCTCGCGGCAAATCTTCACCGCCTTCGGGCTACCGTACAGGCAATGCCCCTTGTGATCGACGCGGATGTTCATCGGCTCGAGAATCAGCATCACCTGCGCGTCTTCGACGATCGGCTTGACCCGCTTGAGGGCGACGATGATCTGCTCGTGCATCTCCTCCTGCGTCATCCCGCGCACGTCGTTGCCGCCGACGACGCACATCTTCTTCACGTCGAGCTTCTTGGCCACGCCGCACGCCTCGCGAATCGTCTTCTCGACCAGGTCGTGGTTCTTCGCCTCGTTCATGCCG
>JABWBM010000153.1 GCA_013360495.1 Planctomycetaceae bacterium
CTCAAAGCCGAGCTTGAAGACTTCATCGGCAGCGTCTCGACGGGCCGTGCGCCGGAGGTGACGGGCGAGGACGCCGTTCGCGCGATCTCGCTGGCGCAGGAGATTCTCAAGGAATGTAAAGACTACATCGACCGCTACGGAATGCTCGAGCGCCTCTGGGGCAGCACGTAGGATTGCGTGTAAGCTATTGTCATGCCCGCGAAGGCGGGCATCCATCTTGTTTTGGGAAAGACTGGATTCCCGCCCGCGCGGGAATGACGACATACGACGCTATTCTTTAACCGTAATCCCCAGCTTCGCCGCGAATTCCGCGCGCTCACGCGAGTTTTTCACCTGCTCCGCAAAATGCTGGTAGACCTTCTCGCGCTGCTGCTCGGTGAGCACGGTGCGCAACGCCTCAATCTCGCCGCGGCTAAAACGATCGCCGCTAATCATGTAGTCCTCGAAGGCCGAAGCCGTGACCGGGAAGCGTGTGCGGACAAAGGCGAGCAACGCCCGCGCGTATTCGCGTACTTCGTACTGGGCGTGACCGTGGGCGCGCAGCGCGATGAAGTGCATCAGGTTTTTGAGGTCGATCTTCCAGATCAAGAGCGTGTACTGCGAGAGCGGCAGGTTGACGCGCGAGAGCTCCTTGGCCACATCGTCCTTGAGCGACGCCTCATACCATTGGCGCATGGTTCCCACTTCGCGCTGGAACTTATCGCGCAGAGCCTTTTGCTCCGCAGGGCTAAACGTCCCCTCGTTGCGGCCTTGCTTGTTGTCCGTGCTTTGCTTCTGGATCGAGGCAAGCTCCGGCAGGAAGTAATGGTTCGGCATCTCGACATAACGCCCCGACATCTCGTTTTGCACTGAGAATGACTGGAACGCGGTATCGTTGGTGATGCAGTCGGCAATCTCCGGCTCGAGCTGGCTTGCCGTGCGGTGACGGAACATCTGCCGGTAGACAAAAATCGGTATGTAAACGCGGAACTTGAACTCGCCCATCTCGAAGGGCGTGGTGTGCTGGTGCCTGAGCAGATAGCGCAGCAACCCCTCGTTGCTACGGGTGCGCTTTCCACCGGTATAGCTCGTGCGCGCGGCGTCGGCGATCGCGTCGTCGTCGCCCATGGCTTCCATATATTCGACAAAGCCGTAGTTGAGCACGCCGATGGTATCGCCGGGTTTGTATTCGGAGTCCGAAGACTTTCCGCCTGCGAGCGACGAGATCGCTCCCTTGTCGAGGAGTTGCGATACAGAAAGGCCGAAGCGCGTCTCCTCGGCGAGCTTCGCGGGATCGAAGCCGCCGCGCCCGAGGAAATAGCGGGCGTCGGGGTTCATAGCGACGGGGGCGAGCGCCTCGACAATGTGCTTGCTCTTGTCCGCCGGCACGGCAGTGAAGTGGGTATCGATCATGGGGTTCCCCTAAGAAGGGATCAGGGGTCAGGGGTCAGGGGTCAGGAAAGACCCCATGCGTAGCTTTCTTGCTGACCCCTGAACCCTGACCCCTGACCCCTTGCCAGCCAAGGGGTAGACACGAATGAATTCTCTTACACCGCGCGTTCGACATCGCCGATGATTTCCTCGGCGGTCACCTGATAGGCCTTGTCACCCTTGATGACGAGCGACCCCTTCTTGACCTTCCAGTCCTCGACTCCCTCGCCGGCGGGGTAGAGGACAGTGCGGCTTGAGACGCCCTCCAAACCTGCTTCTTCGAAGAGCTTGACGTAATCCTCGGCGCTCAAGAGTTCCATCGGGATGCTGTATTTCCTGGCCCAGGCGTGGCTCGCGGTATTCTCCTTATAGTAGTCCACCACGACGACGATCGTTCCGCCCGGCTTGAGCATCTCGACCATGCGCTTGACCGTCTCGGCCACGGGCAGCATGTAGTAGAGCGCTTCCATGGAGAAGATCATATCGAAGCGTTCGTCTTTGAGCGCTTCGTCGAAGATCGAACCGTGATAGTAGACCGCGTTGAAGAGATCGTCGGGCGTCAAGTCGCGCGCCTGAAAGATCATCTCTCCCGCCGCGTCAACGCCCATAACGCTCGCTTCAGGGAGACGCTTGGCCAACGCGCGGGTGACAAAGCCGCTCCCGCAACCGAGGTCGAGGATCGAGCCGCCCGGAACCACGGCCACGTCGCGCAAAGCCTCGCGAGCGGCGTGGGTATGCCCCTCGGCCATCTCGATGTCGCGGCCTTCGCGGGCCCACTGATTGAACAGTTCCACGGTTTCGTGCGCTACTTTGCTCATGGTCCCTCGCCTTCGTTTCGCCTGTAAAGATGTTTTAACCACGGAGAGCACGGAGTTCACGGAGAAGAATATGGATAAAGAAGAGTTCTGATCTTCTGCATTCTTCGTGGTCTCCCTGTCCTCCGTGGTGAATCTTATTCTTTTTTGACCGCCGGTTCGTAGGTCGTCTTGCCCGTGAACTTCACCAGCGGGATATAGTCGTGCTTGCGCTTCTGGACGACCCACGCGTCCAGAATCTTGTCGTCTTTACGGATGTTTTCAGCCGCCCAGAGGTTTTGTACCACGCGCCCGAAGACGCAGTAGGGCGAGTCCTCTTTATCCCAATCCGGATAATCTTTGAGATTCACAAAGAATTGGCAACCGCCGGTATTGAGATCAGTCTGGCGCGCCATGGCAATTGTGCCATACCGGTTTCGAAGCTTGTTATACGCATCTTCTTTTGCTTCGTTTTTGATAGTCCAGTCAAAATCTTCGCTGCCATTACGTCTGCCGCCCTGAACGATTCGGGCTCCCTTGTCGCCACCATCTCCCATCTCAACCCGATGGAAATTGCTTCCCTTGTAATGCCCCTTCTCGATCAGGTGAATGAAATTGGCGACGGTATTCGGCGCGTTGTCTTCAAAGAGTTCAATCAGCAAGTCGCCCTTGTCGGTGCTCATCACCACCATGGGGTTGGTCTTGTCATCAACGATCTTCGGCTCGCTCACGCGCGTAATGCGCGGCGACTCAAGCTTCATCTCCTCCTCGGTCCAAAGCTGCGGAAGCCCCGTTTTGCTCGGCCCCTCGGTGAAGATCACCTTGGGCAGATAGTCGCGCTCACGCTTCTTTGTGATAGAGGCGTCGAGGATCACGTCGCTGGTGGTGAGGTTTTCGAGCACCCTCAGACCCGCATCGTCCGTCACCTTGCCGATCACCTGATAGATGCCGTTGAGGCGCGAATTGTCGCTCAGGTTCACCGCGAATTCCGTCCCGCGCTTGTGCGGGTTGGCGGGGTCGAAGTAGAGCATCACGCTGCCGCGGCGATTAGAGAAGCGATCCCCCGCGGTCATACTCTCGGGCAGGATGAAGAAGTAAGGCGCCAGCTCCTGCTTCTCGTCTTTCTTCTTATCCTTGGCTTTGTCGTCCTTCTTGTCCTTGTCGTCTTCTTCCTTGGGCAGTTCCTTTAACATGCCCTTCTTGCCGAAACCGATCAGGCTGACGTCGTTGAAGAGCACGTCGGTCACCGACGTCACACCGGGCCGCTTGACGAAGCCGGGCTTGGTACCGTCGTAATAGCCACGCTGCACCAGCGCCATGACGGTATCAATGGTGTTTTGCAGCAGCGCTTCCTCGTACAGTTCGATGGAGAATGTCCCCTGCGTCGTAACAAAGGTGACGACCGGGTTCTCCGGCGCTGCAACGATCACCGGCTTTTGCTTCTCATCGAGCTTTTCGTTGAAGCTTGAGGTCGTTAAGCCGCGCAGACGAGCATCCTCTTCGAGAGATTTCGAGAGCGACTCGATGTCGCGCTTGAGCGTCTCGATTTCCTTGATGCGGAGATCGTATTGTCCGGCGGGTTGCTTCTTCGCGGCTTCCAGGAACTGGCCGATGCGCTCAAGCACTTCCTTGCGATCCTCTGCCTTGGGGAAGCTGTCTTCCGCATCCTTGAGCAATGTGGCCCACAGCGCCTTGGAATAGTGATAGAAATACTCGACCTCGTACTCCGGCTTGCCTGCGACATACTCGCCGGCCTTCTTGAACTTTTCGCGCACTTCCTTCGCGTCTTCGCCCTCGCGGGCAGTGAGTATCTTGGTCATGATGTCGTTATGGGACGAGATTTCGATAACGTTCTTGATCAACACGCCAACCACCACGGCGACCACCAGCACAAGGACGGTAATCACCACTCGCGCGTTGGCCTGCAGCCAATCGGAAATGCGGTTGACAAGGTCCGCTCCAGCCTCACCAGTGGCAGCGAGCGTACCGCCGCCCGCTATTTGCCGCTCGTTGACCTGCGTGACGACCTGCACCTCGTGCTTTTTGGCGCCGCTCCGTGACTTGCGTTGTTTGCTCGCTGTGGGTTCAGCCTTTGCCATGGACGTTCTCTCGCGTTCAATTGCTACCGGTGTTTACTTCAATCTTAATGTGGCTCTGTATGAAACTCCGACGATCCTTGCTCGCGCTTCGCTGCGAATAGCGGATCACGAGGACATCGTTGCCCTTGAGCCAGCGGCTATGCCAGCCGTCATCTTCGTCGAGGCGCCAATCCTGCACCAGCGTCCAGCCGCGAGGCGGCATAGCCACGCGGTAAAACTCGGCGCATTCGTTGGCGCTATAGACGCTATCGCGTGTATGGCCATAGCGGGCGAAGCGCTTGCCCTCGTGGTTCGTCTTCGGCGCCGGGTCGTCGGGTGAGAACACGAACTCGGGGGGCAGCGGGATATCCTCAAAAAGCTTGACATTTTCCACCGGCGGCTGATTGGGCGGTGACACATGACAGCCAAACGCAAGGCATGACAAAACGGCTATGAAGGCTAGCTTTCGCATATTCTTCGGGAACCTTTTACCGTTAAAGCGCTTCCGGTTCAATTTCGATCAACGTTTTGGCTCCGTGCAGAGACGGAGCCAACAACAGGCTTTTAGACCCCGAAGTCCCCGCAAGCAATCAAAAAGGCGGCGGTTATCAATGACGCGAGTTGGGTACAAACGCGAGTGTCGGCGAAGGTTGAAAGCGGACACTCCAAACGCCTCCAGAAGTCGGGAAATCATAAGCATTGGAAGATCCGATATCCGATCCCAAGCCGGGCGAAACGGACCTGGCAAGATGCCCAGCGGCAAAGCGCTCGCAGACTCCCTGAAGGCTTTTCACGAATTCGTGAAAGGTGTCTTCGATCACGACTCCATCGACGTCCGCTTCAACGATGATTCTGGATTGCGTGTTCGCGCCTCGTGCTCGCCAGAACGACTGGACGGCCTCACGAATGTCAGAGGATATGAAATGGTCATCACAGCCATACAGGGAAAGGATTTGAACGCGTTTATCTTGCCAATGTCGAAAATGATCCGCGCGAAATACGTCCCGAATAGCGAGTTCATCGCCAAGCGCCGCGCCTGTTCGTGACGTTGTCGTGGAATGTCCTACGGGGTTTCGCTGCGAGACAATGATCCGGAGCCTCGGACTGACGGTTGTCGCGGTATTTTGCAAGTGGTCCTTGTGGATGCGCCCGGTTGAGTCAGTCAGGAGCGCATGGAGCGCATGACTGTTGTGCTGGCCAAAGTAAATACCACCGACATCGATCAATGAGGAAAAGGTCTTGGGGGCGAATTTGAGGCACATAACTGCCGTCTGGCTACCAGCGGATTGGGCGATCAAATGCGTACGGGCTTGGTTGAAAGTCGCCCCCTCGAACGCCAGTTTTTGATGCACCCCCAGTTTTTGATGCACCCAATGGAGCGCCGTCAGAACGTCCATTGCCTGTAAACAGCCGTAATCCCAGAAATCGTCAGCCAGAGGCTTCGCGAGTTCCCGCTCGCCGATCGGGTTTGGAGCGTAAAAGTAATGTTCCGGATCGAGCGTGACCACCGCCGGCTTGGTTAACTGTTCATCCAAAGCAAGAATTTCTGCCTTGTTTTCTTGCACGATGGCGCGATTTTTTTCGTAGATGTAGGCTTGATCGCGAACTTGAACGTCGGTGCCGAGATAGTTGACACCGATGACGACGAGGTTGAACCGGTCGGCGAAGTCGCGACGCAGCTTCTTGTACGAGATGTCGTTGTGCCGCCCGCCGAGCCCGTGGAGCACAAGCAGCGTCCCGGTATCTTCATTAATTCCCTGCGATGGCGCCTTGACGAAACAACGCACTTCTCGCCCGCCGGGAGAGAGATCAAGCCCCACGGTCGGGAGAACCGCGACTTCTTCCTGCTCGAACGGAAACTTCTCCGGCATACGTAGACATGATAGCAAGCGCTGAACGTCACAGCCGACAAGTCAAAAAACTACCGGCCTTGCGCGCCCGTTCCGCGCCGCTTGCCGCGATAACGGCCCCGGCTTGATTTTTGATGTCTTGGCGGATGCGAGCGTTGCCCACCGGAATGACCTCCGCCTCCCTGCGCCGCGCGATGACGGCCGCTGGTGCGTTGCGCCCCCCCCTGCTGCTGTCGCGGCTGGGCGGACGCGCCTCCCGCGTGAGCCTTCCCCGCATAACGTGACGCAGCGACCTCGGAAAAGAAGGGGTGCGAGCGGTCGATCGTGATTTGGTTCTTGGAAAGTTTTTCGATCGCGCGGAGTTTGAGAACTTCGTCGCCATCGCAAAAAGATAATGCCACCCCTTTCGCTCCGGCCCGGGCGGTGCGGCCGATGCGGTGGACGTGGTTTTCCGGCAGGTCGGCAAGGTCGTAATTGATCACATGAGTGATGCCGTCAACGTCGATTCCGCGCGCAGCGATGTCCGTCGCGACAAGAACCTGCACGACTCCGCGCGCGAAGGAGTCCAATGCCCGCTGGCGCGCGCCCTGCGTCTTGTCTGAATGCATGACTTCCGCCGAGACGCGGCTCTTGCTGAGCTGTTTTGCAATGCGATTTGCACGGTGTTTGGTGCGGGCAAAGACCAACACACGGTTGGCCGAAGGGTCGTCGAGCAGGTGCAAGAGGAGCGCCTGCTTGTCGAGCCGCTCGACGAAGAGCACTTTCTGTTCGATTTTCTTGACAACCGTGGCGCTTGGCGTGACCTCGACGCGCGCGGGACTGCGCAGGAGGTTGCCCGCGAGCTTGAGCACCTCGTCCGGCATGGTCGCAGAAAAGAACAGGGTCTGGCGGCGGTCCGGAACTTCCGCCACAATTTTCCGCACGTCATGGATGAAACCCATGTCGAGCATGCGATCGGCTTCGTCGAGCACGAGAATGCTCATCGCGAGCAGACTGATCGTGCCGTTCCACATATGATCGAGCAGCCGTCCCGGCGTCGCCACGATAATATCAGGACGCTGCCGCAAGCCTCTCACTTGCGCTTGCATGTCTGCCCCACCGACGACCGTCGTGGCAAACACCTGCAGGTCCCGGCCCAATGTATCAATGGTGGCTTGAATTTGAATCGCGAGTTCACGGGTTGGAGCGAGAATCAGTGCCCGAGGCTGTCCTTTAGGCATGCCGCTCAAGCGTTCCAACATGGGAACTACAAAGGCGGCGGTCTTTCCTGTCCCCGTCTGCGCACAACCCAAGACATCCCGACCGGCCAGGGCAACAGGGATGGCCTGAGCCTGAATTGCCGTAGGTTGGGTAAAACCGGCTTTGGTTAAATTGCGCAAGAGGGTGGGAGACACACCAAGAGAGTCAAAACTTGTACACGCAGTCGTCTGCACACAGCTATCCTTTCGTTGTGGATCGCATTAAGACGGGATCAGAGAACCGAGGGGAGGGTGAATCCGGAAGGAGTCAGCTCCAAACTGGACCTGGTCGCGATGCGATCGCGCGGTCCACAGTGAAGAGGGACAGCATTGGTGGACCGATACAATGCTGTTAGATACGACACTCTACCGTATGGCGTCGCGATAGGTCAACTGGCGTGGCGGTTTCGAGCGTGCTTTGCTGATCTTTTCGAAAGGCATCCGCTTGCCGAACGTCAAGAATCACCTATACTATTTACTATCTTCCAGGATAAGAGGTTCCTGATGCGCACGATCTTCTCTGTCTCCGCTTGCCTATTGACGCTCGCACTCTGTTTTCCATCTTCGGGTGAGACGGCAAACTCGACGGAAGCCGACAAAGCCGGTTCAAACCAAGGCTTGACCTTCGAAGACCTCGGACGGGGGCTGAAGAGCGCGGTCAAGAACATTGAAGAGGAGATTCCCAAAATCGGGCCGGCGATCGCCGATACGTTCAAGAAGGTGACGGGTAACGCGAAGGAAAAAGACCCAAGCAAACCTCCGTCCCAGCAATCAACCAAAACCAAACGGTAGCCACTCCTTAAGTCTGACTCCACGGACCCAACCTGTGACGACGTTGTTTACCCCGCTTTTGGCCTTGGCACTCCTGGCAACAAGTACTATGGGCTGTGTGAAACAGTCCCCCGTGGCTCCGCCGCTCACACCACCTTCGCCTCAAGCCCCTTCCTCCTCTTCCCCTTGCCCATTCGGCGAACAACAAGTCACGACCGACACCCTCTATTTCGGCACCGCCATGCAAGGAGGCGTGGTCAGCAAGGCAGAGTGGGCGGCATTCCTTAATGAGAACGTCGCCCCCGGCTTTCCGGAAGGCTTCACAAC
>JABWBM010000013.1 GCA_013360495.1 Planctomycetaceae bacterium
TCTACACAGAAAACTTGTTCAAAAATTTTTGCCATACTTCGAATAGCCGTATAAACCAACCAACATACGGTATTTTGCGTAAAGGTCGAATCAGTTAGTACGCTTTTCATGTTATAAACCGCTTGACTTATCCTCACCATGGGCGATAGTTAGTTCACAATTTGACATTGTCACTGACTGTGTGGTGGGGCGCGATCCAGCGTGAGAAATTTCCAGAGGCCAAGGTTGACTTCAACAGTGTTCGCCATCGGAGGCGCGTGAGCGCCTTTCGTCGGGAGCGGGAGTGCCGTTCCTGGTCTTGGACGCCATCGGCGTCGAAACCCGAGGAGGAATTGGGAAAGAGATGGTTCTCCTGAGAGCGGTGGCGACGGGACATCTATCGTCTCGTCTGTCCCCCGGGGATGACACCCTGGATAAGGACTCAAGCAACGATCGTCGTTACCTGTCCGCGTAGTAAACCTACGCTCCTTGTTTCCGTCGCCGCCGTTCTCACTATCTGGAAGCTCGCCGGATATCTCACCAAAAAGCCTAATCTTTCGTGTCATGCGTCACGCTTTGTGGTGTGCGCTTTTCTGCCAATCAGCTACAATGGCCGCTTGGGCTAGGGGCCGTACATGGGAACAGTAAAGATCGCTTTGGTGGTTGCCGTCGCAACCGCGTTGTTTTTCGCTTCAATCGGCGAGATGGCACTCGCGTATATTTTCAGTTCCGTGCTGTTCGTCATGACGATCGCCGTGTCGCTGATCGCGTCGTCCATCATCCGCTATCAGCACGGCAAACGCCGCTCGTTACTCGCGGGTATGACGAGCCGCCGCTCCCGCGGCGCGTACTATTATTACGACTGGGACGCGAAGTAGGCCCTCAGCTTCCGATCAACTGAGCGTAGAGAGAGCGTGCCTCGCCGAGATCCGAGGTGCCGCTTACCAGCGCGCGGCCATCGGGGAAAAGCGAGATGCGTTTGCCGCGCGCCTCGACGCGCAACAGGAATGGATGGCAATCGAGCACCGTGGCAGCGCCCGATAATCCGGCAGCCACATCGGCAAGCGGCCGCCTGAGCTTCGTCTGCGGCGTGATCTGCACGGTGTTGCGCCCGCACAGGCTCACCGCCTGCTGGCTCATGCGGCCCGAAAGGTAGGCGAAGCTTCGCCCAAGACACACCGGACAGCCGTCACGGGGTTTGGACGCGTCGAGGGCGGCGTGATGGCCGCTCCAGCAATCGTGGACCTGCACCTTGCGGATCAGCTCAGCGCGCCTGCCCGCGAGCAACTTCAAGGCCTCCGCGCCGGCAATCGCCGAGGAAATCATCACCGCGGGCATGATCACGCCCGCGGTGTCGCAGGTATCGCCACCCGCGGGCGGCATCTCCTCGATCAGACACGCGAAGCACGCCGTCTCGCCGGGGATCACGGGCATCACCATCGATGTCGAGCCGAGGCATGCAGCGTAGACCCAAGGCAGGCCGAGCTTGATCGCGACATCGTTGATCAGGAAACGCGTCTCGAAATTGTCGGTGGCGTCGACGATCACGTCGATCCCCGTGGCAAGTTCCTCGGCGTTTTTATTGGTGAAATCCGCCGCGATCGCCTCGATGGTTACGTGGCTATTCACCTCGCGCAGGCGGCGCTGGGCGGCGAGCGCCTTCGGTATGCCGTCACGGGCATCGCGTTCGTCGAAGATTGACTGACGCTGGAGGTTGGTCTCCTCGACCACGTCGCGATCGACGATGCGCACGCGTCCGACCCCAGCGCGCACGAGCGTCTCGGCGAGGTGCGTGCCGAGCGCCCCGCACCCGACGATCAAGGCCAACGCCTGCCCAAGGCGGTGCTGGCCATCCTCGCCGATGCCTGAGAATCGTGTTTGTCGCGAGTAACGCGGATCCATTTGCTTACGTGTTCGGCGAGTGGAGCAACGCCGCGATGCCGCCGAGCGCGCCCTTCATCTCGCCGTTCTTGACGAACTCGAGCTTAAATCCGTATTGAAGGGACTTGCGCGTGAGCACCTCCCGCAGCTCGACGTCCTTCAAGCGATCCTTGGGCGCGTCGCACGACGGGCAGGTCGAGTGCCCGCGTCCGGTGACGATCGCGCCGCACTCCGTGCACTCCTCGCCCTTCACATCGAGATCGGCGGCCATCAGCAGTTCGTGCACCTTGCCGTGATTGACGCAGCGCACGACGTTGTCAACCCCAGCGACGGCCATGCCGCTCGAATGGATCTCGACGCGCACGCGCCGGACTTTCTCCGCTTCCTCGGCGTTTTCAGCCTCGGTGAAGTAACGCAGGGCCTCCTCGACGATCTGGTTATCGCTGGCGCGGCTCATCAGCGCCTTGCGTTCGATCACGCGCGAGCTGACATTCTTCGGCAAGAGTTCCAGCAGGCGCGACGTGCTCGCGGCCGGACCCACCAGCATGATGCGCTTGTAATTGAAGCGCGCAACGAGAGCCGTGAGTTGCTTGACGACGTCATCGATATGCTCGCGTTTTTGATGGTCGATGTGACGTTGGTAGCGCGTTTGCGACCAGCCGCCGGAGTGGATGCGGCGATGCACTTCGCTCTCCACCTGCGCCTTCGGGTCGCTCACCACGCCGAGCGCCATGTCGAAAATGCGGGCGTGCTTCGAATCGAGCGTGACGATGGCGAAGGGCTCCAGTTCCTCGCTCATGAACGCCAGCTGCGCGATGTGCGGCACGCGCCGGTACGCAAGCTGGTTTTCAAAGGCAAACGATGCGTCAAAGCGCTCGAAGACCTCGCCGCCGCGGATGAAAACGGCCAAGCCGTTGGTGGTCTGCGGCACTTCCTGATCGATAATGTGTTCGAGGGTGTCGATTTCGCGGCGCAGCATGATCTTCGCGCGATCATCGCCGGAGAGGACGCTGGTGATTTCGGCGACACGGTTCTTGATGAAGATTTTCACCTCCTTGCGCCGGTCCCTGCTCCCCTGTCGCGGCGAGAAGTACGCCGAGAGGATGTGCGGGTAGGTCGATTCCGTATTGGCGAGCTTCTTGAGGCGGCTCCGCAGATCGTTCATAGCCATCCCTTTCGTTGGCGCGCGCGTCGGTCGCGTGCGGGAATGTGAAGATTCATGGAAGCGAATGAACAAATGGTAGTTCCCCCCGCGCCAAATTCCAGCTTAACCGCCGACAGAAGTGCAATCGTCCCGGCGCGTGCTAATATCCCAGAATGGCCGCCAGCGACAAAATGAAGGTTCGCTCCATGCAGCTCGTCCTGCTCATGCTGGGAGCCGTGCTCATCATGTTCGGCGCGTTGCGCCTAATTTACGCGCCGAACTACCAAAAAGGCCTCGACATGTTCTGGAACGGCGATGCCGCCGGGGCGGAAACCTACCTGCTCGATTACGCCGGGCAGCACCCGGAAGAAGTTGAGCCACGCATCGGTCTCGTACTCACGTCGCTGGCGCTGGGCAAACTCGAAGTCGCGGAAGCGCAATGGCTCTTCGTCAACGAACCGGCTCCAGCGGGCGGCGATGACGCGAGCATACGCCTGCCCATCTCGCGCATCGAGCGTTGGCGGAATCAGAACTTCCGTGAAATGTATAAAATCGAAGGAGAGCTGTGCTATGCCCAGGCATGGCTGACGGGCGAGCGCCTACTGCTCGCTTACCGGCGCAACGACCCGCCTGAATCGATCGAAACCGCCCGCATGTCGCACGATCAATACATGAAAAACTTTCGCAAGTTTATCGAACTGCGCGAGGGTCAGGCCGATCCCAACAAGGACAGCGCCGGTAAATGGGGAAAACGTTACGCCGAGCTTGAGCGGCGCATCGAAAAGGGACAGCGCATCGACGACGTGCTCGCCGCGCTGCAAAAAATGACCAGTCCCAACCGCCTACCCGCCGACGAGAAGCCGGAAACGCTTCTCGCGATGCTCGATCCGCATCTGAATCGCGCACTACGCGAGACGCCCGACGAAGTTCGCGTCCATACATGGCGCATGCTTGTGCTTGCCTCACTCGCGCATCACAACACCACACTCCCCGGCGGGTACCTCGCAAGCGACGAGCTTCATGCGGCAGCCGCCAAGGCTGAACAACTCGCGAAGGCGCGCGAGATGGGCAGTGACGCTGTCAACGAATCACGCTATGTGCTGGCATACGCCTGCGCCCTTACGGAACTCGCGCGTCACAAGCCGGACGACGCGAGGACCTTGCTTGAGTATGCAACCAACGCCCTGTCGCAGTCGGAATCGTGGCTCGCCAAAGTTCCCCATGATCACTATTCGCGTAAAGAACTCGACGCGCTCCGCGAGTACGTTGTTACTTCTCACAGCGCCGCGACAGGTAAGTGAGAGCGCCCGGCTATTCCGCCGGTCTCGAATACAATTGCGCCATCTTCGCCGCGCGGGCGGCAACCGGGACTAGTCTCTTGCGGTCAAGATTCGCCTGAAAACCGCGCCTTTCCAGATGTTCGAGCAGCAACATCGTATTCACGTTGCCCGTGAGCTTGTCGGCCGCGAAGGGGCAGCCCCCCACGCCGCCAAGGGCAGAATCGAGCAACCGGCAACCGCTATCCAGCGCCGCGTCGATTTTCTGCGCGAAACTGTCCGGCGTGCTGTGAAAGTGCGCGGTGAAGGTGACGCCCGGGCAGGAGTCATGGCAAAGCGTGAACAGCTCGGCAATCAACTCCGGCGTGGCGTTGCCGATGGTGTCGGCGAGGCTCACGGTTTTTACGCCCATGTCGGCGAGCCAGTGGGCGAACTCCACCACGGTCTGCGGTGAATATGCGTCGCCATAGGGATTGCCGAACGCCATCGAGAGATAACAGATCACGTCGATATTGCGCTCGTGGGCGCGTCGCGCGATCATGGCGAATTCGTTCCGGCTCTCCTCGATGGAGCGGCCGAGATTACGTTGTTGAAAAGTTTCGCTCACGGAGAGTGGATAGCCAACGCAATTGATGTATCCGCGGCCCTTCATTTTTCCGTTGCATGAAAACACACCTTCAAGGCCGCGCTCGTTGCCAATAATCGCGATCAGGTAGAGATCGTTGGTTTTGTCCATGTTCTCGAAAACCTGCGAAGTATCAGCCATCTGCGGCACAGCTTTGGGCGAAACAAAGCTTCCGAAATCGATGCGGCGCGCGCCTGCCCGGATCAGGTCGTTGAGATAGCTGATTTTTTCTTCGGTGGGAATGAACTTGCCGAGGCCCTGAAAGGCATCGCGCGGGCATTCAGTGATGGTGACCAATTCCGGCATGGCGTGGCGGGAGTATACCATGCGAGGAACGATTAGTTCTCCGCTTCAAGACCGAGCAGGCGCTCCATGCGCTTGATGCGCTCATCCTGGGTCTCCTGCATCTTGCGCATCTTGTCGAGCTTCTCCTGCGTTTCTTTCTTGAGCGTTTCCTGTGACTTGCGAAGTTCGGCGTTATCGTGCTCGAGCGATTTGATACTGTCGGCCTGCTTGTCCGTCATGTCTTTGAGCGCCGCGATATGGGCCTGTGAGGATGCGATCTGTTCCTGTGTTTGTTTCTGCTGGGTCTGCAATACACCGACGTCGCGTTGTACGCTTTCCAAGCCCTTCTCGTTCGCGGACGTGCGCTTTTCCAAGTCGCTGAGTTTGGATCCATGATCGCGCAGGTTCGCGTCTTGGCGCTCGTCGTTTTTTGTCAATCCATCGACCTTTTGGTCGACAACGTCGATCTTGGCGCTCCCGGCCGGGTACAAATGGTTAAAAATCGCTCCGGCACCCGCGAGGCCACCGAGCAAGATTCCCACAAAAATCGCAAGTGTCGCCAATGGACTGAGCTTCATAATTCCGTCTCCTGAAAATCGATGCGCGGCTTGTGTCTTCCGTAGCGTCACGGCTGTGCCGTGACGTCTTTGTCTGGCCTTAAGACGCCATGGCTATGCCATGGCGCTACATCTCTATTTTATCGGCAAATCGACGCCTTTCGGTGAAGGAAATGCCCCGTTCAACCGTCATTCCGGCGAAAGCCGGAATCCAGTCTTTGACGTCGGATGGACACCGGCTTGCGCCGGTGCGACGGCAGGACGTCGAGACTCCCTGCGGCAGGGGGCTGGCGCGTGGCCATAAATCGGCTAAAACCTCGCCATTCTTGCAATTGCCAACGGACGAAAGGCGATCATGAGCACGTGGGCCTGGATCAAAGACCTCAAAGGCGCTATTAACAGCGACGTCGAAGTGCGCGGCTGGCTTCATAACCGCCGTGGAAACAAGAACTTGCACTTCTTGCAGCTTCGCGACGGAACCGGTTTTGTTCAGGCCGTGGTGGATAAATCCACCATCGGCGACGCTGAATTCGAACGTATCGGAGCCTACGGCTACGAATCCAGCATGAAAGTCTTCGGCAAGGCCGTCGAGGACAAGCGCTCGAAGCTCGGCGTCGAGATTCAGGTCAGCCGCGTCGAACTTGTCGGCGAGAGCAAGGACTACCCAATCCAGATCTCGAAGGACGTGCCGAACATCGAAAAGCTGCTCGATGTGCGCCACCTCTGGATGCGCTCGCCGAAACCCCGCGCGATTCTCAAAATCCGCAGCGAAGTCATTCAGGCGATCCGCCAGTTTTACTACGAGCGCGACTACGTCTGCTTCGACTCTCCGATCTTCACGCCTAACGCTTGCGAAGGGACGAGCACGCTTTTCGAAACCGAATATTTCGGCAACCCAATGTACCTCTCGCAGTCCGGCCAACTCTACGGCGAAGCCGGTGCGCTCGCGTTTGGAAAAGTCGTCGTCTTCGGCCCTACCTTCCGCGCGGAGAAATCAAAGACCCGCCGCCACCTCACAGAGTTTTGGATGATCGAGCCGGAAGTGGCTTGGCTTGAACTCGACGGCATCATGGACCTTGCCGAGGAGAAGCTCGAATACATCGCGCAGTGGTGTCTCAAGCGCTGCCGCCCGGAGCTGGAAATCCTTGAGCGTGACCTGTCCAAGCTTGAATCAGTCAAGCGTCCGTTCCCGCGTATCTCGTACTCGGAGGTACAGAAAGTCCTCGCGCAGAAAAAGGACGAATTCGCCAAGAGTTCAGACCCCGAACTCAAAAAACTTTCGGGCGATATCCTCAAGAACGGCCCCGGCGACGACCTCGGCGCAGCCGACGAAACGGCCATCAGCATGCAGTACGATCGCCCCGTGATGATCCACCGCTACCCGTCGGAGGTGAAAGCTTTCTATATGAAGCGTGACCCGAAGGACCCACGCTTCGCCCTCTGTGTCGATGTAATCGCGCCCGAAGGCGTCGGCGAAATTATCGGCGGTGCCCAACGCGAGGACAGCCACGACGCGCTTGTCGAGCGCATTAAGGAGCACAAGCTGCCGATGGAAGCCTTCCAGTGGTACCTCGACCTGCGCAAGTATGGCACGGTGCCGCACGGCGGCTTCGGCCTCGGCCTCGAGCGCACGGTGCAATGGATCAGCGGCACGCACCACGTCAGGGAGACGATCCCCTTCCCGCGAACCATAGTTCGTATGAGCCCATGATTTCACCGCAAAGGCGCAAAGAACGCAGAGGAAGAGCATTAGCCGCGGATAAACGCAAATGAAAGCAGATGAAAGAAGCATTTCTTCTGAAATTATCTGCGTTTATTCGCGTTCATCTGCGGCAAAAAATCTTTTGTTCGGAATCTTTGCCATTTCGAAATCCGCGGCCAAAGATTGCGCTTTCCGCGGCTCCGTGATGCTCGTAATCGGCTTGATCGCTTTCGCGATGGTGGCGGCGAGATTCACCGCCATCTACGCCTTCGGCGAAGAACTTAACCTGCTTCTCGAATTCGGGCTTTCGAACCTCACGCTGGGCGGCGCGTTGCTCGCAGTACTGTGCGCCGTGCCGGTGCAGCGCGTGCAGATGGTGAACGCGGCTGATCGCGTGTTGATGACGCGCGCGCTTGCGCCGGGCTGGCGCTTCATTGGGCGATGGCTTGGTGCGTGCGTGGTGATCGCGCTCGCTTTCGTCGTCTGGTCGCTGATCTTCGCTGGAGCGGTGATCTGGTTCGCCGACGCGGAACCGACACTTTTCACCATGACCCGCGACACGACGGCGGAGCGCGAACTGAAAGCCATCGTCGTCCCCATCGTCCTCGTCTATCTGCAGACGGTATTGCTTGCTGGTGTCGCCACGGGCGTCGCATCGCGGGGTAGCTTGCTCGCCGCCGCTTCGAGCGTGACGTTCTTACTGGTGTTTGGGGTGCTGCTGCCCGATTGGGCAAGCGCCGACGACGCGGGATTCGTGCTCGAGGGACTCGCGCTGATACTGCCCGACCTGCGGCTATCCTCCGTCGCCGAAACGCTCTATGGCGAAATCGATTCCGCCTCGTGGCTTATCGCTACTGCCCTCCAAGCCATCGGCTACGGGGCTCTCGGCGCGCTGGCGGGCGCTATCTTACACCGATGAATTAACGATATCCAAGTTCCACAATTTTATCGAATATGCATCCTTAATCGAGCCCCTCAAGATTACCCACGACTTCATTCGTAGCACATTCTGAAGCCATTTGAGCGATACCTTCACCGATACGGTAATAATTGCTCTTAGTCTGGCTTGCCCGTTGGGAAATGTCAGCGGAGTAAAATTCAGAATACTCTTTAAGCGTTTTAAATACTTTGGGTTGGTTCGTCTTGGCCATACTGAACGTTCCTTCTGAAATAGTTATGAAAGAAATGGTGGTTTAATTCTTGCTGGAAATAATGCTTTCGTTTTATCCAAATAAACCCATCACCCTGTGTAATAACGGCCACATCAATCGGCCCTCCAACTGTCTCCGCTTCCATCGTAACCTGTTTTCGGAACGATACTAGATTCACCAGAGTCTCTGCCATTGCCGCCAATTCCCCTTTATTTAAAAACTCGGTGGCTCTAACAACGGGGTCTATGTAATGAATTTTTTGCAGTTCGGCAAATCGTCCAAAAGCAGCATCAGTTGCCCCTGCACACATGTCCTCCGCAATTTTTCGTAGATCCTGTGCTTGGACTGTGGAAAGGCTTAACCTTCCAACGGCAGCTTCCACAAGCTTTTCTGGAAGATTGGACGTCATGATGGTCCGAAATGTTTTGTCCAAAAACTTGTTAAGGGTTGGACCAATACCTCTCATGAATGTGTGAACATCATCCGATTGAGCGAATGGAACAATCGCAGCGCCCATCATGTCAGTGATCGCCTGCTCGTCCACTTGGCGTTTAACTGTGCGTCCGGCTAATACCGCCGCTACGTCAAAACTCTTATAGCTCGGATAGAGGCTCTTGGAACCAAACCCCGCAATCACGATCCCAGATTGATTTTTGCGCCCAACAGAAGCCGCAACTATAGCAATGGTAAGCAGTTTTTGCTGCGCTTGCACACTAAGGGGATGCTTTTCGAAAACCTCCTTGGCCACACCCTCTACAGCTTCTTTATACTTCTCTTGAAGACTGGAGCGCTCCACGTTTGTAAAAACGGACTGTTCTTTTATTTTGTCGAATTCTTCCCAGCGCTGATTCACCAAAGTGTCCAATTTGTTGCTTATGTCGAGTTCTGTAAGCACTCGTCCCGCTTCTAATTCGGCAGTAACCCATGTATCTAATTCCTTCCGAATTGATCGAAATAGTGGTTCTGCGTTGCCACGAATCACATACCGATCTTGCACTTCTTGGCTTACTTCAAACCTATCAAGGAAGCTAAAGAAGTGGGAACAGTAGTCATCAAGTGACGGGTATTCAGTACCGCCGAGAGAACGCCTGAAAATCTTTATGATCGATTCCCATGGGACACCAAGGAGGCTTCCATTGCCGTATATCATTAGCCCAACAGGAGCATATTTTGAAAGAGCAAATAGCTTGTTAGCGCTATTGAGAACCTTGTAACTTTTCCCCTGAGAGCTGGGCACGGCAATAGTTACCGCGCTATCTGCTGCCATGGCAATGGCATGCTTATTCATGACTGCAATTTCGGTTGTCATCCGTCACCCAATATTTGCTATTGCCATGAGTCAACCCAACTCGCCCGCTCCGAAGCTGGATGTTAGAACGATCCAATCGCTATGCAACGGACCTGATGACTGGCGTCGTTGATTATTCGTATTGCCATCAATGAATGGTCCGCACCCCCTACGCCTTCGCCACAACCTTGTCCTGATCGGCGAGCATGTTGAGCAGCGTTTGCTGGGCGATGACGCAGGCGTCGCTGCCGGCGTCGATCTTGACGTATGAACCATCGGGGCGCAGTATCCCACGCCTGTTTGTTGTCCTTGAAGAACGACAACACTTCCTCGGCGCGCTCTAATCAGCGCCGCGGTTCGTTCCGGATTTCAGGGTTTGGCGGAATCTACCCGAGGGCGCGAATGGTGTCTTCGCGGGGTTTCATTTCCTTGATCTGGATGCCGAAGTTTTCGTTCACCTTCACTGCCACGCCCGAGCCGATCTTGCGGCCATTGGCAAGCAGGTCGAGGGGCTCTTCGTATTGCTTGTCGAAGGTGATCACCGTGCCCGGCGCGAGGTCGACGATGTCCTCGACGTTCATCGTCTTTTCGGCGAGCAACACCGCAATCGGCACATCAAGCTTGAGGACGTGCTTCACGTCAACGTGTTTTCCATCTGCGGCCATACCGCTAGTCTACGGCTTCGCGGGGACGGCCGCAAGGAAAGAATGGCGCGGGACACGTCACGCGCAAAGTCTTTCAGGGAATGGCCTCGGCTCGTGATGTCACCGGTTCGCCATTCGGCTTTTTGATTCGTTCCTGCACTTGGCGCGCCTTGTTGTTTTCTGTCGGCTCCCCGGGAACCACCGCAGCATACTCGCGTCATGAACTCCCCTGCCACTTTCCAAACGCCATGTGGATATGAGTCGTGACGCGTGATATACTTCGCCAACTATGACCAGCCACGCGGCCAATAATAATCCGAATCCTGCCCGGCCTTGGGCGCGGTGACGGTTGTTGTTGCACGTGAATACAACCTGCCCCCCGCCCGAAAAGGCGGGTTTTTTGTTGCATGGAGTGTCTTGGGAAGAGGAGGAATGACTTGTGAATGAGGTTTGACCGGCGCTGAAACACGCAGGGGTGTAGCTCAATTGGTAGAGCACCGCACTGTTAATGCGGTGGTTGGTGGTTCGATCCCATCCGCCCCTGCCACTCTTCAAGCCCATGAGGAATAAGGCCTTTCAGCCGACGACCTCAAGGGCTTGCCCGTTTAGCCTAGAGTTTCGCAATTTTTAGATGGTGGTTGGGGGTGATTCCGTGTGCTGGTTTCGTGTCAAGCAAGAACCATTACCCGGAGGTCGCCCCGATGCAAAGTCTGCGAACAATAACCGATCTTGTCCACGCTTTTCGCGGTGAATTCAGCGCGCCGAGCTTCAATAACTTCTCAACGCTGTTACTGGCATGGATCATGATGCCGCTCAAACGCACGGTGACCGGACTGGTTCGCTGTCCGCTGAGGGGAAGCGGCTCTCGCAGCCAAGGCAAACACTTCTCGGTCTTTCACCGCTTCTTCAGCCGCGTGCGCTGGGAACTCAACGACCTTGGCCGGGTGGTGGTCGGTCTCTTCGATGCCTTCATCCCAAAGGATGTCACCCTGATTGTCGATGACACGTTATGCCGTCGTTCCGGCCCGCGCATCCTCGGTGCAGGGATGTTCCACGATCCGCTCACCTCGTCCAGCAGCAGCAAGCGCGTCTGCTTTTCTTTCGGGTTGAACTTCGTCGTGCTCTCGTTGTGGATTCCGGCCTCGTTCTGCCACTCCGGCGGCATCGCCGTTCCCATCCTTTTCCGTCTCTATCGCAGCAAGCGCACCTGCCCGGACCACCTGCATCAGAAACGCACCGCGCTCGCTCTCGAACTTCTGCGCATGGCGCTTCCCTGGTTCAAAGACCGGAAGATCACGGTGCTCGGCGACGCCGAATACGCCTGCCGGACGCTGCTTGAAGGTCTACCCTCGGATGTCGGCATGATCGGCCCGTTCGGACGCCCATAGAGGCTCGTGCGTATGTCGACGAGGTCATCGCCTATGAATCGCGCTATCCGGAAACCTACCTTTATTTTTGAGTGGTTGGTGCCTAACGGGGTGGTTTGCGGCGCTCATCATCACGTCGTCGATCGTTTTCCCGCTCATTGTCGTCGGCCCTTTTTCGAAGCTCTTCTTTGAGCCGGTTGTTGGTTAGGACGTTCTCAAGAATCTTTTCTTGCTCGTCGTTGAAGATACCACGGAGATTTGATTCCAGGTTTTCGTTGATTGTCTTGGTTTCCCTTTCGATCCGGGTCATATATTCGCCAACGCTTTCTTGTTGTTCTTTCGGGATTTCATATTCGACGCGCAGTATGTGCTCCCGGTAGCGCTCGAACAAGCTTTTGATACTTTGATTCTGCTCGGGTGTCAGCGCAAGCGCGCTGGCGAAGTGGAGATGCACCAAGCCGCTGAACAGTTCCAGTTGTTTGGTGCGGTGTTTTCGCGCGTCTTCTTTTTTGATGTCGGGCTTTTTCACGATGTCAAAGGGAGCGATTGGCCAAGTTCCAAAAATCATGTCCCGGCCCTTCACGCGGTCACCGACGTGGGTCTCCGAAGGCGTATTGTCCACCGGTCCGGTATTTGCCGCCGGAGGTTCGGCGTTGTTCGCCAGAGGCTGATTCTCCAGTACGGGTTGGTTCGTTGGGGCAGGAGGATTCCCTTGCGCTTGCGTGGGGCCGGATTTTTTTTGTTGGTCTTTGTCGTCTCCAAGAGCAATGGCGAGAACGATCACGATCAGCACAAGCGCCCCTGCGCCAATGCCTCCGTAGAGGGCCAACTTTCGCTTGTCGCTCAGGACTGAACCGGCGGCAGCAGCCGGCTTCGCGGCTCCGGACTTTACCTCGTCGATCATGGTATCGAGGTAGTCCACCACATCGTCGAGCGGGAAGCGCGCGTCAGGATCCTTGCTACACATGCCGTTGATCAGGTTGCGGGCATCCGCCGGATACTGGCCGAAGTGCTCCTCTGGGAAGGTCATCTCGTTGTTGACGAGTTGATAGATGACGGCTGTCGGCGACGTCGCGTTGAACGGCACAGTACCCGTCAACATGTGATAGAGCGACACACCAAGCGAATAGGTATCTGTGCGTCCATCAATGTTGGCCGCTCCCTCCGCCTGCTCGGGGCTCATGTAATGGGGCGTACCGAGGATCTGGCCCGACATCGTCATGTGCTGCTGGTCTTCCGCGAGTTTAGCGAGCCCAAAGTCCGCCACCTTGATCTTCTGCCCGTCTTTGCTGACGAGGATGTTGTGCGGTTTGATGTCGCGGTGCACGATCCCCTGCTTGTGGGCATAGCGCAAGGCGTCGGCGGCCGCGCGCGTGATCGTGAGCGCCTGCATCAGAGGGATCTTGCCCTGCGCGCGGATCATCGAAGAAATATCCTGTCCGTCGACGTAGTCCATCACGAGATAGTTGACGCCGCTCTGCTCGTCCACGCGCAGCACGCGCACGACGTTGGGGTGATCGAGCTTCGCGACGGCGCGCGCTTCCCTCAGAAAGCGCTCGAAGAAGTCGCGCTCGTTGGCGAAGTGTTGGGGCAGCACCTTCACCGCCACGTTGATGTCGAGGTTCTCGTCATGGCCAAGGAACACTTGCCCCATGCCGCCCTGACCGAGCTTCTTGATGATCTTGACGGGACCGAGGTACTGGCCGATCAGGCTCGCGTTGGGATCAAGGGCGGGGAAGCGGCCGCTGCCGCTTGTGCGCATTTTATTGCTTGGTTTTGGCGTCGGCGCCGGCGTCGGCGAAAACAGGGTTTTATCGTCGTCGTCTGCTTTGTTCGCCATTGCTTTGCTCGCCGAAATCGCCTTGCCGTTGTCTGCGCCGTGGGCGCTCCTTGCTCCGCTTTGCGCGGAGAGCTGCCCTCTTCTGGCTGCTGGTTGAGCCAGCGTTCTGTCGGGGTCGCCGACCGGTACATGAGTATAGCGCGGCGTCGTCATGGCTTACAGTTCGGGCTACGGACAAGGGGAACATATGTCTCTAACGATTTGTGCGATTTTTGATAACGGGATTTATGGGCGGGATCAGCCAGCGCGGTCAATTCCATTGCTACGGCTCATTTCTTCACCTATCGTCCTCGCGTCATGGAGCATGGGTAGCGGTCCGCCGGGTGTTTCGCTGTACTCACCGGAAGTATCACACGACAAAGACTCCATTCGCGCAGCCGTGCGCTGTTAAGTGTTGAGGCGGTAAAGACTTCGCGCGATTCGGTCTACCCCGCTGATGGAACTCTGGGAATACGCGAGCGCGATCATCATGAGTGAAACGGTTTACGAGAAGAACATGCAGGCGCTCCGGAGTGTTGCTCCGGAAGTCGTGCGTTTCGCCGGGGAGAGCGCGCCGCACGGAAAGGAAACGTCCACGAATTATGCTGTCGCCCAGCGTGAACGAAGGACGCACGCCGGAGTCGAGTGGATCGACGGTCTGCGGCGTCCAGACATTCAGACTCTTGGCGTGATCGGGTGTGGGACTGGAGAACGGATTCACCGGCCGATGACGGAGCTCAGGCTTCCCGTCGCCGTGTTCGAGCGTTATCCGGCCGATCTGCGCCACGCGCTCTCGACGTATGACTGGTCTTCCTTCATCGAATCGGGGCAGCTTCGTTTTTTTGTCTGCGCCGAGCGCAACATGAAGATCAATATCGAAACGAGCGCGCTCCAGATCCGCTCGATCGCGGCCAACGAATCCCTGTTCATGATCGGATCGACGTTTTGGCTGGACGGAACGCTGCGCGGCGAGGCGTACACCACGACGCGTTACGCCGGGGTCATTCTCGGACTCGAAATCGTATTTCCCGAGGCGGTCGAGAACGGCATTCTCGCGCGCGCAACCGCCTACCGCGCGGCGCGCGAAAGCCGCGGGCCACTGGCATCGAGGCGCCCACTACACATCTCCGGATTTGTCAGCGAGGGAACGGTCGCTCTTGAGACGATCGTGCGTAATCTGTTGCGAGGTTTTGAACGCCTTGGCCATCGAACGACACTCGTCGTCGAAAAGTTCGATCCCTTGACGGACTTGATCGTTTGCCGGCGTATCGCTCGCTTCCTCGACGTCGCCCCTGACATGTTTCTCGTGCCAATCTTTTTCACAACTCACGCCTTCGACATTTACAGCAACCTTCTCGACGTTCCTTTCGCGACCTATATGACCGACTCGCCCGAGGCCATCATCCGTGACCCGGAACAGGTTCTCCCGAACAATGAAATTTTCTGGGTCGAGGAGCAGTATGGCGATTGGACCGAGAAGTATGGCGGGAAACGCGGGAGCTACCTGCCTTTGGCGACGAGCTACGACCATATTCCAGCGGCCGCCGAGGACGAGATCGAGCCGGTTGCGCGCTTCATCGGCAACGTGTACGACGACACAGGCTTGGCGGGAATTCCGCGCAGTCAATGGGACAAGCTTGTGGAATGCTTCTGGAGCATCCGCACTGAAGACGCTTGCGGCGATCTCAAGCATTTTGCCCGTGAGGCCGCGAAGATCATTGGCGCGCGGCACGTTCGCGAGCCGCTCCACCGTCTTTGGAGCACGGTGTATCGCGTGAGTGCCATGCAATCTCTCGCCGGGCTGAACGTGGAAATCTACGGCGGCGAGGAATGGAGGGGCTTTCTGCGCGATACGCCGATCGAGCCCTGTTACCGGCGCAAGCTCGAACCCAACCAAGAGCTTCCCGATGTGATGAAACGCGCGCTCGTGAACATCAACCTCACGTCGCTGCCGAACTACTATAGCGGCAATATGCGCACCTTCGACGCCAGCGGGCTTGGAACAGCCGTCGTTCACGATGCCAAGCGCGATGTGGTTTGCGCGTTCAAGGATGGCGAGGAGATGGTCTTCTTCCGAACGCGAGAGGAGTTGCGCGAAAATGTGCGGGCATTACTCGCCGACCGCGAGCGGGCGCGAAGGATCGGACGGGCGGGGCGCGAGCTGGTGTTGCGCGAGCACACGTACATGCATCGCGCAGCCGCGATCTTGAAAGCATTTGGTGTTGAGTCGAAGCTGCCAGCGTGATGCCGTTCAATCCTACTGGTCTTTCTCTTTCTCCGGCGGCTTTTCTTGTCCCTTGACTTCCTTCACCTCGAGCAGCTTCACGCGCTCGAAGAGTTTGTCCGCGGTGTCTTGATCCTCTTTGTCGGGGAAGGCGGGATTGTCGCGGAAGAGTTTCAACTCAGCATAGGCGCTCTTGTAATCTTTCAACGCCATGAAGAGACGCGTTCTTTCGATATAGAGGGCGCCGTAATAGGGATAATATTTCTTGGCGATATCGTAGACGCTGAGCGATTCCTTGGCATATCCCGGGTGGCCGCAACCGGCGCTTTCGCTAACCGGCTCAGCGAGGTAATAGAGAGTGCGCGCGAGGCGGACATAGTCGAAGCCGACGTTGGGGTCGATGCCGCGCTGGCGGGACTTTTCGTTGTGTATTAGCTTGCGGTACGACTCGAGCGCCTTTTCCCACAGCTTGCGGTCGCCAAAACCACCGTCCTTCGTCTTGCTATCGTAGGCTTGGGTATACGCTTCACCCGCCATTTTTCGCGCACTTTCCGCCTCGGTCAGCAGCGTGTCAACCCGGGTTTTCCAGTACCACAGCGTGTTCATCCTGCTCTTGTCGCCGCCCTTTTGCGAGGCCTCCATGTCGTTCTTAAGCGCCTCGCTTCCGGCCACCCAGCCCATACATTTCTTGCCGCCCTTGTCGGTCTTCGCGTCCACCAGTTCGTCCACTTCGGCCTTGAGCATGTTGAGTGTGAGCCCAAGCTTGCCTGTCTCGATGGTGTTTCTGATGCGCGTGGCGACGGTTTCCATTTCGCGCTTGCACCATGTTTCCCAATATTGGCGGTAAAGCTTTTCGCACTCGGCGTCACCCTTGGGCAGGGTCAGCGCCCAGCGGCTGCTGTAATCGTCTTTCGGAGCAGTGAGTGTCACGACGTCAAGTTCCGCGCCCTTGAAACCGCTGATTTCATCGAGCGCTTTGTCTACAGACGGTTTGAGGGACGGGGTTTGCTTTGCCAGCGTCGTGAGCGCGGCGTTTGCGAGCAGGATGGGCAGTTCCATGCCGCTACCCTTGGCGCTGGTGCGCGAGATGCAGGCGGCATAGCCCGCGAGCGCGACCTGACCGTCGGCGTTGCGCGCGTCGATATAGCGGTAATCGAAAAGATTGACGAGCGATACGGGGTCGAGATTGACCAGATCGAGCGGGACTTTCTCGTTCTTTGTCACGAGGCCACCCTGCGACACGAACACCGCCTGCTTGCCCTGAATGACACCCGAAGACTCATCGGCGCTGTCGATCAGGTAATACGTTCGCTCAGCCCCCTTCGTGCTGTAGACGATCGGGGGAAAGTTGGCCATCAATGAACTGCTTTGGCCGGGGTCGGCGGCGAGGTTCGTATTCCACTGTTTAAGCTTTTCGGTGATGGCGCTCTTGATAAAGGTGCGCTTGAAGGCGTCGGCGGCCTTCGCGACCCCCTGTGGATAAAGCGAGGGGGGCGGCGCTGCCTGCGCTCCAACAGCGCCGGACACCTCCGCCAACGCGGCGCTCACAAGTACGAAGATCAGTCCACGCATCGCCCAAACCCTTCAAGAGATGCGCACGGGAAGGGAGCGAAGGCATTATCTCACGCGCTCAGGCGGCACACAACCCCAGAATGCGCCCACGCGCTACTCTTCCCCTCGCATCGCCGCGATTTCAATACCCGCGGCATCGGAGTGGAATACGGCCGTTTCCGGCCCGGTTTCTGTCAGTGTGATTGCGCGATTGCTGCCGCCGATGCGCAGCGTTACGGTGATCGTATCTTTCTCAGGCGATACGTCCTCGCCGCGCTCGAGCACGATCCACACCCGTGTCCTCTGCTCATCCGGTTCCTTGTCGTCGAGGACGATACTCGAGAGCTTGTTGAATTCCTTGTCGGCGAAGTAGAGCTTTGACGATGTCTTGAGCTCCACCGCTTCGCTCTCGCGATAGTCGGGCGCTTGGCGGGGGTCGTTGGGGTCACGCGTGGCCTTGGTTTCTCCGTCAGAGAATGTTCCGCTGCTCGCGGAGCCACCACCTGATGACGAGCCGCCGTCCGACGCGGCCCCTCCGCTGTTCGCCGGCGACGGCTTCCAGACGTCAGGTGAGCGGCCGGAGGCTCCACCACCCGACGATGGCGGTAGATTCGTTGATCCGCCTTGATCGTTGCCGCCGTATACCGTCGGCCCTGAATCGCCACCGGACTTGTTGTCGGAACCGGATTTGTTTTTGTTGCGGTTTTTCGAGGAAGCATTGCCGCCGCTTGATGTGTTGCCGCCGGTCGTGACGCTGCTGCCGGTAGCGGTGTCATCATCGTCGCTGTCGTCGTCCGACGAATCGTCATCGTCGTCGCTATCATCGTCACTGTCATCGTTGTCGTCTTGCGGGACGTCGTCGCCTTCGAGGGACTCAAGCGCGGTATAGGCATTGATCACCGAAATGTCAGAGGCGCCAAGCGGGGCGCCCGAAAGTTTCGTCGAGAGATTGCCCTCCGCGCCTCCGAGGTTGGCGAAATTGAGCGTGTCGAGGGCGAGGTTCGAGATGGTGACGGTAATGTCGTGAAGGTCCGGATTCGCCACCGTAAACTGGAAGGAGTCCTCGGCCGCGTTCAATGACACACTGTCGAGGGATACCGAGGCATTATCCACGGCGACTTGAGGCGTGTTGCTGGAGACGAAGAGCGTTCCCGCCGGCGGGGCGGCCTTGATCTGGCCGTTGACCTTGCCGGAGAGAGTGATGGAACCAGCGACTTGCGACGTGCTGACGTTCACCTGCACCAGCCGGATTTCCGAAGCTGACACTTCGATGCCCTGCTGGCCGGCGGTGACCGACCCGATAACCCCGAGGGTTGCCTTTTCCTGCCGGATGATCTTGGTGCCGTCGAGCGAGAAGAAATTCAAACGCACTTCAACGCCGCCCGATGTGTTTTCGCCGACATCGATGGTGGCCTCCGCTTCGTTGGGATTGATGATTCGGAAGCTGCCGGAGTCGATGGTAATGCCGGTTCCGAATTTGAGTTCGGGCGATTTCTTCGAGCTGGTGGAGAACAGGCCATCCTCATTCGCAATCAGGCGAATCACCTTGTTTTCAGCGCCCGCGTCAACCGATGTTGGCGCGAGGATAAAAGCCTCCTGCTCTGGGCTTGGATCGCCCCCGGTATCCTGAGCCTTGGTTACGCTGACACACCAAAACACGGCCAATGCCCCAAACAGGGCGAGCCCACCAAACGTCCTATCTCTTTTCGTCATCTGGATTTGCCCCGTTTCTAGCCGCTTCGGTCGAAACCAGGAAACGCCGGATACGTTTGCCATGCATTCGATTAACGACGATCTCTACGTTCTTTAACGTAATACGATCGCCTTCGACGGGAATTTTACCATATTCACGCAGGAAAAGGCTCGCGATGTTATCGGCCTCTTCGCCGTCAACGATATCGGCTTTCAGGGCTCTCTCTATGTCGTCAAGGGAGCACCCGGCATCCACAACGGCCATGCCCTCACGAAGCATGCGAATACCAGCGGCCTCGTCGTCGAACTCGTCTTCGATCTGACCGACGACTTCTTCAAGAAGGTCTTCGAGCGTGATCAAACCTGCCGTTCCACCGTATTCATCGACGACGATCGCCATGTGATTTTTGGTGCGGCGCATTTCGAGGATCAAAGCGTCGATGCGTTTTTGCTCAGGAACGTACACCGGTTTACGCATCAACTGTTCAATGGAAAAGTCCGTGGGCAGCATGCCGATCAAATCGCGGAAGTTGAGCACGCCGACGATATCGTCGATGTCGCCGGTATAGATCGGAATACGCGAGAAGCGGTTCGTCCGGAACACGTTCGTCACATCGTCCCAACTCGCATTGACGGAAAGCGCGACGACGTCCGTGCGCGGCGTCATCACTTCGCGCACGCGTGTCTCATGAAGGTCGAGGAGGTTGACGATGGCATCGCCGCTTCCTTTGCCCAACATTTTCCCCTCGTCGGCGAGCGCCACCATGGCGCGCAGGTCGTCGCCGGTAACTACCGGTTCTGGCTCGTGGCCGACCAAGCGTAGCGCGAGTTTTTGGAATCCGGTCATCAGCGCGGTCGCCGGGGCAAGGATGAATTCCATCAGCGTCACCGGCCAGGCCACGAGCAACGCGACTCGTACCGGCATATTGACGCCGAAGGTTTTGGGAAGCACCTCGCCGAAGACCAGGAGAAAAACGACGGTGACGACGCTGGCAATCGTTGCCTGCAAGGCGGGGTCGATACTTTTTGGCAGCGCGCCGGTGAACACCAGCGTTGCGAAAACGGTGAGCGCGGTATTCACGATGTTGTTGCCGACCAGGAGCGTCGAAATGACACGCGAGCGGTCAGCAATCAGGCGCTCCACCCGCCTGGCGGTTCGGCTTCCCGTTTCAGCAAGCGCCCGAATACGCACAGGATTGACGGCTGTCAGCGCGCTTTCGGAACCGGAACAGAGCGCGCTCAGGCCAAGCAAGGCGCAGAAGATCATCACGTCGGATGCTTGGAGGTCCATGCGCGCCTAACCCTTCGCGCCTTTCGCGGCGCGCGTATCCGCGAATTCTTCCTTAAGCCTCTTGTAGTCGCCGAGGGCGCTTCGCTTATCGCCGTTCGCCTCGAAATATTTCGCGCGCGCCACGAGGCCATAGGCCATGAACTCCCGTATCTGGCGGCGCTTGGCGGCGTCAACGGAACCGGCGTGGGCGAGCGCGAACTCCGCGAGATCGCCTGCTTGCCTGCCCTCGGCCCCAAGTTCGAGCAGAAGCGCTACGATGCCGATGACGTTCTCGATATTTTCGGCTTTTTTCAACTCGTCGTTGAAACTGGAGTTGACTCTGCGAATAGCGCCAAGAATAACCTCCAGCGAAGCGATGTTACGGCTCTTGAAGGCGTAGAGCTTCCGGCTTTTGCTGACGCTGCCCGTGCTTTCCTCGGCGCGAAATTTCGGGTCGTCCTCGTCGAACACGTCCTTGTCGACCGGAAAGATGCTGACATATTCAGCGCCGGGAAATACGAGCTCAAGTCCTTTGTCACCCTTGACTTCCGCGGCCGTACCGCCCGTTCTCCAGTTTTCGACGAGCCAGCGCAACCCGTCGCGCTCCCTTTCGACTTGCCGCTTCAAATCGGCAAGCGTGGTAACGGCGTCTTTGAATTCAGGCGAGTTGCGGTACTCCTTCAGTCCGGGGTCGGTGTTTTCGAACGTGTCGATCTCGCGCAACGCCGCCTTGAATGCGAACGAACGAACATTTTTGTTCACGCGCGCGCACAGGGCATCCAACGCCACGCGCGTGGTCTTGGCCGCTTCGACTCGCTTGGCAAGCGCGATATTCGCGATTTGGCCGGTAATCAACTCCTTTTTGCTGGTCCACTCGGTGATCTGGCGAATGACATCGCTCTCGTAGCGCTCGTCGTCGATTTTCTCAATCAGCGCTTGCGCCCCCGCAATAGCGCTTTCGTAGCGTGTCACTTGATCCTCCAGCGGAAGCTTGTCCATCGCGGTAGTCGGCTGGGCGATGCGGTTGAGCTCGCTCCTGATCGCCTCAACGCCGGTTGTTTCCGCGTGTGTTCGCGCCAGCTCGATGTTCAGTGTCGCGAGGAGCTTGACGCGAATCGTTTCGCGTTTGTAGGCCTTGATCTTTTCATCGAAAACGTCGATCTTTCCGAGCGCTTCGCCGATCTTGAACGCAGGGAGCAGCACGTCATTGATCTCTTTGCTTAACTTGTCCCACTCTTCTTTGAGCGCCGCGCGGGCCTGTTGCTCTTCGAGGATTTCTCTTCCGTAGGTTTCCTCGATTGCCTTCAGACGCGCGGAGGCTTTCGTGGCGGCGTTCGTTTTGGGCCATGTGGCGACGATATATTTGTAGTCCGACATCGCCTGTTGCAGCAGCGTGGGGTTGGCCGCGCCGAGCTTTTCTTTGGTCGCGGCCTCGATATATTTCTTCTCGGCTTCGCCTTCTTCCGGTGATGGCGCCGTGTTCTGATTCGTATGGCCGTTTGTATTGTTGTTGATGACCACGGGGCCGTTGGCGTCGCCGCCGTCCGAGAGCGCGATGGCCGCGATGATCGCGATGGCCAGCACCGTGACGCCGCCGATGATCCCGATCAGCGCATAGTTCGGCTTTTTGGTCTCCGCGACGATGGCGTGTCTTTGGCGCTTGTTGGCGAGGGCGTCGGCGGCGGCATGACGGTTGGCGAGGAAGCTTTCGATGTCCGCGCTCGCTTCGCTCGCGTTCTGGTAACGGTTCGCGGGATCCTTCGCCAGCATCTTGTCGATGATGTTCGAAATCGCCTGCGGCACGTCGGGAACGATTTGCTTCAGGGGCGTGTGGGGGTCGCGCACCTGCTTGCGCAGGATGTCGCGCACGTTGTTGCCCGTGAACAGTGTTTGACCCGAGAGCAGACGATACCATGTCGCACCAAGCGAGTAGATGTCCGCGCGCCGGTCCACGCCCTTGCCCATGGCTTGCTCGGGCGCGATGTAGTGCGGCGTGCCGAATACGCCCGACTGGCCGGCCTGCAGTTCCGCGCTTGAAGCCGCGAGCCCAAGGTCGCCGAGCTTCACCACGCCTTCGGCGTTCATCATCAGGTTGTCGGGTTTGATGTCGCGGTGAACAATGTCCTTCTTGGAGGCGTATTCGAGGGCGGAGAGCGCGTCCTGGATGATCTCGATGGAACGATCCAGTTCGATGCGTCCGGCCGCCCGCAATTCCTCGAGCACCGAGCCGCCCTCGGCAATTTCCATCGACATGAAGAAGCGTCCGTTTTCCGTGCCGACGTCGTAGACCTGCAAGACGTTCGGGTGATTGAGGGCAGCTGCGGCGCGCGCTTCCTTGATAAACATCTTGTTGAAGCGCTCGTCGCCAGACAGCTCTCCGGACAACAGTTTGAACGCCACATCGCGGCCAAGGCTCAACTGGTGCGCGCGGTATACGACGCCCATGGCACCGCGCCCAAGCAGCTTGTCGATGCGGTAACCGGCGAGCACGGTGCCGATAAGCGGGTCGCCGCGCCCTTCGACGTCGGCGCCGACGAAGGAAATGAGCGTTTCACCGATTTGGAAAGACTCGCCTTCTTCGAGACGCACAGCCTTGCCAGCAGCGATCTGGCGCCCGGTTTTGAAGGTTCCGTTGGCGGAGTTGAGATCTTTCAGCAACCAATGGCCGTTGACCTGACCAACGACGCAGTGTTTGCGTGATGACATGGCGTCGGAAACGACAAAATGCACCGTGGGCTCACGGCCTATAATGACGTTTTCCCCCGCCTTGACGACGAGTTCTTTGCCTTTATCCGGCCCTTTTTCAACGAAAAGCTTGGGCATGGTGGGGCTGTCGGCCTCTCCGGGGCTATTGCGCCAACGGCGTCGCGGCGTACCGGTGGTGCCTTGTTCGCTTGGGGCAGGGCGGAGAATAGCAGATTCCGGCGAATTGCTCAAATGCCGGAAGGAGCCCGTTTTAAGAAGGCTATCCACACCCCGGTTTTCCCCAAATTTATCGCCAGAAACACCCACCTGCCGTGTTCTTTTGGTATGACGGTCCTTGCCATGAGCCGCCCGGTGGATTTTGAAGCCCTGATCGAGGAGCACCAGAAGGATGTCTGGCGCTATCTTCGCATGCTTGGCTGCCAGCCGCCGGAGGCCGACGATCTGACGCAGGAAACTTTCGTCTCCGTGATGAAAAGCGGTTTCAAACCCCGTAGCCGCGGGGAGACCAATGCTTATTTACGCACGACAGCGCACAATTTCTTCATCAATAGCCTGCGCAAGAGTTTCCGCGCGGCGCCCTTGAGTCTCGCGGCCGAGGCGGAAAACGCCTGGCTCGACGCCACGCCCGACGAGGGCAGCGATCAACGCCTGAACGCGCTGCGTGTCTGCCTCGAATCCCTCGACGAGCGCGCGCGACAGGTATTGAAACTTCGCTATGAACAGCAGCGCCCGGGGGACGAGATCGCGCGGACGCTTGGCACCACAGAAGACGGGGTGTATTCCCTGCTCAAGCGTGTGCGCGCGACCTTGCGTGAGTGCATAGAACGGCGAGTGAAGGCATGAACGAACACATCGACTACCGCGACCGGCTGGTGGAGACCGACCTCGAGGAAACGCTCGGCGGCATTGCCGCGCCCGATCTCAAGGATGCGATCCTGCGTCGCGCCGGTGACGCGTCTGAAGCTCCGGTTCATGAACTGCGCCCCAAGGTCAAACGGGGCGGAAGCTGGGTCGGGACGAGCATCGCTGCCGCGAGCATTGTCATTGGCTTTGCGCTCATCGCCTTCGGTCCAGATAACGGGATCAACCACCCACACAAAGACTCCGGATCAACCTACGAACTCGGCGAAGGCGCCGATGTCGTCAATGTGAACGATGAACTCGAACTTCGTGATGGCTGGGTACTGCTCAGCTCCGGCGCACCAAGACTGCGCTCGCCGGGCGTCAATCTTTCCGATGTCAATGGCCGCGTCCTGATCAAATGCGGTGGCATTCCGACGGCGGAGGAGTTGGCGGCGTTGCGACAGTCCATGAACCAATTGAAAAACCAACTCAAGAAAGACGAGGAAATCATGTTACAGGATATGAAACGATGGATGACCGTGGGCGGAGCAGCTGTATGCATGCTCTCGGGCACGGCTGCGCTCAACAACGTGACGATCGCTGCTCAAGACGGCGCCGCGCAGGACAGCGAGGCGCAAGAAGACGAAAACACGAGCAACGACGAAGGCGAGGTCAAGGAAATCACGTTGCCCGACGGCACAGTGATCCGCATCCCCATTCCAAAAGTCAAAATCCCCGACGTCAAAGTTCCGCCGCTGCCGGCGGGCTTCGAAAGCCTCGGCAACAACGATGGCGGCGAGTTCGTCGACATTGGAACGATCACCCACACTGTCTTCACCACCGCTACGAAGCTCAGTCTCGCCACCAACATCGGTTCCATCACCATCGTGCGCGGTACCACTGGGCAAGTTGGTATCGAGGCAACGGTCAAAGTTCAGGAGAAGTTTAAAGACGAGGCTGGCGCCGCAACGCTCGATCGCGACCTCGTGATCCAGGATATCTTTCTAGAACGGTCCCCTCCCATTCACATGCTGACGATTCGTAGCGCGCATGTGGGACAATATGCCGAAGGTGAGCAAGGGAAAGAACAGGAGAAGATCCACCTCCGTTACTCCGTCGATCTCAAGATTTCCGCGCCCGAAGATTTGATTTTCGACGTCAGCTCCAACATCGGCTCGATTGACGTCAAAGACATGCATATTCAAGGAGATTTTGTCGCCCACGTCGGATCAATCAGCGCCAAGGACGCCACTTTCGACACGAACGTCAAACTCGAGGCTCAAGTCGGCAGCATCGTAGCCACAGGCTCGGTTTCCGGTGACGACGCAACATTCCTCGCCGATTCGGAGACCGGCGCCGTCTCTGTGATACTCACCGGCGATCTCCACAAAACAACCGTCACATCCGCCACGGGCAACGCGAGCCTCGACATCAGTGGCGCAAGCTCGACAGGCGACGAAATCACCGTCTCAACGCAAATGGGGGCCGCGAGCCTCAAGGTCGCTCGCGCCTTCGACGGTACGGTCGAATTCAACACCAAGATGGGCAAGGCCGACACCAGCAAAGCCGGGGGCGCCACCATCAAGATCGACGATGATGGCGAAGATGACGATAACGGCATGAACATCAAGTTCGGCGCTTCGGGCACCGCCACCTTTGGCCTCGGCACGACCAAAGCCAAGATATCCTCGCAGATGGGCGGCGTCTCAATCGCGACGAAGGAATAGACGGATGTCATTCCCGCGACTCGCTCCGCCGTAGCGGCTTCGCGAAGGCGAGAGCCGGGAATCCAGATCAAGAATAGAATGCCCGCCCTGCGGGCATTCTGCGTTTCAGAACGGTTAGGGTTTATCCTGTAACCGCCCGAGCAGCCAGCGGCCAAAGCGGCGCGGTAGCGAAACATATCCCGCGTCGCTCTTTGGGTCGAAGGGATTGGTGCGGGCAAGGTCGTTGAGCGCCCCAAGGTGAGCTTCGAAATCGATGTTGTGGACGTGCGCCCCCTGCCGGAAGGTTTCGATCTCGGCCGCCGGACAATCGAGACACTTGATGCCCGCCTTGTGGAAGTAATCGCGCAGTGCTTTGCGCTCAATGGCGAGCTCCACCTCGACGATCATCGAGTCCATGGTCAGGCGTTGTGGTGAAGGTTCCATGATGATCGCTGTTTTTTTGAAAAATGTCGCAATAAAACGCGCGGACGGATTTCTGGCAGAATCGCGACGCAGCCATTTTTCGCGTCCATACGCAAAACCCGTGAGCTATACTATCTTTCCCCCGAAGGCCTTATATCAGGAATCCCCGTGCCTGCGCGTCAAACGCGCGATTCATCAGGAGACAGTATGAAATCCAATCCGTTGTTGCTCGCGATCACGTTCCTCCTCGGTTGCCTCGTTACGCTCATGGCGGTCGACCGCATGCAGATGTCAGTGCAGGCCCAGGACGCGTCAGGTGCCGCGGCAACGGCATCGGGGAACGGCGGCGTCGATAACCTTACGGTCATTCCTTTCTATATCGACCAGAACCGTCAGGGCTTGGCGGTTTTCAGAACGGTGAAGAACATTATGGAGAAGGATGCAACGGGGAACGGCCCCGAGGTGCTCAAGGACGTCACTGGCGTCGTCATTTACGATTTCGTCGTGTCGAACAAGGGCAAAGGCGACCTTGTCAATGTGACGTCGCGTTACATCGACTACGACTTCCACTTTGACTACACCAATAAAGATGGCAAGGCCAACCCTGTGGAGAAGATGCGCGAGGCCTATGTCAAATCTTGGAAGGCCAAGTAGGCTCGAACGATGGATATTCCAGCACGTTCCCGGTCTTGCGCCGGGAATGCGCGTTTAACCGGTCATGCGGCGCTGCTGGCTTTCGAGGTTTTAGCTTGTGCTTCGCGGATGACGGGAGTCTAATGCAACCATGTTGCATATCGTCCGATGCTTGACCGTGTTTGCGGCGCTTTCGGCTCTGTCGCTCGCCGCGTCGTGCTCGAGCCAGCCGGCGCAACTGCCCAAGGGCGGCCACGTCATCTGTTCGACGCTCCCGCTCTACTGTTTCGCATCTGCCATTGCGGGGGACGTCATGGAGGTGCAACTGCTGCCCAAGCCATCCATCGGGCCGCATTCCTATCAATTGACCCTCGCCGACCGCAAGCGCCTGAGCGGCGCGCGCGCCTTCATTGTCAACGGCCTCGGCCTTGAGCTCGGCATACCCGATGCCTTTCTTGACGAACTCAAAGTGAGCGGGACGCCCGTGATCGTCGCCGCCAGCGAGTTGAACGCCGATTTTCTCCGCCCATCGTTCTGTGGCGCCTGCGCTGCGCACGACGCCGGGCTCGAAGATGAGGGAGAACACCATCATGCCCATAGCCATGGCGAGCACGACCCGCACGTCTGGCTGTGCCGCGAGGGCGCCATCGGGCTTGCGCGCGGCATCTGTAGTGGTTTAGTGAAGTTAGCTCCCGATAAGGAATCGAAGTTGCGCGCCAATCTCGGCGCTCTTGAGGCGAGAATCAACGCATTGTACGACACAATGCACGCTGCCCTCGACCCGCTGCGTGGCCGTAAACTCCTGACCTTCCACGAGGCATGGGCGTATTTCGCCGATGAGTTCAATTTCATCATCGCGGCCACAATGACGCTCAGTGGCCGCAACGTGAGTCTCAAGGCGCGCCAGCGCATCGACGAGTTGATTCGCTCCGGCGACGTACAGACGATCTTTGTCGAACCACAATTCGATGCCACGATCGCGCGGGAACTCGCCAAGGAGACGGGCGTATCGCTGGCGACGCTCGATCCCGCGGAGGTGACGATGGACAAGTTATCGCCGGATTGCTATTTCGCGGCGATGGAGCGCAACCTGGCAGAGCTGCGCAAGGCATTCGGACTTGTCAAAAACGAGCAGCCTGTCGGAGAAATACCCGCGCACGGTCGTGACAGCAGGGTTGTTGATAAGGGGCGAGATTCCGCTTTTCTCCGGTACGAGGACAGCTCATGCTTATGCCGCCGCGCGTGACAAGACGCCAGAGAAGACACGCGGGGCGATACAACCTCGCACCGTATTGCCAGAACCCGAACACTCCGACAGACCGTTAGAACGCGATTTTCGGCGCTTCCTTCAACTGCTCGCGGTTGGCGACTTCGAAGAAGTTCGCCTGCTTGAAGCTGAACATGTTGGCGATGATATTCGCAGGGAAGGACTCGACCTTGGTGTTGAGCGCGTTGACCGTGTCGTTGTAGTACTGGCGCGCGAAGGAAATCTTGTTCTCGGTGGAGGAGACTTCCTCGGTCAACTGCATCATGTTGGTGTTGGCCTTGAGGTCAGGATAGGCTTCGACCTGAATCATCAGCTTGCTTAACGCGCCGCCGAGCGCGCCTTCGGCGCTGATAAGCTCCGTCGTCGGGCCGGCCTTGGCATTGGCGAGGGCGTTGACGCAACCCGAACGCGCTCGTGTCACGTTTTCCAGCAGCTCGCGCTCGTGCTTGAGGTAGCCCTTGGCGATCTCCACGAGGTTCGGGATCAGGTCATAGCGGCGCTGGAGCTGCACGTCGATATCCGCCCAGGAGTTCTTTACCCCCATGCGCAGGCGCACCAGCGAGTTGTACGTGACAATCGTCCATAATACGCCGAGGACAACGGCCCCAATCAGTACCCAGTAAATCGGATCCATGGTCGTCTCCCTTAATGGTGGCCGTTCGCCACAATTCGTCACGCGAGGGCGCGTGACGCTACATGCATGACTTCTACGCGCGCATTATACACCTGCCGCGCTCAATGCAAGTATATGGGTGGCCCGGTGGGTTGCGATGATAAACCGGAGCGATTTGTGGAATCGGTCTCCCACCCTTGGGCGAAGCCGCCCTGTTGCGGCCTTCATAATCAAAATACATTTTTACCGGCGCCTTTTTCGAGCGCCCGGGATTAAGGGGCGGGAATGGGACAACCCTGACATCCACGGGAGAATCAAATGGCTCGTTGTCGCCTCATGCCTGTTGTGTTGCTTGTGGCTCTATATGCAGCGTCGCCGCCGTTGCTCTTGGCTGACGAGGATCCATTAGCATCACCACCCGCGCCAGATTTGGAAACATATGAGCCTCCGAGCAAACTCTTCCCGGCGATAGACTTTACGTATGCAAGTTACAAAGACGACATCTCCTTGAAATCCTTGAGTGCACGCATTGGACTTGGCATCGCAATCGAGGGGCCGAACGACAATCATATCGACTGGTTGTTTCCTTCGTTCCGCTTCTTTAATGAATCGGCTGATCCTGGAATCGTTCGGCGAGGATGCGTCGTCTCGTTCGAATGGCACGCTCAATACTACAAATTTCCCTTCAATCCTGGCCGGTACAGCATGAGTAACGAAGAACTCCGGGCGCTCTCCCACAGGCCTGCGTTCCCGATGGAGCGCATAACGATGTTCGGCGCCGTAGTTGGCGGGGAGGTGGGATATGTGAACGCAGAACGACTGTTCTCCGAGGAACGCGAGAATGGAGTAAGGGTTGGAGTGCGGGGCAGCCTCACTGGATTCTATTTGCGTATTTCAGCCAATATCGCGGGCGAGTTCTACGACGGGAGATTCCTGCGTGAGCTGGGAATAGCAATGACCGTTCCGACTGCGCTTCCTGTTGGAATCGTTATCGGTTATCGGCACTCGTCCACAGAAGGCTTCCGCGAGAACGCTTTTGTCGTCGGCTTCGAGGCGAACTTTTAGGGCGAGCAAACATGGCAACGATAACGATGAACTCTTGGGCGATGGCAGCATTCAAGCACGTAACTGCCTGCGTGATCGTTTGCGCGCTTTGTACAGCAACCCTGCAGGCTGCGGAAAGCACTCTCTTTATGCAACCACCGCCGCGTGAATTACCGGAAGAGAAAGCACCGGGAGATGTCTTTCCTGCCATCGACCTGTCGTATGCCTTGCATGATGACAACGGCGTCAATTTGCATACGTGGAGCGCGCGAGTGGGGCTGGGGGTTGTGACGGACTGGTGTTCTCCCGATTCGTTGGAGTGGATATTTCCCGCGTTTCGTTTTCTCTATGAAGAGTCCGACACGGGCGGCATCGTTCGACGGGGTTATCTCGCGTCGTTCGAATACCATTTCCAGATGCACGATTGGTCCGGGAATATGACGCCCAAACGACCTGACTTCCCTCTCGAAAGACGGAATATTGTTGGAGCAATGAATGGATTCGAGGTTGGTTTCGTCGAAGCCGAAAACCTCTTCACCGTTGGGAAAGAGAAGGGCGTGCGCATCGGGAATCGCGGAAGGCTGGCTGGAATATTCGCTGAAATATCGGGGAATATCGCGGTCGAAATCTATGGAAGCCGCAAGCTCTACGAACTTGGACTGACACTCACGCCATTGATTCGTCCACTACTTCCCTATGGCCCCTTCATCGGCTACCGTCATACCTCGACGAAAGGTTTTATCGAAAACGCTTTCGTCATCGGCTTCGAGGCGAACTTCTGAGCGCAATAGACATCACGAGCTTATACCAAACACAAAGTGGTGCCTGGATTCCCTGTCGTCATGTCCGCCTACGCGGGCATCCAGTCTTTTCCTTGGCTCTGGATTCCCGCCTTCGCGGGAATGACGCGCAGAATCACCTTTCGATTCTTGGTTGGACTTGAGCCTACCGCACCGCCTTGAACGCCGCGCCGAGGTCACGGATCAAATCACGCGGGTCTTCAATGCCGAGCGAAAGGCGCACGCCATTGGGCGCGATGCCGCTCGTACTCTGGCGCTCGGGCGGCAGCGCCGAGTGCGTCATAGCGCCCGGGCTTTCGATCAGCGTGCGAAGCTGGCCAAGGGAGACGGCAAGCGTGACGGAATAGGAGTGCTTCGCGATGTAATTCATCAGGCGGTTGCAGCGCTCGTTCGTCCCCGGCTTGTCCTCGCGGGTCTCGAAATAAATCAGCGTCCCCGGCATGAACTCGCCCTCAGGCGTGCGCATCTGCTTCAACGCCAGTTCACGCTGCGGGTAACTACGCAATCCAGGATAGACCACGCGCGAGACGTCGGGGTGCTGTTCGAGCCACGCCGCCACTTCCATAGCACTCGCGGCCTGTTTCGACACGCGCAATGGCAGCGTCGGCACGCCATAGGCGAGGATATACCACGCCGAGCGGCTTGACAGCGCCCCGCCGAAATCTTTCCGCCAGACGAGCAATTCACCCTCAAGCGCCGCTTCAGTAATCACCGCGCCGCCCATGTCGGTGCCGAAACCCGCGATGTTCTTGGTGAGCGAGTGGCAGACGATGTGCGCGCCGAGGCTCAAGGGCCGCTGGCCATAAGGCGTGGCGAAGGTGTTGTCGACGATCACACGCAGCGGGCGCTCCTCTTTCTTGCGCTTCTTGTTCACATCGTCGGCGATGCGGCGCAGCGCGCCGATGTCGATCACCTCAAGCGTCGGATTCACCGGCGATTCCGTGTAAAGCACGCGCGTGTTGGGGCGGATGAGCTTCTTCACGGCTGCTGTATCGCGCATGTCGCAGAAATCCGCGCGGATGCCAAGGCGCGGGAACCAGGTGGTCATCAGGCTGTAGGTACAGCCGTAGACTCCCTGGTGACAGATCACGTGATCGCCGCTATCGAGGCAGACGCCGAGTGCTGCGCTGATGGCCGCCATGCCGGTCGAGAAGCAGGCGCAGATGTCGCCGCCCTCGGCCTTGGCCAGTGCCGATTCGAGCATCGAGCGCGTTGGCTCGTCGAGGCGATCATAGACGAAGATCGGCTCATGTTTGTGTTTGGCGGCGCCGGCAAAATCCTCGAAGCCCGTGCAGCCGCGCTGGGTGGTGTCGAGGCGATAGGTGACGGAGGCCGACATGGGCGGGACGATGTGGTGGCTGAAGTCCCACGCCTCGTCGAAGGGCTTGCCGTGGATCAGATAGGTGGACATGGCGGCGTCGGGCGGAATATCGCCGTTCACACGCGGGGCTGCCTGGGATCGTCTCGATTTTCCGGAACTCATGGGCTGTTCTCCTCAAAGCTGATTTCGCTCTGACGATAGAACGAACGTGCCGCCATTGCCAACAGGAAGCGAGGAGGGTCTCAGGGTTGTTCAAAAGTCTCCGTGGAGCGTCACACCGGCGAAAGCCGGTGTCCAGAGACCAGCGGAAAGTCTGGATTCCGGCTTTCGCCGGAATGACGAGAAGGTGCCACTATGCCACTTTTGAATAGCCCTAGGGAGGGTCTATAACTCGTGTTCGTAGGCCTTGATCGGCAATGGCTGCTTCTTGCCACCATGGGAGATGCGTAGCCCGCCGGCCTTCTCCGTGACCGTCCCGATGCGCGTGAGCTTCGTGGCGAAGGGCCAGGTCTTTTGAACCTCGTCGGCCTTTTCGCGCGCGATGCAGACCAGTAGTTCGAAGTCCTCGCCGTCGTGGAGCGCGTGTTCGAGGGCGCTCATTCCGTCGCGCTTCTCCAGTATTAGGGCGTCCTTGGAAACCGGAAGCTTCTCCGCCTCGATCAGCGCACCGACACCGGACGCCTTGCATATATGAAGCAAGTCGCCCGACAGCCCATCCGAAAGGTCGATCATGGCGTGGGCGTGGACGCTCGCAAACCAGCGCCCCTCCCCCACCCGTGGCGCAAAACTCACGTGTTTGCCAAGGATCGAACCGCCGAGCTCGCCGGTGACGAAGATCGCGTCGCCCTCGCGCGCGCCCGAACGCAACACCGGATGGAATCCCTGCATATCGCCAAAAAGATGCACACTCAGCACGAGTTTGTCGTCAGCACTCCAACTCTTGGTATCGCCGCCGATGATGAAGGTGTTGTGCGCATGCGCCGCGCGCTGTAGTCCGGCGAGCAGACCTTCGCGAAACGCTGGCCCGCGCCCTTGAGGGAGTGCGGTCGCAATTGTCGCGTAACACGGCACACCGCCCATGGCGGCAACGTCGCTGATGCTGCGCGCCATCACCTTATATCCCGCCTGCTCCGGCGTGGCGTAACCGGGCTTGGCTGGATCGGAAAACTGGACATGCACGCCTTCAAGCAGTGAGTCGGTCTTGAGCAGAATCTGGTCGTCGTTGGCGTAGTGGATCACGGCGCAGTCATCGCCGGGGCCGACGAGCACCTCGGGTGGGAGCTTGCCGAGCTTGGTCTTCACCCAATCGATGAAGTCAAACTCGTTACCTGATGTGCGTTCGTGTTTCATGGGGACTATTTCTTAACCACGGAGGGCACGGAGATCACGGAGAAAGGAAAATTGAGAAGTCGACACCATACGACTTATGATACCGATCCTAAATTGAAAATGTGATTTCCACCGTCATTCCGGCGAAAGCCGGAATCCAGATGTGACAAACGATTTCTCATAGTCGCTGGATGCCGACTTTCGTCGGCATGACGGGCGAATCCAAAAACCATTTTAGGATCGGTATGAAACGACAACATGGAAAGGGCGAATCGGAAACAAGCAAGTTTCATATGAATAATTTTTGCTGTTTGTATTCTTCGTGCGCTCCGTGATCTTCGTGGTTGATCATGATTTTTGTTTGCGATTGAGAAATGCGGACATGCGCGTGTTCTTGTCCTCGGAGTCGAAGAGCAGCGCCTGCCCGACGGATTCGATCGTCAACCCCGTATCGAGCCCGGTGCGCGCCGAAGCGTTGAGCGCGGTCTTGGCCACACGCACAGCGAGCGGCCCGCGTTTCAGGATACGCTCGGCGATTTCGATCGCGCGATCCATCACCGCCTCGTCATCCACGAGATGATTGGCGAGTCCGACGCGGTACGCCTCCTCTGCGTCGTACACCCACGCCGTCAGCACCCATTCCTTCGCGCGGCCCATGCCGATGATGCGCGGGAGCCGCTGTGTCCCGCCCGCTGCCGGAATGATGCCGAGCCCAACTTCGGGCTGGCCAAACTGCGCTGACTTCCCTGCGACACGGATGTCGCAGGCAAGGGCCAGTTCGCATCCCCCACCGAGACAGTAACCCTGGATGGCCGCGATCACGGGGACGGGATGCTCCTCGATCTTGCGGAAGAGGGCCGAGTTGATGGCGGCGAGCGATTCCAGTGCTTTGCGCTCCTTCAGCTCGCCGATGTCGGCGCCCGCGACGAAGTTTTTTCCTTCGCCAACGATAATCACACAGCCATGTTCGGTGTCGTCGCGTAGTTCATCGAAGGCCCTGTGCAATTCCTTCACCATGGCCTTGTTGATGGCATTCATCACTTCCGGCCGCTTGAGCGTGATGGTGACGATTCGGCCCTTGGCTTCCATGGAAATGAGTTTGTATGACATGGTAACCCCTTCTTTAAATGAAGTGATGAAACTTACCCTACCAGCGTAACCAACCCATCGCCAGTGCGAGCGACCCATCAACACGGGAAATCGACGTGTTCAGTCTCTTTGAGCGATTCGGTTCTCCCCTGTGCCGATCGGATACATTGTTACTTGCCTGTGCCCATCGGCGACACGACGCAATGAAGCGGCGGGAGCGTGGAGCTCGCTGTATCTATCATATGCGAAAGGACATCGGAGTCCGATAGTTGACAAAGGCATAACAGAGGAGAAGCAATGAAAGATCTTACACTCGGTCAATTGGCAAATGTTCATGGAGGAGCCGGACATTACATTCGCGATCCAGAGAATCTTGACTACGGCTGGGTAATCCGGCGGGATGGAACATTGATGGACTATCAATTCCTCGGAGTATAGCTGGCTTGACCTCAAATTGGCGAACACCTCGCACCCAAAGGCGGGGTGTTCGCATTTCAGGCGGCTACACAGCCTGCCGAAAGCGCGCAAGCAGCTCGGGTGCGCCGTCGCGCGGCACTGGGCCGATGAGGCTGCCCCGCTCCAGCAAGGCAACATGAGTGGCGAAGGAGAGTCCACGCTCGGTGTCGTGGGTGGTCATGATGATCGAACGCTCTGGAGATGAGAGCGTGCGCAATACCTCGCCAAGCTGCTCACAGCCGCGCTCATCCAAGCCCGTGAAAGGCTCGTCGAGCAGCAAGAGTGAAGGGTCGGCGATCATGGCGCGCGCGATGGATGCGCGCTGGCCTTCGCCCCGCGAGAGCTTGCCTGCCCGCCGGTCGAGGATGGAGATCATGCCAAGCTGCTGGCCGAGGTTCTCCACACGCTCTTTAGGTTGCGAGACTTCAAGCATCTTCGCGAACCACTCCAAACTTTCGCGAACGGTGAGGCCCGGATGCAGCATCGTCTGATGCGTGACGTATCCGATGCGCGCCTTGACCTGTGGCGTGCGGTATGGACTTTGGCCGCCAATAGCCACCTCACCGGCATCGGGTTTCAACATCCCGGCAAGTATCGAAAGCAGTGTCGTCTTTCCCGCGCCATTGAGTCCGAGCAGCAAGAGCGTCTGCCCGCCGGCGAGCTCGAACGACACGCGCTCAAGCACACGCCGCCCTTCGAACGATTTGGAGATGCCATCAACCTTCAACACGCGCGCTCCAAAGATGTTCACCGCAAAGGCGCAAAGAATGCATAAGAAAGATGTTTACCACGGGGGAAATCGGGGATAGAAGTGTCAAAACTTGAATTTTGAATAAAGCATCTTTATTTCCCGCGGTCTGTCCTCGTCATGCGTCCCCGTGTTCCCCGTGGTAAAAAATTCTTTCCGGCTTTGCGGTGAAGAATTTTC
>JABWBM010000154.1 GCA_013360495.1 Planctomycetaceae bacterium
CCGACATGCTGCAAGCCTGTGGCAAGAAAGATGTGGAACTGCTCCTGCAGGATGCCGGGGCTGGAATAGGCGCTGAAGAGGTGCTCGACTTTCTCTGCCCGGTAGCCGGTTTCTTCTTCCAACTCCCGTGCAGCGCAATCCCGAGGGTCTTCGTTAGCCTCCAAAAGTCCCGCCGGAAGTTCCAGAAGGGGCTTGTTCGGCCCAGGGCGAAATTGCTCGACGAGCAGAACCTCGTCCTTCCCCACCATAGGCACCACCACCGCAGCGCCGGGATGTTCGACCATCTCGCGCACAACAATGCGGCCATCCTCCGCTTCATAGGTGTTCCGCACCACGGTAAGAAAATCCTTATGCACCAGTTCGCGTTTGGTTCGTTTCATTGTGTATATGACCTTATTGTTGCCTCGAATGGGGCTGCGGTCCCTCAAGGACGACGGCTTTGCCGTTTCCCAAAACAATTCGCGCGCCCTTGACCGTTTCTAGCGAGAGCCTTTCCGGGAAAATCAGCCAAAAAGTCCCTGAGGCCCCAACCGGAATAGAAGCGCTTTGAAGGAACTGCTTCGCTCGAAGCTCCAACGCCCCCCACCGTTCTTTGGTGACTGTTCTGTTGCCGATTTCGTGGGCTGTGTCACCCACGGTCAGGCATACGGCACCACTGGCAGCGTTAAAAGGCACCGCTTCGTTGGATGTATTTTGAATGGTCAACGCCAACAGGCTCGACTGTTCGGGCTCCAGACCCAAATCCTTCAGGATATTGGCTGCAAGCTGTTCGCCATGGCCGCCATCGTTGTAAGGCCGTGTTAGGTAACACGAGACGCCGTTCTCCTCCCCCACCAATGCCCACTCAGAAGTTTCAGATTTTTGTACTGTAAACTGGTCAGCATCAGAGCTTGCGCTCAAGGCCTGCTTGATCAGCGCCCCGCCGGCAATACCGATAACGATCGTATAGGCAAAGCTCAATCCGTAGAGCGTCACATGAGCTCGGCGAGATGATGATGTCTCTGCGGCATCGGTCATATAGGAAGTATCAAACACGGCGTTGCCCGACGACGCAAGCCTGCAAGTCCCACTTTACCGAAGCTTTATGCATGTTCTTGAAGTCCCCCACCCCCCGTGCGACACTTGGAGCCATGGAGCCTATAAACGAGCGAATGATCGCCGCCAAACAATCCATCGCCGAAAAGGGCAAGGCGAAGGGGAAGGGCATCGGCGATGCCGATGGCAGGGATCGCCTGCCGCCGGGTCAAAAGCTCGTCACCGACGACTGGCCGGTGCTCGACCTCGGCATTCAACCCAACGTGCCAGCCGATTCATGGCAAATGAAAATCTGGGGCGCTTGCGAATCCCCCGTTGTCCTGAACTTCAAGCAATTCGAGAAAATCGGTCTTGTCGATCTCGTCACGGACTTTCACTGCGTCACTACGTGGTCGACCTACGACAATCCCTGGCGCGGCGTACCCATGGCCAAGGTGATCGAACTGGCGCGGCCGCACGTTGGCGCCACACACGTCATGTTCCATAGCTACGATGGCTATACGACGAACGTGCCATTACCGGATTGCGCGAGGGAAGACTGTCTGCTTGTGGCGCATTGGCGAGGCAGACCCCTCGAACGCAAGCACGGCGGCCCGGTGCGCGGCATGATCCCCCACCTCTACGCATGGAAGAGCGCCAAATGGCTCAAGGGCATTGAGTTCATGACCGGCGACAAGCCCGGCTTCTGGGAAGTGCGCGGCTATCACATGCGCGGCGACCCATGGAAGGAAGAACGGTTCGGGTAGTGCCTATCATGTGATCGACATCGGCTGAAAGTGACGGCTACCGAGGCTTCTTCTGTTTTTGCCTTTGTTTGTAGTCACGAATCTTCTGTTTCATGTCTTCGTATTTTCGTGGCCGAAGGGATTCTTCCACGATATTCGTTATGTCCGTGACATATTTGCTATTCTCGCCGAAGTAAAGCACCGTTGCTTGCTGGGACATCGCCGCGAACTCGGCTTCCATCACTGCTGTCGCCTCCGCATCTTCGCCAATAGTTTGATTCGCGTCATCAAGTTCGACGAGCTTGAGAACGATGTCATAACCCGCCTTTTTTGCCTCTTCATCAATCACGATGTGTACGGCCGCAAGCACGTCGGTAAACATCGTGCGAGATAACTTACTTACGTACTGTTTTTGCACTTCGCGAGCAGCTTCCAATTTCTCCTTGATGATGCTGATCCGGCGACGAGCCTCCTCTACTGTTTCGGGAGCGACATTGGGATTGAGGCGAAGCGTTTCTTCAGCTTCAGCTTCCCGGTCGTACTCTTCTTTCAGTTCCTTGAATTTCGTGCCAATGTCTGTTTCGAGGTTTTTTAACATGTCGGCCTTAAGTTTCATGTAGATATCGGACCTTGAATAAACCGCAGCCACGTTGACGACGGCGACGCGAATGTTCGCTGGCGCCGATTCCTGCGCGCTCGATCCATTGATTGCAAAGAGCGCCGCGATCATCGCGATGACGATGAGGCCGATAACCGGGAAGCGTACTTTCGACATGCATTGCCCTTTCGATTTCAAAACTGCATCGAACTGTGAGATCGTTGTTGCGTCTGAGGCGCGTAACCACCTCAGATTTCGCAATGCTAACTTTTGACTCTGGGTTGGCGAGAAGAAAGGCGAATTGATTGAGATCCCGCTGCCAGAAATTGGTCGTTACTAACGATCAAAGGTCGAGGCGAAACTGTACGGCCTCCGGGGTCCATCCGACGCTTTTCCAAAACGCTTGTGATTCGGCATTGCCCGCGATTCCTACGACATCAAAGACCGTGATGCCCTGAGCGCGAAGCACATTGGCTCCGTGTTCAACCATCCTTTTCGCGAGACCGTGCCCGCGCGCCTGCTCACTCACATAGATCTCGGTGACGGTGGCGACAAAACCTACCTCATAAATCGGGGGCTTGCGGCGAAGCTTTCCGGAAAAGAATCCGGTGACAGAGCCGTTGGAGGTGTCCTCGACAACATAAAGAAAGAAAAACCTGCTGCCGAGGCGCTCTTTTGCCTCGGTCCACCAGATTTCGAACGCGTCGGGTTTCAAGCGGTACACCATGCCGCTTTTGGTTTCGTGCTCATAGAGCGCACTCCACAACGGGCGGAGAGCGTCGCCGTCGGCAGCCGTTGCATCCCGAATCACATAGTGCCCGGAATCGCTCATACACCTCATTGGGTAAGGTTGCGCAGAACAAAAGCGGCGATTTCATTCACGCTGTTCAAAGGTTGCGTGGCGAGAGCTTCATCGCTCACACGGATCCTGAAGTTGCGCTCGACGAATTCCACCAGCTCGACGGCCCCAAAGGAGTCAAGATAGCCATATTCGAACATATTGATGGCGCGGTTGAATTCCTTGTCATCGGCGCCAATGTTTGCGCGCCGACGGACTTCCGCCTCGATCTTAGTGGCGATTTCCTCCAACTGCGGCATGGAACCTTTCAAGACGGGCAAGTATCCACCTACATTACCGGTAGTGCCGCTGGCATAATAGCTTCCGAAAAGCGCCATATGCCAGCACACGACACCCTTGAACTGAAACTCAAAAGCACGAATCCGCGCTATCTGGCGCAGGTGCTGTACGCGCTTCGCTTCGCCGATACGGCCGTCAAAGACCTCACCGCAACGAACGGAACGTTGCAAGTGCTCCATGCCGCCCCGGACGCAGCGGCCCTCAAACAAAAGGTTGAAAGCATTCTGGAGCGCTACTTGGTCGATGCGAGCGCGTTGAGATATGAACCGCTTTGGCAACATGGCGAAAATACTACCCCGCCGCACGATCCATTCGACGACATGCTGATGCAGCAACTAGTCAATGTCGAAGGCAGTGGACGAGTCGCATTGCGCGGTGTGCTGGCGGAGCTGGCCGAGTTTATCGATTTCACCGTCCTGAGGCGTATCGCCCGGACACTCGGCTGCCGACGGGAGGTGTATCCAGGGACAATCGCGCTCAACGATCTTGGGAACGCTGGTGTTTTTCAATCGTTGCCACAACACATGCAGTTCGTCGCACACCTGCGGCATGACTTGGCTGCCATCGACGCGTTTTCCAAGGTGATGAAGGAGTCGGACTTTTCCGGTTCGGCGCCCCCCACCGTGCCTGATGCCACATTGACGCAACCTGAGGTTTTGTTGAATCCGGCTGTTTGCTATCACTGTTATTTGACGCTGCGTGGGCAACGTGTCAACCCAGCGGGCCACGCGGTTACGGCACGCTCGCGTTGCCATCGTTTTGAGGGAGCCAGCCTCAAGTCATTGAGCAGGCTTGCGGATTTCGACATGCGCGAACTGGTGTTTGTCGGCTCCCCTCCATTCGTCAAAGAAATGCGAGCACGAGCTACGGAACTCACCAAAGAACTCTTTGTCGAATGGGGACTTGAAGGCGCGCTCGTGCCGGCAAACGACCCATTTTTTACGGAGGAATATCGCGCGAAGGCGCTCATGCAGCAGGCGCAAGATCTCAAACACGAGCTGACCGTTCCGCTCCCCGATGGCGCGCCGCTCGCTATTTCATCGTTCAACTATCACATGACGCATTTTACCGCACCATTCGACATCACTGGTGCCAACGGCCGGCCCGCTGCAAGCGCCTGCATCGGTTACGGCCTGGAACGCTGGGTTTATGCCATTGCCATGCGGCACGGCATCGATGAGGGCCAATGGCCTACAGGCTTGAAGTCGCCTTTTGATGATTGGCGGAAGGATTTCGGGAACGTCATATGACAGCCCCCCCATCTGATACTTCGCCCCCCCACCATGGCCTAAAGGCGTTTATAACCATGAGGCGCTGGTACGTGCTTCTTTTCCTGCCGCCGATACTTATCGCCGTGGATGCCATGGCAAAAGAATACGACATCGTCACCCGTTGGGTACATTTGGGGTCAAGCGATCTTTCCGAAGCGATCTTTCGCTGGCGGCAGGAAGGTGGAGAAGTCAACGCAGACAAGCGTGAAATATATTTATTTGGAAATTCCGCCACGCGCGAAGCGTTTGACCAGAAGATCATGGCTGAAGCGCTCGGCATTCCCGTGTATAATTTTGCGCTGACATCGGTCCGTCTCGATCAATTTGACGAAACTTCAGTCCCTCTTGGCAAAGACGACGTGCTTGTCATCGGGCTCAACGAGCCGTTGTTAGATGACCGGACGCCTCGCAATCAAAGCCTTGACACCTACAATGACGATTCAACCCCTTACTTGGTACGGCATAGAAGCAGCCTTTTCAAGCTGTTGAAAGACCGCGTACGGTATTTCGCCGGGCGCGTACTCGGACATCGATACAACCCCTATCGCTCCGGTGAAATGGTATATCAGTACCGATTTTCAGCCCGCAGGAAGAAAAACCAGAATCTCGATAGTCTTGGGCCTGCGATGCGGGAACGGCTCGTGCCGGATGGCCGCGACCATGCGATTAGCAATGTCGATGCGTTCGTGCGCTTGTATGAAAAACTTCAGGAGAGCGGCTGTTCGATTATCGTGTTTGTATTGCCGGACCGCATGCCTCCGGAAATTAATGCACTGTACTCCGGCGGCGCCGAACGGCTGATCGCTGCTGCGAGAGAGCGAAATATCCATGTCATTGACGGTCGTACCCTCCCACTTGATGATGCCGACTATTTTGACTACGGCCATCTGCTTTCGCCGGGCCGGAACAAAGTCAGTGATTTCGCCATAAGAGAGTTGCGGCAAGTGCTCGGGCAGGAGATTCGATAACGATGTATCGTTCCCTCATGAATTTCCTCAGCCGGGTCACGGGACGCTCGGAGCCATTGGAAGCCCCCACGATTTTGGAGATGGTCCTCACGCTCGTGTGGCTCTCCGCCCTCGCCTTGGGCGTCATACTCTTTTGGCCCGATTCGGGTGGCACGTTCATCTACGAAGGGTTTTAACGAACCATGAGTTTTCTCGACCCCTGGTTCTATCTCGGTCTGGCCATTGTGGCCGCCGCCTACTGGCTGGCTCCCCAGAAATTTCGAATGCCACTCTTGCTTGCTGGCGCGGCGTCATGGCTGCTGTACGCTTCGCCTCTGACGTTAATTGTTTTCGCGGCGCTCGGGATGTTTGTGCATATTGGCGGAGTCTGGATCGCCCACGGAAACTCGGACCGCTCCCGTGGAAAGAGAAAGTGGGTCGCAAGCGGAGTGCTTGTTGTTAGCGCGGTTGTGGCGCGTCTGATCTTTCCCGATATCTTCGGTGGACTGACATTGTCCCTCCACGAGATATCCGATCAGGTTTTCAAACTGCTCGGATTTGCCTATGTCGTGCTTAAGGCGCATCATGTTTTCGTTATCGCGAAGGCCGATAGCAAGCCACCACGCAATCTCCTGGATACAGTGCATTATCTGATCTATCTGCCGACGTTGAGCGCCGGGCCAATTCTCCGCTTACGGGAATGGCGAATGCTCAACACCGTGGAGTTTGCGCCCGCACATTTTGAAATTGGCGTCAAGCGGACCCTTTGGGGCCTTTTCAAGAAGGTCGTGATTGTCGCCATGCTGCTTGAATGTGACGGCTGGCTGGAAGGCCGTCCGGGTTGGTGGGTCGAGCCCGCGATTCTCGTTGTAGGGCTGTTCACGATCTACTTCGACTTTTCAGGCTACACAGACATCGCTATCGGCGTTGCGAGAATGTTTGGCCATAAACTTCCCGAAAATTTCAAGTCCCCGTTCGCGGCGACGTCGCTTTCTCACTTTTGGCGAAAGTGGCACATCTCCATGGGCGATTGGATACGCGAGCATGTTTTCATTCCGCTCGGCGGTATGAGGGCCAAGGGGGGACGTCTTTACGCGCTGCTTTTCGGCTCAATGCTGTTTTGCGGTCTTTGGCATGCGTTCGAATGGCGTTTTGTGTTGTGGGGGCTGTACCACGGAATTCTATTGGCCTTGGAGCAAATGATCAGCGTTCACCCGTTGCCTCAAGGCGCTCCCTGGCACAAGACATTGCTGCGGCGCGCTTTCGTGCTCGCCGTCATGGTTGGCAGCACGGCGTTCTTCATTCGGCGTTACTGGGAGTGAGAGGGTACAGCTTCCGGAAAAACCCGTAACCACGCTTGATGTGCCTGCGGAAAAAGCGCTCGCTTCGCCTCCGCATTGCCTGGACGCCCGCCTTGTGTGAATTCGAATCATAACAATCGAGAACATTGCGGTGGTGTTTCGCTTGCGCAAGCAAGGGGAGAGTGACATCGTCTGGCAGGCTGTTGAGCGCCGCATCTGCTTGATGCGTCAGCTTCCTCCCGGATTCGGCATTGCCGCTTACGCGTGCGATCTGTGCCATAACAATAAGCGCCATCGCCTTCGCCGCGGATTCCGGTATTCCGGACCTCGTTGATTCCGCTACAAGCTCCTCGCCAAAAGCCGCAACGTCGAGAGAACGCGAATGATCGGCAGCTTTGAGGATGGCTGTGCCGGCCATGAAATACGGCATGCGGCGTTGACGCTCCATGTCTTTGTTCGGATAGATGGCGAGGAGACGGCGAAGGGCCGCGATGTCCTCCTCGCACGCGGCGAATGTCCAGCACGTAGGTATAGCGGCATTGGTGATTTTGCGTGGTGTTCCGAGAAGCGTTTGTACGTCCACCACTCCCGCGAACATTTGCGGACGCAGCAGAACACCGTAAAACATATTTTGAGCTTCACGGCTCAAAGCTGGAAAGACCTTTTGCATGCGAGCGAGACCACGCGAGAGCTCTCCGGCTTCAGCTTCGAACCAGCCAAGGGCCACCATGACTTCCTTCCACCCATTGCTCCAGCGGCTCTTTGGCGCCGCCAACGCCAGCGCTGCGCGGCATATGCCTATGGCCTCCGACGCATAACACGACTGTTTAAGATACCGGCTGAAGTTGTGAGCGTTTTCAAGGTCGTAACCGTCGAGGCGGCGGCCCTTCCGAAGCGCCCGGTAGAATACGTCGCGCTGGATTTCCAGCGCCCGGGAGAAATTCAAGCTCCAGTATTCATATGAAGCGAGCCTATGGAGCGCAATCAATTCGAGTTCTTCGTCGGGACAAAGGCGAGCGACCTGTTCAAGCGCGCTTTTGAGTTCTGGAACGCGGCGGTATTCGCGGGCATTCATCGCTGCCTGAAGGTTGTCGACCAATTCACGGTAGATGGGGCGGGTCTGTTTTTGAAGTTCTGCGCGAACCCGTTCATAAGCGTCAAGCGCGTCGTTCAATTCGCGCAGCGTCTTTGCGTGTTGCTTGCCTGCCAAAGAACCAAGCTTCATCTTTGAAATTGCGGACATGGCCTGTACAAGATCGAGCAACCGGCCGGCGGTCTTGCCTGTCTGGTCGCTGACGTCCGTGAGGGAACTGCTCCCCTCCCCGGTCAGAAGCCACGCCGGATTGATGCCCATGCCTT
>JABWBM010000155.1 GCA_013360495.1 Planctomycetaceae bacterium
GCGATGACCATGTATGCCGCGACCTCTTGTTCGCGGGCGAGGTGCAGGTCGTGGAGCGCAAGCCATGCCGCTACTGTGTCGTCCCGAAGTCTTCGTCGCGACAAAAAATCGAGCACCTTTTGAATTGTTGCGTTGTCCGTTGCGTTCTGTTCAGGCGCGGCTTTGGCGCAGATCAGGCGGGCGGCCTCGCTCGCCGCGCGGGAATTCGGATAGCGGCGAATAATGTCGAAGCGGGCTGCGTCGGCCGCGCCATCGCCGGAAACGCGATTGAGGGCTTCACTCGCCTCCTTCTCAACCGCGGCATACACGGATTCTCCGTGGTCGGCAATGATCGACTCGATCCATTCCACCAAGCCTGGATAGAGAGACGCCTCGCCATTTTCGGGCAGGAGGGCGAGGATGTGCTGGACGCCTTCAATCGCGGCAGGAAATTTTCCCTGGCCAACGTTGAGCTTGGCATGCATCAGGCGCGAGTACAGCTTCACAGGGAGGCGCGCGCCCGAAATCATCACCTCGAAGGTTTGGTCTGTGTCGAAAAATGCAGCGTAAAAATTCAGCCTGTCGGCGACACTCCCCCATTTGTCGAGGGCGCTTTCGCGCAGGCGGAAAACGTCCAGTTGCTCGGAAGCGCCGCTCGCGAGCTTGCCCGCTTCGTTGAGCGCGCGGGCCATATCTTCGCGTTTGCTGTCGGCGAACAGGAGCGCCGCCCGGTCGAGGTAAAGGCGGAACAAGGCGCGGATAGCCGTGTTGTGAATCTGTTCAAGGGATGGATGGTTCACGCTCTGGCGCACGGCTTCTTTGAGCGATTTCTCGACGTCCTGCTCGCTGAAGCCATCGCGCCCGATCAAGCGGCTTGCAAGCAGCGCATAACGGAGGTGCGCTTCGGCGTCGGCGCTGCCGCTCGCCAGTTGTCCACGAAGCTGTGCCAGCAGCGAAGCAAAATCGAAACGCGCCTCGACCGTGGGCGCCCCTGTACCACGCCCGAGATAATTGACGCCACGTGAACACACGAGCATTCCGTCTCGCACGACGAGGTTTCCAACCGCGCCCGGGGCGGTGCGGCTGACGGCTGTTCGTTCGTCGAGTGCGCGATTGCCGACCGGAATGCCGCACGTTCCATAGACACCTGGCCAGAGAATCTCGTTTTTGCACAACGCGGGGCGGCCGGAAAGCGGATTGGCAGCCGTACGGCGAGGGTCGACAGGAAATCCGACTTCGAAGGTGGCAGTCACTTTCCCATCGTCGAGGGCAATCTGCAGTAATTGATTGCCCTTACCGACGTAGGCATAGCTTGCGTCAGCGCCGATGAACACCGTAGGGGCTTCGCCCGTGGTATCGTTCAGGCTGCTTTGGCGCTTTTCCACTTCGCATGCCCACAGTTGCTCGCCGGTGTTCGCATTGAGCGCGATCAGGTGACGGGCATCGGTGGGGGCCGCCAGCAAAAACACGTTCCCTTTTTTATCGCGAGCAAGGCCTGGCGCGCCGTTGGCGAAAGTCACTTTGCGGTAATAGCACTGCTGACCGCGTGTGATCGGCCTGGGCAACGCCTCGTAGCGCGTTACCCAACTCACGCGCCGCGCGCCGATGTCCACCGCCACGACGCCACCGAGGTTGGTGCAGATGTAGATAACGCCATCGGCATAGACCGGAATGCCGGGCAGGGGTTCGCGCCCCGCGCGTCCGAACATGGTGTTTTCCTGCTGCCCCTGACAAAGGCTTACGTACCAAAGCGGGTCGCCTGTCTCCGGATCGGCGGCGAAGAGGAAAAGCTCGGCCTCCCCCTCACGCGTGGCGCCGACAGCATAGAGTGTGCCGTCCACCACGAAGCTGTGGTGAAAACTCACGCGCGAGGCGAAGCGTTCCATCTCATTTCCGCTTACGCTGTCCTCGTCGTACATCCCGCCAAGCGTCCAGACGATGCGCCCGTTTCCGGTATCGACTGCCGTCAACGCGCGCTTCACCATCGGAAAGGTGGGATAGAGAGGAAAACCGAAGCGTAATTCGGGTTTGATTTCCTGCCGCACGCTGTCGAGCGGGTGTTCGAGAGCAGCGAACGCGAGGTTGCGGTATGCTGAGACGGTGAGCAGCAGGTTCGGGTCGGGTTCAAGCAGATGGTAGGAATTGTTGGTTGCCCGAAAGGGCGTTGCGCCGGGCCACGGATTTGCGCCCGTCATGGTGTCGTAAGCCGACAACGTCGATCCTGAATTGACGAGCACCAGCGATTCATGAACGGATGGAAGGAGCGGCGGGATCTCCGGCTCCGGGTAATTCATGAAGTCACTGTTGTAGATTTTCCCGCCGGGGGGCGGCGGATTTACGGACCAGGCAGATGCCGTGATGTGCTGTGGTGATTCGGGGCGAGCCATATTGGAAAGGCTATAGATGGGCAGCGACAAATGACGCGTGTGGGCAGGAGCGTTGACCGTGTCCGGCGTGCGGCCAATCAGATACGTAAGATAGTCCTGGAGTGAGTTCTTTTCGGAACCGGCGTTGACCAGAAGCTCGCAGATCGCGCTGTTCGTGGTTGCCAGTGCCTGGAGCGGGGCCTGCATCCCGAGGCGGTGGTAGCAAAATGCCAACTCCGCGACGATCGAGGCGCGGACGGTCTGCAATTGTTCCGTTCCGTCTTCAGTCAGGATGTCAAGCAGACGTTTGAGCGCGTAGGCGGCTTGCTGGAAGTCGCCACGCTCGAACATCTGCCGCGCGAAAAGACGCGCTGCGCGTCGCCCTGAGTCTGTGAGAGCATAGCGTTGCAAGAGCGAGCGAAACCGGGTCTCGTCTCGCCCGTTGAGCGCGAGGTCAAGCTCAATCGCGGCGCGGTCGCGGAAAAGCTCCTCATATACCGCACGGCCCCGCTCGGGCAGATCGCGGATGATGCTCTCGCAGTTTTCAAGCGCGCCTGTCCAGCGTTCATGCTCGTCGCCAGAACGCACCACCTGCTCGTGCAGGTTCCCGGTATTGAGCACTTCCTGCAGTGCCTCGGCGGCGAGGCGGTAGATACGGTCCTGCTCTGGGCCGGGTTCGACGCTCGCGGCCTCCTTGATGTGATTCTTCGCGGTCAGCAACTGGGTGGCGATGAAGTCGGAGTTGTTGGCCGCGAAGTTGGTCGGATCATAGGCGGGAAGATCAGCGTCGCCAAAACGCAACGCCTGCCCCGATACGAAGATAGCCGAGGCGGCGGTAAGGGTCAAAATACAAGCGGCGCATGCCGTGAAGTGCGACGTTATCCGCATGGGTGCTCCGAATGGCGGGGCATTTTTTCGCCGGTGCCCTTCTTTCAATAGTATATAGTACGTTTGAACGGGGCTGAAGGCGAACACAGGCGATGAAGAAACGCAATCCTATTGTCATCAGCATGGGAGACCCGGCAGGAGTCGGTCCGGAGGTAATCCACGGCGCGCTTAAGCGCGCCAAGGCGCTCGCGTCACGGGACGTGATCGTTGTCGGCGATGTGGTGTCCTACGCGCGCTCGGTGGGGGAGAGCACGGAACTCCACGGCTACCACATTGTTCCCTATGAGGATTTTCTGGTTGCGTCCGCTGACATGATGCGCGAGTTCGAACGTGTTGGCAAAGGGAAGCGTAAGCCCTATTTTCTCGATCTCGGCGTCGGCGATGGGGGCATCGACCTTGGCGAGGGAAGCGCTGCCAGCGGGGCAGTGGCCGTTTCGGCGCTGAGCGCTGCAGTCGATTTGCTCGAGCATGGCAGCGTCGACACCCTCGTTACCGGCCCGATTTCAAAACTCTGGGCGCGCGAGGCAGGATTCGACTTCGCGGGCCATACGGAATTTCTCGGCAGTCTTTTCGGCGGCCAGCCGGTGATGCTTTTCGTCGGTGGCGGTCTCAAAGTCGCGCTCGTCACTATCCATGTGCCGCTCAAGGATGTCCGGGAACTCGTGACCTATGAGCGTGTGGAGTCCATCATCCGCGCCGTGACGTTAACGTTGCAGCATGATTTTGCTATCGACTCGCCTCGCATCGCGGTGTGCGGCCTTAACCCCCATGCCGGCGAAAACGGACGCATCGGCAATCACGATCAGCAGGTGGTGGAGCCGGTGATACGCGATTTGAAGAAGGAAGGCTACGACGTGTCCGGCCCCCATGCCTCGGATACCGTATTTTTGCGCGCTGCCATGGATCAGAGTTATGACGCTGTGGTCGCGATGTACCACGATCAGGGCCTGATCCCGGCGAAGCTGCTCTCCTGCGGCGAGGCGGTCAATGTTACGGCGAATCTCTCGGTGATTCGCACCTCGCCCGACCATGGCACGGCATATGACATCGCTGGCAAAGGCATGGCGCGGGCCGATTCGATGCTCGCGGCGATCGAACTTGCCGACGCCATCTCGCGACGCAGGGAAGGAGAGGATGTTCCGCCCTGCCCGATCGAACTTCCCATCAACCTGTCCGCGCTTAAGCCGCCACGCGGCTCGCGCAGGCACAAAGCCGTGCCTGCGCCGTAAAGGCGCGTTAATTCGGCCGTAAATATTCGCTTATCGGAGGTTGATGGCGATGAGGCCGGCGGACACGGCCGTCACGAGGGCGAGTGCCGTGAGCACCCAAAGCAGACGGTGCATGGTGCTGATGGCGCCAGTCATGGTCTCGACCGCTTCGCTTACGCGGTCGCTATTCTCGCGTAGATGGGCCAACTCCTGTTCGATGCGCCAAAAACGCTGAGTGTCCTCGAGCACGCCGCCGATTTCCGTGGTGGCCGCCGGCGCTTCCTCAAAATCGTCGGCGGAGGTCAGCAGCGGGTCTTTGGACGGTTCGTTAGTCATGGACGTTCTCCCGCGGGCCATTATACGTTGATCATTGCCGTACGGTAGATTGGCGCGGCTACGATGATTTTCGCAGGGCGAGCGTACGGTTCACATGGCCGGATGCGGGCACATCGATGCGGAGTTCCTCCGTCTCATAGCCGGGGACGGTAACGACGACAGTATAATCGCCGCCTTCGAGGCCGATAATGCGGATGACATCCTTGCCATCGACAGATGCCACTGCCGGTTCATAGCCCTTGATTTCCGCGCCGGATGCGTCTTTGACTGTCACGTCGCCGGATTCCAATTGCTGTTGTGTGGGCTTTTCGCCGCTGAACGCGAGGTCGATCACTGCGCCTGCCACAAGATCGAGGTCGACTACAGTTTCCTCATCGGCGCTGACGGAGATCGCGCCGCGCCACGGTTTGATTCCGCCGCCAGTGATTTCGAGCGTGTATACGCCGGCAGGAGCGCCTGCCAGCCTCGCGATTTCCCCAGCTTCGAGCGAGAGATACGCTTCTTCCGAGCCGTTCAAGGCGACGGCCTTGCCATTGTGATCGAGCAGCCGGACACGGGCGAACCCGGCGATACGTTCGTCTTTGAGCGCGCCCCAAGCGATGCTTTTGACCGTGACGACGATCGAGGCGGCGCTTTCCCCAATGACGATGTTGATCGTGCTGCCCTTGGTGACGGCGCAGCGTTCTTCAACGCTGACATAGCCGTGGGCAATGACCGTGACGAGGTACTCTCCCGCCACAAGCCGCGGGAAGTTGAATTGCCCTTTTTCGTCGCAGTGGGTCATGGATGGAAAGCGGGTAGCGGGCGATACCTTTGAACCCGGCGAGACGCTGGTGATGGTCACGCGCACGCGTCGGTAATCGTAGCCGGAGCTTGCGCCATTGACGATGACGGTTCCACCCAGATCGCCGGAGATATAGTTCCGCTCGAAGAGCACCTCGGTGTCGCCGGGCTTAATCTCAATGGTTTCACTTGTCGTGCAGGATTGGCGTGGATCGCCGAAACTCCTCAGCGATAGGGTGTATGTTCCCGGCGCGATATCCGAAAGTTCGAATGTGCCCTGTTCTTTATCGCATGAACCTGTCGCGCTGTCTTGCCCTGCCTGTGCGTAGAGCATCGCGTGTGTGAAGACCGCCTCACCGTCGAGTAAAACTCGGCCTCTGATCACCGCGCCGGACGAAACGTAAAAAACGAGATCGCGCTCGACCCAGCCATCGACGGCAACCTGAACCCAACGCTCGTTCATGACGTTGTATTTCTTGATCGAGGGTTCGCCCTCGATACGCAGGTCGTATGTCCCGGGCGCCACGCCGTTGATCTGATAGTGCCCTTCATTGTCGCAGGCGTCGACGTAAAGCACCTCATCGCCTTTTGCCAATTGCACGGTCACTCCGGTCATCGGCCGCCCGTCCTTGTCATGCACGCGGCCAAGCACCGTGCCATCAAGGCCAAGGTCGAAGTTCACCTCCGTTTGATGCCCGCTTTCGACCTTGATCTTCGTTTTGGTGGCGCTCAACCTTTCGATACCGGCGGCGACGTGGTATTCACCCGCGGGCAGGCCGCGTATTTCGTATCGGCCATCGGCGCCCGCCATGCCTTTGAAATCGGCGAGATCGATGAGGTTGCTCACCACGGTCGAGCTGTCGAAGAAGTCGGCGAATTCTGAATCGACCGAAACGACGACGATCTGAGGCGCGCTTTCGTCCTTGGTGGCGGCGCTCGCGGGGAATTTCACCTTGCCGTGGAGCACGCCGCCCGCCACAAGTGTGAGCGTGACGCCGTGAAGATCTTCTGCTGCGACGGTTATTTCCTGTTTCAGGCGAGCCGTATCGCTTTGAAGGATGACGAATTCGTAGCGGCCGGGGGCAAGATGCTCGAAGCGGAATGCGCCTTGGGCGTCGCTCTTAACATTGAACACAGCATCAGGCATGGCGTTGCCCGTGGCGAAATGGCTGATGTCTTTTGGCGCGTAGCGAAGCGTGATGTTGACATCCGCTATTCCCGCGCCAGATTCGTTGACCACGCGGCCATCGATCAGCGCCCCGGTTTCCAATTCGATCACGCCGAGGTCGATATCGCCAAGGCTCACGCGCGGATCGAAATGTTTGATGACGCTGCTATACCCCGGCGCCTCCACGCACAACGCCTCTATATCGGGCGTGATTCCTTCGACGCGATAAACACCGTTGCTGTCGGCTGCGACGCTTGGGAAGGAAGCCTGTTTCATCAGGAAAAGCGCGCCAAGCAGCGAAGCGCGAACAGGTGCGGCTACTTTCGGTTCGAGGCGGAAGAGCAACGCCGGAAGCTCGGCCAGTTCAAGCGCGATGCCCGATATGGTACGGCCTTCGTCGAGCCGGACGCTGGCGGCGCTGGTGTCGCCGTCCTTGGGTTTGGGATACTTCGGCTCCGGCGAAAGACCTGCCGGACGGGCGAGGAGCGTATATTCGCCCGGCGCCACATCGGCAAAGCGGAATACACCGTCGTCTCCGGCGGCGCACGATTCGACGGCTTCGAGCATCGGGATGCGCGTGGCCTTTCCGGGAAGCGCGAGGATGACGGTTGCCCTCGTTTTGGATCCCGCGAGCGTCACCGCGCCCTGGATAATCCCCGGCGAGCGCAGCGTGAGCGTGACATTGTCCAGCCCGCGCGCGACCTGCAACCGCAATGCTTCGCTGTGCGCCGTGACATAGCCATCGGCTGAAGCAGCGATCACAACGGCGAGTGACGCCACATGCTCCGGCGCGCGGCCCGCAATCGTCAGTGTGAACGCGCCATCGGCTCCGGACTGGCATTCACCTGATACCTCGCCTTGATCGCTGCTCACGAGCTTGATGCGGGAGCCTGGGATGCCTTTGCCGTCGAGGTTGGCGACATGGCCGCCGATCGTGGTTGTGATGTCGCGCTGGACGACTGGCGGCGCGGGGCGATCGCTGCGTGGACGTTCGCGCTGGATTTCCGGAGCGTCGGGCGCGTCGTCCGCTTCGTTTGTGACGGGCTGGAATGAGCCTTCATCGCGGTCATAGAAGAGCCACAGCGCAAGCAGCGCGAACGGGACCAGCAACCATGGAGCATAACGGCCCATTGCAACCTCACAGCCAAGGATGGCCCGAGATTATGCCAACGGCACGGCATCGCCGCGACGGCGATCATAGATGAAACGTGCGGATATGCATGAGGCTCGAAGGCTTCCATCAGTATGTGAGCCGGGATAGTTCGAACAAGGAAGAGAAGAGGCCGATGGAGGTGTTACCAGAATGCGAAAAAATCTTTTTGAAACATGATCGTTTATATAGTAGTATTGATATCATCGATGGCTGGATTGCGAGGTGGAAGGAACCCTATGGTAAATGTTTCAATCATTCCTTGTGACGGGGCGGTGTTTAACGGCAAATGGAACATCGTTGGCGCGTTCACCAGTTTTTCACATTGCTGAACTTCCTGCCAGGGTCAGTGTGCAGTCAATGGTGTTTGTTCGAGCAAACAACGCGCCGCTTGATCATCCGATAGATATACAGTTCCAACTCGCAAAATTCGACCTTACTGACGACGGTGCTGAACCAAGAGTGTATTGGGCGGCAAAACAGAGAG
>JABWBM010000156.1 GCA_013360495.1 Planctomycetaceae bacterium
GGAATTGAAAGTCGGCAACCATGGCCTGATCGCCAAGCTGATCAGCGCCGCAGAAGCTCGCGAGGCCGGCGGCAACGGAACCCATACCGAGTTGTTCACCGCTCTTGATTCCCGACTCCGGACTCTGGACTCCGGACTTCGGACTCCCGTCATCGGTATGACCGGCACTGGCGGCGCGGGCAAATCGAGCCTCACCGATGAATTGCTGCTGCGCTTTACGAAGGATTTTCCGGACAAGCATGTGGCCGTGCTGGCAGTGGACCCGTCCAAGCGCAAGACCGGCGGTGCGTTGCTCGGCGACCGCATTCGTATGAATTCGCTCGGTTGTGGCCGCATCTACATGCGTTCGCTTGCTACGCGCGAGAGCGGCTCCGAGGTGTCGAAGGCGCTAGACGAAGCGATCGGCATTGTTAAGGCGGCAGGTTTCGACCTGATCATCGTCGAGACCTCCGGCATCGGGCAGGGATCAAGCGCCATCGTGGATATGGTGGACATCCCGGCCTACGTCATGACGCGCGAATACGGTGCCGCGACGCAGCTTGAAAAGATCGACATGCTTGACTTCGCAAAGCTCGTGGCGCTCAATAAGTTCGAGCGGCCGGGTTCGGCGGACGCGCTGCGCGACGTGAAGAAACAGATGTGGCGTAATCGCGGCGCGAAGCAAAGCGAAAAGCCCGAGGACATGCCGGCCTTCCCGACGATCGCATCGCAATTCAACGACCCCGGCGTCAACGCGTTCTATCAGGCGTTATTAGCTGAGATCAGCACAATCAGCGGCAAGTCGTATAAGACGACGCATTTCACCGCAATACCGAAGGACGGCGTACCTCGCAAGGCGGGCGTGATCCCTGCGGCTCGCGTGCGCTACCTGAGCGAGATATCGGACTCGGTGCGGACGTATCACAAGTGGGTCGGCGAGCAGCAGGCGCTGGCATCGTCGCTCTACTCGACGTGGCGAGTGCTCGCTGATCTCGGCGACGAGCCGCCGTGCCGCGTCGAACCCTACGCCAAGGATAAGCTCGATGCGGGCAAGGACGCCACGATCAAGGCGCTGCGCAAGCGCTATAACGAAGTGCGCGCGGAGCTTGCGCCCGAATGCATCAAGCTCATGGCCGAGTGTCCGGAACTGATCGAGTCCTACACCGCCGACGAGAACGTCTACACTGTGCGCGGGAAGGATATCCGTGTCGCCAACTATACGGAGTCTTTGAGTCACACCAAGATTCCTAAGGTCGCGCTACCCAAATTCAGCGATTGGGGCGACTGGCTCGCGTGGCAACTGCGCGAGAACGTCCCAGGTCGCTTTCCCTTTACGGCCGGAACATTTCCATACAAACGTCAGGGCGAGGAACCCGCGCGCATGTTCGCGGGCGAGGGGCCGCCATATCAGACGAACCGGCGCTTTCATCTCTTAGCTGCAGGCCAGCCCGCCGCGCGGCTCTCGACGGCCTTCGATTCGGTGACACTCTACGGCGAAGACCCGCACGAGCGCCCCGACATCTGGGGCAAAGTCGGCGAGTCCGGCGTTTCCATCTGCACCGTGGAGGACGCGGAAATCCTCTACTCCGGCTTCGACCTCTGCGATCCGAAGACTTCGGTGTCCATGACCATCAACGGACCGGCCCCCATCATCCTCGCCTTCTTCATGAACGCGGCGATACGGCAGCAAGTGAGGAAGCACTTGATGGAGGCGGGGAAATTGAGTGCGGAGTACGGAGTACGGAGCACGGAGTCAAAGGTCAGCAGCGACAAGCGAAAAGATTCTCCAACCCCGCACCCCGCACCCCGCACCCCGCACTCTTTAATAAAGGGCCAGACGCAGAAGATCGGCGTGGAAGCGAAGGCCGCTCACGCCGAAACCGGCAAGGAATGGTGGGATCCGCGAAATTTTTCACAATCGTGGGAAGAGATTCGCGCGCTGATCGACGACGCGATGTATACGAAGATCGCTGCCCAAACGCTTTCCACCGTGCGCGGCACCGTGCAGGCCGACATCCTCAAGGAGGACCAGGCGCAGAACACTTGTATCTTCTCCACCGAGTTCGCGCTCAAGATGATGGGCGACGTGCAGGAGTTTTTCACCAAGAACGATGTGAAGAACTACTACTCCGTCTCCATTTCCGGCTATCACATCGCCGAGGCCGGCGCCAACCCCGTCTCACAGCTCGCCTTCACGCTCGCCAACGGCTTCACCTACGTCGAGGCCTACCTCGCGCGAGGCATGAAGGTGAACGACTTCGCGCCGAACCTGAGCTTCTTCTTCTCCAACGGCCTCGACCCTGAGTATTCGGTGATCGGCCGTGTCGCGCGCCGCATCTGGGCCGTCGCCATGAAGCGGCTCTATGGCGCTAACGAGCGCAGCCAGATGTTGAAGTATCACATTCAGACTTCTGGCCGCTCGCTGCACGCCATGGAGATCGACTTCAACGATATTCGCACGACGCTGCAGGCGTTGATGGCGATTTACGATAACTGTAACTCGCTCCACACTAACGCCTTCGACGAAGCAATCACCACGCCGACTGAAGGTTCAGTGCGCCGCGCGCTCGCGATCCAGCTCATCATTAATCGCGAGCTTGGCATGGCGAAGAACGAAAACCCGCTGCAAGGCGCGTTCATCATTGACCAACTGACCGACCTCGTGGAAGAGGCGGTACTGACAGAATTCGATCGAATCACGGAACGCGGCGGCGTGCTCGGCTCCATGGAGACGCAGTATCAGCGCGGCAAGATTCAGGAAGAATCGATGTATTACGAGCGGCTCAAGCACAATGGCGAGCTGCCGGTGATCGGCGTCAATACTTTTCTCAATCCGAACGCGGAGAAGGAATGGCAGCGCGAAGTCGAATTGCGCCGCGCGACGAAGGAGCAGAAGAACGAGCAGATCGAGCGCCTACGCACGTTCCAGGAACGTCGTTCGGAGCAGACGCAAAGCGCGCTCAAGCGTTTGCAGCAAGTTGCGCTGGAGGGCGGCAACATCTTTGCGGAACTGATGACGACCGTGCAGCACGCATCTCTCGGCCAGATCTCGGGCGCGCTTTACGAAGTCGGCGGACGCTACCGGCGAAATATGTAGCTGCTTTCAAAATTTCATCGCGAAGAATGCAGAGGGAAATCGCTCACACAAAACCGCTAATACGCAAAGGGGGAGGGAAGGATTGATTCAAAATACGTGAAATCCTTTGCGGTTTTGCGCGAGAAATCCATTTTCAGAGTTCTTTTCGTCTTCATCTGCGTTCATCATCTTCGTTCCTATTCCATAATCTTTTCTTTCCCATAAAAATGCTTCGTGTTCCTATCCCTGTAATGCTGAAATCCTCCACCATGACGTCGCCCGCGACAAACACATTCGCCGAGCTTGGGCTTTCGCCCGAAATTCTCTGCGCCATCGAGCGCTGCGGCTACCGTGAACCAACGCCGATCCAGCGCCTCGCCGTGCCCCATATCCTCGCGGGCAAGGACGTCTTCGGTGCGGCGCAAACCGGTACGGGCAAGACGGCGGCGTTCGTCTGGCCGATGTTGATGAAATTGGCCGGTGATGCTGCCCAAACCTTGTGTCATCCCCGCGGAGGCGGGGATCCATCTTCGACGAGTCAAAAAACAAACCTGGATTCCCGTTTGCGCGGGAATGACGTGAGAGGTGCATCATCTCATGGCCCGCGAGCATTAATTCTCGAACCCACACGCGAGTTAGCCGTGCAGGTGTGGGAATCCGTTGAACGCTATCGCGGGAACTTGCCCATCGCGGCGGAACTGGTCATCGGCGGCATGGACAACGAGGCGCAGCGGAACGCGCTTCGACGCGGCTGTGACGTGATCGTCGCCACGCCGGGGCGGCTCTACGATCACGTCTTCAATGGCGATGTGACGCTCGAGCACGTGGAGTTCGCCGTGCTTGACGAGGCCGACCGCATGCTGGAGCTTGGCTTTTACACCAGCACGCGACGGTTGCTGCGGGCGTGCGTTCCGGGCCACCAGATTTTGTTCTTCTCGGCGACGCTGGTTCCTGAGGTCGAGACATGGGCCAAGGAGTTGCTCAACGATCCCGTGCGCGTCGAGGCTGCGCCGGCGTCAACGCTTGTCGTGACGATGAAGGAGCGCGGATTCCGTGTGCTGCCGCGCGCGAAGCATGTGGTGTTGTTGGAAATATTGAATGCCACGATGGATGGCATTTCTCGTCATCCCCGCGCAGGCGGGGATCCATCTTCAACGGGTCACAAAACGAATATGGATTCCCGCCTACGCGGGAATGACGCCAGTTCAGGCAACGCGTCTCCTTCGCAAGACACGCGAACCCTCGTCTTCGTCCGCACGCGCGAACGCGCCGCTGCCGTCGCAAAATTCCTCACCGATGCCGACCTGCCCGCAACGGCCATCCACGGCGAAATGCGCCAGCGCGACCGCACGGCGGCCATCGAAGGTTTCAAATCCGGAAAGATTGCCACGCTCGTCGCCACCGATGTCGCAGCGCGAGGGCTGGACATCCCCGACGTTCATCTGGTAGTCAACCTCGATATGCCACCCGACCCCGTCGACTACGTGCATCGCGCGGGGCGCACGGCGCGTATCGGCAAGGACGGCGAGGTGATCAGCCTCGTCGCCGACCATGAAGTGCCGATGGTGAAGGCGGTCGAAAGTCTCACTGGCCGGACGATTCCGCTCGGCTCCGCCCCCGAACATGGCTCCACCGACGCCTATCCCCCACTACCGGACGTGGATGTCCGCGCCTCTGCCTCGAAGCCGCGCAAGAAGTCGCATGGCGGTACCTCCCGCGCGACGCACAAGAAGTCCGCCAAGCCCCGCAAGTTTTCGGGCAGCGAGCAATCCAAGCGCAACGCCCGCGCCGCACGCAAGCGCTCGCCGGTGACGAGCAAGAGCAAGCTCAAGGTGAGGCGCTCGCATAAGCGAGGCCGATAACCGCTCTGAAAGCTGCCTTCCTTATCGTTAGCCCTCAGGTAAAATGGAGGTCGGGCGGTCGATGCCATTCAATACAGGGGCCAAGGTGGGGTTTAGGTTTCAACAATCGAGCGACGGAATCGAACGCAAGGCTCCCGGGTCTCGCATCGTCGGTTTCTTGTTTGGTGTCGTGTTCGCGCTCGCTGGTGGCATTGTTCTGTACCTCGTCACCATCCTTCCGTTGGTCGAGTATTTGAAAGTATCTGGCTGGGATGAAGTTCCTTGCACTATCGAAACCAGTGAACTCAAGACCGAAAATGATCGAAGAGGCAAGGCAGATCACTCCGCGAACATCGTCTATCGTTACTCGTACAGCAACACTTCACACACGGGCACACGTCTCAATATCGGATCGTTTATTCAAGACGACCTCGACGACGCCCAAGATTTACTCCGCCGCTATCCCCTTGGCACACAATCCACATGCCACGTCAACCCGGAAAACCCACGCGATGCTCTATTGATACTGAAGCTTCCAGGTCTCATGTGGTACGGTGGACTCAATGGACTTGTGTTCCTTGTAATTGGCATCTGGTTTAGCCGACGCTGCCTTTACGGACGGCGGAAAAAGTCGGAGTCTGCAACGCCTGCCTCCGATCAGAGCGCACCATCTCGATGGAAAGGAGATGTTGGCGGCCTTGTGGGTTTAGGATTGGTGTTTCTTGCAGGCGTTGGAGTCATCTGGATTGTGGACGTCATCCCTTTCGTCCGCTACCTCGAAGCGCGGGATTGGATCGCAACGCCGTGCAACATCAAGTCAAGCAAGGTGTATAGTAATACCGATTCTGACGGCGTCACGTATGGCGTGGACATTAGATACTCATACACCTTTCAAGGAAAACCTTATACTTCGGACACCTACGACCTCTTTCTTTCGTCCAGCGATAGCAACTATGAAGGCAAGAAAGAAATCGTCGAGTACTATCGCCCGGGAAACGTAGCCACTTGTTACGTCGACCCAAGCGCACCACATCAAGCCGTCCTCAACCGTTCGCTTGGCTACACGATGTTATGGGGCCTGCTTGGCCTCGCATTTGCGGCCATCGGGGCCGCCGGAATCATTTCCATCTTGCGCGGCAAGAAAACTGAGAAAGACGAGACCAAAAACGACGGAGCCCAAACACCATCCGCCACGCGCCGACCACGACACATCGTTCTCGAAAGGTATGCCCTCGGCTCGAAGATGTCCTACCGCGCAGAATTGATTCTGGCTTGGGTTCTTGTCGTGCTACTTGCGGGGTTCATTTGGTTCTTTACACACGGAGAGATGGAAGTCTTGTTTTCGATTTCACTGGCCGGGTTGTTCCATCTGCCGCTTTTCCTTGCCGCTATCTATTTCGTTTATCGTGCTGTTCGAATCTCGTTTGCCTATTCGAATCCGCGTATTCAACTCACGCTTGCGCCCGGACAAGATCAATCACCAAAAGCAAAACTCGCGTGGACAATCACCGAGGGGGCACGAGCACCACGTTCGCTCAAACTCCGCCTGGTCGGGAAGCACTTCCACCACGTCGACGGGACCACTCGACAGAAGAAGTTCTTCGAGAAAGAAGTCGCGAACGTCTCAGATCGAACCATCAAATCCGGTGAAGTTGAATTCGACGTGCCGCAAGATGTTTTGCTGCAAAGCTTCGATGGTGAGGACAAAGTGGGCTGGTTCGTCGTGGCCGAGCTAAAGTTCGTTAACTGGCCAGGATCAAAAGTTGAGTTCCGAATTGTGACCAAGGAATCGACAGAAATGCTTCATTCCCCTCCCCCGACTCAAATCTGAGAAAAAGGGCTTTTCTCACGCTCTATCGCTGGTAGATTGCCCGTCCTCGCGTTGTACGCGATACGCCTTTCAGAACGCCCATGGTGGGCGCTCGGGCGTTGTTTTCGGGCCTGTCCAGCAGGCTCCAAACCCTAAGCGGCGGCTTCGCCATAGCAGGCGCGAAGTTGACCTCGTTGAAACGCCTGCAGGAGCATTTCCATACATGATTACGACTCTTCACCCCACCGTCAAACGTCTCGCTCTTCCCAAAGATAAAATTGATGCCGAAGTCGAAAGACTCCTCGGCGATACCGTGATCGGCGTCCCCGGCGACGACATGAGTTTCGCGAGCGCGGTTCCCGCGATCGTGCCTGAATCCGTCGTCAAGGGCATCATCGTCCGCATCACCAGAGACGGCGTCGTCGTCGACATCGGCGCCAAGAGCGAAGGCATCGTCTCCATCGATGAATTCAGCAAGGAAGAACTCCAGGTCGGCCAAGTCATCGACGTGATGATCGAGCCGCCGGAAGAATTCGACCGTCAACTCGTCCTCTCCAAGCGCAAGGCCGACCGCAAGCGCCAATGGTCCTCGGTGCTCGGCAAGTACAAAGAAGGCGACATCGTCAACGGCACCGTGGTTCGCAAGATCAAGGGCGGCCTGCTCATCGACATCGGCGTGCCGGTATTCCTGCCAGCGTCGCAAGTGTCGATCCGCCGCACCAAGGACATCGCCGAATACATCGGCCAGCAGCTCGAGTGCGAGATCATCAAGATCGACGAAGAGCGCGAGAACATCGTGGTGTCGCGCCGCAAGATGCAGGAAGAGCAGCGCGAGATGCTTAAGAAAGCTCTGCTCGATGACATCCGCGAGGGCGACACGCGCGAAGGCGTGGTCAAGAACATCGCCGACTTCGGCGCGTTCGTGGACCTCGGCGGCATCGACGGCTTGCTACACATCACCGACATGAGCTGGGGCCGCATCCAGCACCCGAGCGAAGTGGTCAAGATCAACGACGCCATTCAGGTGAAAGTGTTGAAGGTCGACCGCGAACGCGAGCGCATCGCGCTCGGTCTCAAGCAGCTCAGCGCAAGCCCGTGGCAAGGCGTTACCGCCCGTTATCAGGTCGGCACGCAGCATAAGGGCACGGTGGTCAACATCATGTCCTACGGCGCCTTCGTCAAACTCGAAGGAGGCATCGAGGGCCTTGTTCACGTCTCCGAGATGAGCTGGACCAAGCGCATCAACGACCCGCGCGACATGGTGTCGCTCAACGACGAGGTCACGATCGTCGTGCTCGGCGTCAACGAGGAGAAGCAGGAAATCTCCCTCGGCATGAAGCAGCTTGAGGACAACCCGTGGGAAAAGGTGCGCGACAAGTACCAGCCCGGCGCCAAGGTCAAAGGCGCGGTGCGCAACCTCACCAACTACGGCGCGTTCGTCGAGATCGAGCCGGGGATCGACGGTCTGCTGCACGTCTCGGACATTTCCTGGACACGCAAGATCAACCACCCGAACGAAGTGCTCACCAAGGGCGACGAGGTCGAGTGTGTGGTGCTCAATGTGGACACCGAGAAGCACCGCATCGCGCTCGGCGCGAAGCAACTTACCCCTGACCCTTG
>JABWBM010000157.1 GCA_013360495.1 Planctomycetaceae bacterium
GAACGTCGAATCACGCCCGCCACAGGGGGTAAAGGCGCTCTCACTCTTCTTTCAGGGCCAGGTCGCGAAGATCTACGCCGAGTGGCGTCGCGTAGCCCGCGAGCTTCGTCTGATAGACACGAACGGAAAGCGCCCATGATCGTCGGTATGGGAATAGATATTGTCGAGGTCGCCCGTGTCGAGGCACTCTGGCGCGAGAACCCGGAGGCGTTCACCCGCCGGGCGTTCACCGACATCGAGATTACGTATTGCACCGGACGCGAGCGCCCGGCCCAGCATCTTGCCGCGCGTTTCGCCGTGAAAGAAGCGGCTCTCAAGGCCCTCGGCACGGGCTGGGCTCAGGGGTTGGGCCTTCGCGATGTTGAGGTATTGCGTGACGAAGCCGGCAAGCCGTCGCTTCGTCTGCTCGGCGCCGCGAAGACACGGGCCGACGCGCTGGGTGTAACGGCGACGCATGTGAGCCTGAGCCACACAGAGCATTACGCCTGCGCGACAGTGATACTTGAAGTACGGTAGAGTTACTGAAAGCTGACGTGAACGGTCTGGCCGCCGTCGGTTTCGATCAACGCGCCTCGGTCGTTCGCGGATAACAGTTTGCCGCTGGTTTTCCCGAAGGTGGCGGACTTGCCGACTTCGTAGAGTTTCATGCCATTATTGGCCTTGATCCACACGTCTTTTCCGTTGATATCGGCGATTGCCGAGTCGACCGGAAAGACATGGCGAATAATCTGAAGCGCGCCTATATCACGGCTCAAAGCTGCGGTCATGCCTGCGCTGCCGTCGCTCAAGGGGACGTCGAAGCGGACGTCGGCGTTGAGCACGACGTTGCTCAATATCACCTTGGCCTCGCTCGGAGTCGGATTTCTCGGCGCTTGCTCCGAGCGCCCGACGATAACCTGCTGCACACCGGAGGATGCGCGCTGCGCGAGGCGTGTCGTGCCGACGCGGGCCGATCCCGACCGTACAACGACATTCAACCGGTGAGGCTCCCACGCGAGGTCATCGCGGTGGCCGGTCGAGTGATCGATCAAGCGATACACCCCGGCGGTCGTGTTTCGGAGAGCAAGGCCGATTGACGGAATCTTCTTCTCCAAGGCCTGAATGTAGCCATCGCGATCGAGGCTGTCGCTTTTCAGATCGATAAATACGCGATCGGCTTGGGCGGCGACCGGAGCGTCCGCTTCAACCGTCACGCCGAAGCGCTGCCCGAGCTCGATCACATCCCGCAGCGGAACACGTTCATAATCGACATCGTATGTTGTGGCGCTGGTTTTCCCGATGCGCTTGACGTGCGTCGAATACTCGAACGCCACGAGTGCCGGCTGTTTGAACTCAACGGTCGAGCGCTGCTCGCCAGTCACTATATCGAGTTCCGGCGCATACTTCGCGCCGTCGACCACCATGTTGCCACGCACGAGATTCACTGTCCCGCCGTCAACGGCAAGCTCGGTGTATTGGCCAAGCTGCAGATTGACACCAGAGTTCAAACGCAGCACATAACTGCCGTTGGAACCGGTGGCGATGACATCGCCGGCCGAAAGCTCGGCGTTCAACGATTGCCCGTGTGGCCCATTCCAAAGTATCTCGCCAATGCGCTGGCTCTCTGGAATCGCCGAGAACGCGAGCGAGACGAGTACCACGACGGCAGCAGCAGCCGCGCTGAATCCGATGCCGAATTTTAAAATCAACAGGCGGCCACCGGCATTCGCCTGACTGTTGCTTTCGATTTCCTTGCGCGCGGTTTCAAGCAGGCGCGCGATGACGGCTGCGCTGGGCTCGTAGTTGCCCATATCGACGGCGGTTGCAACGATGCGTTGACCTTCGACCAGCAGCGTTTTCGCTTCGCGATTACCCTTGGCGAAGCGTTCTATTGACTCGCGCTCGCGCTCGCTCAGGTCACGTGCGAGGTAGGAGGGAAGGAGTTTTGTGAAAAGGTCGAGGTTCATGGCATGCGTTCCATTGTATTTCGTGGTCTTCTATTGTCATTGAACGCACGCCAGCGACGGGCGTTGGGGAAAAATAATAATGGTAGCAATGCCTGCAAATGGTACGCCGCCAGAACGGCATAATGATCCCGGCAACCGCCTCGAGCGGTCATTTTTTGGCTAAGCCCATGCCGATAGCCTTGTAGTTCCCGCCCATAGCCTTGGCGAGGTTTGGCAGCGTGCGCGTGTCATGGCCGGGGCCGACGCCGACGGTGTGAAGTGTGATCTTGGCGACTTGATTGCGGTGTGCAAGCTCTTTGATCATCGCGTCCATTTCGCCGCCATAGTATTTCTTTTGCTCGTCAGTCGCGGGCCCCGTGAGTTTCGGCCCTTGATATTTCCCGGCGGTGGCATATCCATCCGTAATGAAGTAGATCGTGTCGCAGGCGGTCACTTCCTTCTTGCCGGTAACCGGCCCCTTCTTCTTGGGATCCGCAGCATCGTCATAACCCTTTTCCGCCATTTCCATGGCGGTGTAAATCGAGTCGAAGATGTTGGTTTCGTCTCCGGTTGCCAAGCCCTTGATGTACTTCGCCGCGTCTTCTTTGTTCGCCTGCGTTGCCTGGGTGAGCGTGGGCTTCCATGGTTTGAATACGGTAGTTGAGAAGGAGACAATGTTGAACATGGAGTCCTCGGACAACGCCTGAACGGTGCGGATCAACTCGATCTTGGCGAGGTCAAGCTTCGTCTTGACGTTCGACCAATCGATATCGTCTTCTTTTTTGTCAGCCTTCTTCTTGTCGCCATCTTTGCCATCGCCGTTCTTTTTCCCGGTGATGACACGCTTCTTGGTCTCTTCCACGGCATCTGGGTCGACCGGCTCGCGCATGGACGACGAAGCGTCGATCACGAAGATGAGTTGCTTCGAAAACGTGTCCACGTCGAAGGTGGCGGTGCGGTAGCGTTTCTTGTGGCTGTCGCCGGATGGCGCCGCGCCGCCCTTGTCGGGGTTCCCCTGTTTCTGGCGGAACCAGGCGCGCCATGCCTCCGCATCCGTACCATAATCCTCACCTGTGATATCGCGTAGCGCTTTGGCGCAATCCTCGACGAGTTTTCCGTCAATGCGTCCCATGAAGTTGATGATCGCCTCAATGGCGGCGTCTGTATATTCTGGGTCGGCGGCGTAATTCACCAGCGCCTCGATTGCCGATAGTTGCACGCGCCATGACTCGTTATTCAACGAGTTCTTTACCTTGTCGAAGCCGGATTTAAAGCGGTTCTCACCACACGCGCGCACGGCAAGCACGCGCAGAGACGTGATGCTGCTGGCTGTCAGGCCGGTGAGGAAGGCCTCGCGGTCATCGCTTTGGTCGTTATTCGCGACGGCATTGAAGTAGGCGATGCGGAGCCGGACATGCAAGTCGGCGCCGCGCTGCATTTCCTGGCGGAACTCCTTCAACGCATCAGCGTTCGTTACCGCTTCGAGCGTATCGATGATGGCGTTGGCGAGTCTGCCATGATCCACCCAGGATTCGATCTTTAGGAATGTCGCGGCGAGGCCGCGGGCAGCTGCTGCGTCAATTTCGCCGACGTTATCGAGAGCCTTAATTTTATCGTCCACAGCTTTCGATTTATTGGCAGCGATCTTGTCAAATTCGTCGGTGGCCTTGTTGCCCGCGGGGGCCTTGGGCGCGGCAAGAACAGGCTGTGCGTCAAGCAGGAGTGGAAGATCGGAGCTAAGGAATTTGGACGAGATGAAGCCTGCCGAGACGCAGATCACTGGGACCAGCAAGAAGGTTGTGAGGCGCATATGATCGCTCCGTGTGGAAGAAGGAAGTCCTCTACTCAAATGCAGGCATACTATCAAGATACGAGAGAATCCCGCACAAATGGTTATTGCATTATAGTATATGAACACTGTTAGTAACGGGAATGTCATGGCACATTTCGGCACAACCGGCGGCGCGGCGAACATTTTCGCGCCATTCAAACCCTTGCTGTGGCTTTTTCTTGCCTCGGCGGTCATTTTATTGATCGCCATGGTTTTCATAGGCAATCGGGAGGGCGCCCAAATGCCAAAGCCCGTGGTGATCGCGCCGGATGAAAAGCTTCAGGAAAACCTCGATTTCGACGCTTACGAATGGCAGGGGCCGCCAGGGCGCGGCGTCGCCATGGATAACTTTCAGGCTATCCATACGATTCAACTGCGCATTCGCCGCCATGATGCGAAGTTTTCGCGCCCTGTGACGCTCAATCTGCGGCTTCCCGACGGCAATGAACAACCCGTGCGGGAGCCAGAAACCGCGCGCTATGACGACGTAACGGGGACATGGATGCGTATACGGGGCGAGCCCTCGCGCATCCCCGGTGTCTACAAGCAGGTTCAGACGCAGGAGCCGGGTTACTATGCGCTGGGCTGGTTCGTCGCCCCAAAGTCCGGCGGCCCGACAGGCGGCGGTGTGACAGAAACCTCGGAAATTCGCGCGCCAGTTATGCGCCACGCCGGAGGAAAATGGGACAAGGTGGCGGGCTTCGAACTGGTCATCACGCCGTCGAGACCGGCGATTGGGGAGTTCTGCGCTGCGAAGCTTTCGGGCCCGTTGCCCGATGGCGAAGACCTGCAGCAGCACACCGTGCGCTGGTACACTGACGAGAAGGACGAAGCAGACGACGCGCCTGCGCAGGTGAAGGTCGTATCTGAGGACGGCGCGCTTGCGTTCCCGGTTCCAACCGATATCGAGGGGAGAGTGCATATGATCGTAGTTGTCATGTCCATCGAGGGAAAAATCGAGATGCGGGCGCATACGATCATCGATGTGGGAAGCAAGCCGTCGTCGAATTGATGTTAGGAAACCCATGACCCGGCCCGTGCGCGACAATATCGAAGAACAAGCCCTTCAGGCGGGTCTGAGCAAGCGCATAGCCGCTCGTCTTGCGGCATTGGCGCGTGAGAATGTCCATGTGAGCGACGTCGTGCTGGAAATACTGGCCGATGGCGAGCGTGCTGAGCCGTTGCGGGCGATCATACTTTCGCCGGCGCTATCAACGGGAGCCAAGAAGCTTGATCAGGCCGGGCTGTTACGCATCGCCGAATCCGCCGGAGCGGAGAAGTTTATCGCCGAAAACCCGCTCACGGTGTACGAGAGCGAAGGCATGCGTTGCATTGCATCGACCGACGAGACGCCAGCCTTTGAGCCGCTTGCGTCAATATCCGGGACATATTCCCTCGTGAGCATGGCGGACATCTCCGGCCGTGTTCCTGTGCTTGACGAACGTGAGCGTCAGGCGTTGTTTTCTTCGGGCGATGTGAGCGGTATCAAGTTGACCTTGCTTACGAGCACCGATGCGGGCGCCAAAATCGAAGCCGTCAGGAAGCTCTGGCTCAGCCCCTTGAGTCAGGACGACAAGATCCGGCTCTTTCTCGTTGCGTTGCGTGACGAGGCATCGAGCGTGCGGGCGGAAGCGGCCCGGGGGCTGGGGACGCTCGGCCTTGACGCCAGAGTTACAGAGAATCTTGCCCGCGCCAGCGCCGGAAACGAGCCGGAGCGGCTCGTGGCGCTCGCGAACCTCGAGCGGCTGCTCGACAACGCCGGCGAACGGGAGACGATGCTTGTCCTCGGCATTTGCACGGGCCTCATCTCTCCGGCGGAGCCAAGCGCCATCGCCGCCAAGGCGCTGAGCTTGCTGAGTCTCCGTTTGCCGCGTCTCGCGCACACGGTTCCGGACATGGTGACGCAGCTTCACGGCAACATTCAGCGTTTGCTCGCTGTCCAGCGCGCGGACCTCGTGCATCCCGTACGGGTGCTGTATGCGAATCTGCTGGACGCGATCCCTGAGGAAACCGCCCGTATGTTGCTCGCTGCCCTCGAAGAGGTTTCGGCGCGGCACTTGCGCTCACTGTATCTGGCGCTCATTGCCAGGTCGAAAACCGCGCTGGCGACGAGCGATCAAGTCTCCGGTCTGATGATCGAGGAACTCCTCCACGGCGACGATCGCGACCCCAACTACATGGCGCTGCTTGGCGCGGTGCAAAATCTTGGCCCGGCCGGCGTCCCACGTTTGCTCGGAGTCTTCTCCCGCGCTAGGGAAGGGGCGCGCGGCGTGTTGCTCGGCATCATCGCCGGCGTTCTGCGCAAAACAGGCGACGGCTACGAAATCAAGGATCGCACGGCGAGCGCGCTGCTCGATGTCTTCGAGCACGGATCGTCATCCACACGCCAAGCCATCTACCAGTCCGGCATTCTACGCGAAAATCCTTTCAGCGATGCCGTTGCGTTGCGCGCGACGCGCCTATTTCTCGCGGATATGCACGAATACGAACTTGATGCCGCCCGCGAGCTCGTCATCGCCCATGTGGTGCAGCAGGGTTCGGCTGCATTACCCGCAATCATGGATACGATAGCCGAGGGGGCGCACGATGTTACGCGCGTGACTGCCTGCGACATTCTGATTTTGCTCATTGACCGGTGGGGGAGCAGTCAAGCTTTCGCAGCCTGCATGGACGCGACGCTATCGACACTGCTCGCTCATCTTGACGACGCGCATTTTCCCAACCGCGGAGCGCTCTATCGAGTCGCGGGACGGGTAGCCGCGCATGGCGCCATCGATGGGGAAAAGGCTTGGGCGCTGGCGCAGCGTTTTCTTGAAGAAGCCAACAGTAGCTCTACAGTATACGACATCATCGACGGCATCGGCTGGATCGCGTCGGGGGACAGCATCGACGAGGAGCAACGGCTCGAGCTATGTCACGTGTTGCTTGGTTTCGTAAGCCTTGACTTGCCGCAGATCAGCGGTCGTGTGCGCAAGGTTGCCGAAGCGCTCGTGCTGGAATTCGGGCGCGAGACGACCGCCTACACTGATCTGATCCCGCGGCTTCTTACGGCACTGGCTCGGGTGCTCGCTAGAGACAACGTGAAAGAAGGTTTATGGAAGCATATCGTTGACGACCTCGCCGACTTATTCCGCAAAGTTGCGACGTACAAAGTGGTGTGGGCGCCGGCAAGCATGGTGGAACTGGCCCGGATTCTCGGCGCGGCTGCCGTCAACCCGCGTGCCGATGCCAAGTTGCGTGAGCGGCTCACAGAATTACTCCTTCTTAAGGCCAATGTTCTCCCGGTTGTGCAGGTGCTTGGGCGAATCTGCACGTCGGAGAACTCGGAGCGCATGCAGTACCTCGCGGGCGAGGTGTTCGCACAGTTCGACAAGAACATGAGCGCCGAAGAACGCATGGAACAAGGCGAGGAGCGGCAGGTCTTGATCACTATGGCCAAAATGCTCGAGTGCGAACGCATCGGCGAGGACGCCCATGCCGACAAGCGCGCGCGCCGCAAGATCCTCGACTATCTTTATAGTGGTATGGGGCGGCGCATTCCGGGCGTGCGCGACATTCTCGACCGACTGGCTTCCGATGGTCGCGCTCGCAACATCAACCTCGATGAAGTTCGCAACCGCCTCAAGCGGCAGTAAAGATGGCTGTGAGCAATGGAGACGAATGTCATGCCCGCGTAGGCGTGCATCCAGTCTTTTCTTCGGCTCTGGATTCCCGCCTTCGCGGGAATGACAAGAATAATTACTTCTTCCCGATAAAGCGCTCAATGGCTTCCACGCGCTTCCCGCCGTTTTCAATCCTCTGATCAACGTCAGTCGTTCGGCCTTTCACGCGGCCGGCAAGTGCCGAAAGCGCGGCTGAGACGTCTTTCCAATCATCGGGAACGAGCTTCGCTGCGGCCTGCGCCTTCGTCAATTCTTCGAGTAAAACGGTTTCGTCGGAGAGCCGCTTCTTTTCAGCGCGAAGCAGCGCAAGCGTGGTGTTGAGCGAGTTCAGCTCCGATTTCGCTTCGGCGTTCTCGACTGTCGAGGTCGCATCGCGTAGCTTTGCCGATTCCGTGTGTTCACGGATCGTCATGCTTTTGAATGCATCGTCCCAGTCGTTGATTTCTCGCTTGGCGTCTTTCAATGCATCGGTGGTGTCGCGCTTGTTGCCCTTGCCTGCGGCTTCGTTGGCTTTTTTGACGGCCTTCGATGCGCCGCCTCGGGCGACATCGCGCAGCTTCGCCCATTGCTCGTCAATGCCGAGCATTATTTTTTTGATGTCGTCGCGAATGGTGTTGAGGCGCTTGGCGATATCTGCGGCGCTTTTCTTTAAATCTTCAAGGGCTTCTTTGGCGGCGGTCTTTTGTTCTTCAAGGTTGCTGTGTTCTTTCTTTTCTTCGTCGTCGCGCTTCTTTTCGAGTTCGGAAAGTTTTTCCTGCAGGCGCGTGATTTCCTTGCGGATGTCATCGCTCTTTTCGGCGGTGACGACATTTCCGGGCGGCGCGAAGCCAAGCCCCGCACCCAGCAGGAGCAGCCAGAGACATACCTGTTGCGCCACTTTCGACATAACGATTTACG
>JABWBM010000158.1 GCA_013360495.1 Planctomycetaceae bacterium
GAAATCGTGCTTGAAGGCTACGTCCCTGTGGACGAAAAGCGCCGCGAAGGACCTTACGGCGATCACACGGGCTTTTACTCACTGGCTGACGACTACTGGGTCTTCCATGTCACCGCTATAACCATGCGCGCGAACCCCATCTATCAATCCACCATGGTCGGCCCGCCGCCTCAAGAAGATCACCACATCACGGACGCAATCGAGCGGCTCTTTCTGCCCTTGATGAAGCAACCGCTGCCTGAAGTGATCGACTACCGCCTCCCCCACGAGGGCGTCGCCCATAACCTGATGCTTACCAAGATCAAGAAGGAGTATCCGGGTCAGGGGCGCAAGGTCGCCCACGCTGTGTGGGGCTTGGGGCAGGCCATGTTCACAAAGCTCATCTGCGTGAGCGATACCAGCGCGCCCGACATTAACAGCTACCAAACCTATGCGCGGCACATCGCGCGAAACCTCGATGTCAGCCGCGATCTCGAATTCGTGATCGGCCCCACGGAGACGCTCGACCATGCCACGCGCGCGCTGCATTTCGGTAGCAAGGTAGCGATCGACATGACGCGCCACTTCCCCGGCGAACCGCAACGTGCGAGCGTCCCCTTCGCAAGCGATACTCCCGGCGACGATGAACTGCTTGCCGCACTCAAACGCGAGCTTCCATCGGTCACAGCTCTCAACACGCCATTCAAAGGTGAAGACCGGCACCTGACGTTCATCGCTCTCGATAAATCCCGCGGACAAAATGCGCGTCAGGTCATTGCCGCCATGTGGCGGTGTTTCCCCGATCTCCCCTGCGCCCAACGGGTAATCGTCTACGACGCAGCCGAAAACCTGCGCGATCTCTCGCGGCTCACGTGGATTGGATTATCGCACATCGATCCCGAACGCGATGTGCATTTCGATATCACCCTCGACGACCACGACGGCATGAAGCGTCCCCGCCGCCACCCGCGCCGCATCGGCGTTGACTGCACCACCAAGACCGCCGCCGACGGCTTCACACGCGAGTGGCCGACAGAGCAAACATATCCGGCAGCAGTGGTCCAACGAGCGAATGCGTTGCTCAAGAAGGTTGGCTTGCTCTAAGCGGCGAGCAATCATCCCGGCGGAAACGGACCTGGGACGTTTCATTCATATGGCCGACTGGCGCAAGCATCTCCGTATACGCAAAGGCTTTCTCTTTTGCCTTGCTGCCTTGTTTGTCGCAGCAGTTATCGTTTCATGTAACGGTATGTTCTACTACCCCGACAATCGTGAATACTGTCGCCTCGGCGACGTATGCAAACGCGCCGAAGAAGTTTGGTTTATGAGCCGCGATGGGACAAAGCTCCACGGCTGGTTTTTGTTTTCCGACATCACCCCGGCCAAAGGCACGGTGCTCCACTTTCACGGCAACGCTCAAAATCTCACTTCGCACGTCGGTTTCGTCGATTGGTTACCCAAGGAAGGCTACAACGTTTTCTGCTTCGATTACCGGGGGTACGGAAAATCACAAGGCAGCGTGGCAAGAGAGGGAACTGTCCATGATGGCGTGGCTGCCATCGCCTACCTCCGCTCGCGTAGTGCTACCGATCCGCAACGCATCGCAATCCTCGGTCAAAGCCTTGGCGGCGCGATCGCGGTTGCCGCCCTTGGGGAAAATGGCGTAGATGGCGTCAAGGCCGTGGTTATCGACAGCAGCTTCGCGTCATATCGCGACATCGCAAATGATAAACTTGGCGGAACTTTTCTCACATACCCCTTCATATGGGCGCTCATTCGCGGCGGCCATGAGCCAGACGAAAGCATTGTCCGGATCGCTCCCGTTCCTTTCCTTTTCCTGCATGGAGATGCCGATTCCGTGGTGCCAATAGAACACGGCATGGAGCTTTACCGGCAGGCGAAACATCCAAAGGAGTTCATTACCATTCCAGGAGGCGAACACACCTCGGGTCTCCATAATCCCGAGTACCGCGAAATGGTTTTGAAGTTTCTCGCGAAATCGCTTGGTAAAGAGTCATCTTAATGCGGCTTATGCGCCGCTTCCCCCCACCGCGTCGAGAAAAGTCTCCGATGCGTTATAGGACGAGCGGATGTAAGGGCCGGAGGCCACGGACGAGAAGCCCATGAGCATCGCCTCATAACGGTAATCCTCAAACTCCTGGGGCGACACGAAACGCTCGATGAGCAGTTTGCCGGGCGCGGGCTGGAGATATTGGCCGATGGTGATCATATCGACCTTGTTCGCGCGCAGATCGCGCAAGACTTGCAGCACTTCGGCTCGCATCTCGCCTAGTCCGAGCATCAGGCCGGACTTGGTGAGTGTCTTGGGTGACGAGTGCTTCACATGGGCGAGCAATCGGAGCGAACGCTCATAGCGCGCAGCCGGACGGACGCGCAAATAATGCGACGGAACTGTTTCGATATTGTGGTTGTAGACGTCGGGTCCTGCATTGAGCAGCGTATCCACTTGATCGAGATGGCCGAGAAAATCCGGCGTGAGCACTTCGATCGATGTCGTGGGATTGAGCTTCCGGGTTTCGCGCACCACAGCGGCCCAGTGATTCGATCCGCCGTCCTTGAGGTCGTCGCGATTGACCGACGTGATGACTGCGTGGCGCAAACCCATGCGGCGCACGGCCTCGGCCAGCCGTTTCGGCTCGTCCGGGTCGGGCGCTTTTGGAATACCCTTGGTCACTGCGCAAAAGCCGCATTTGCGGGTGCACGTGTCGCCGAGGATCATGAAAGTGGCGGTGCCGTGGGCAAAACACTCGGAACGGTTCGGGCAGCGGGCTTCCTCGCATACCGTGACGAGATCGAGATCGCGTAGGAGACCGGTCAGCGGCTGCTGCCCCACCGAACGTGGCAACCTGCGCTTCATCCAATCCGGCTTGCGTAGGGTTTCTTGTGCCATAACCCGCTTCTGGTCTGTCATCCTCGCAAAGGCGGGGATCCATCTTTTCTTTGGCCTGGATTCCCGCCTGCGCGGGAATGACATCAAGTTACCATCTGTTGTTAAATCGGCCGCATGCCGGGAGCTTTCAGGCCGAGTGTTTCATCCATTCCCAATATCCGGTTCAGGTTCTGCAAAGCCTGCCCAGACGCTCCGCGCGTGAGGTTATCGAGGGCGCAGAACGCCACGGCGGCGTTGCCTTCAACGGCAGTTGAGAGCTTCGCCCAGTTGGTGCCGGTCACGCCCGTCAGCGTCGGCGGCGAATCGGAGTAACTCACCATCGGTTCGCTCGCCGCAAAGTCTTTGTATGCCGCGTGGAAGTCTGCGGGTTTGGCGCCCTTCTTCAAGCGAAACATGGCGGTAACGCTGATGCCGCGCACGATGGGCGCGGAATGCGTAACGAGGGCAAAGGGGTGATTCTCCTCAAGCCCGAGCCCTTGCAGGATTTCGGGCGTATGCTGATGGGTCAACGGCTTGTAGGCGTAGAACTCATGGGCGCGGGTTGGGTGATGGGTGTTAGGCTTGGGTGACGCCCCGCTGCCCGATGACCCGGTGACGGCCGATACTCGGATATCCGGCTCAATCAGGTCCGCGCGCAGGGCTGGTGCGCAGGCGAACTGCACGGCGGAAGCGAAGCAGCCGGGATTGGCCACGAGTTTCGATTTGCAAGTCTTGCGGTGCAGTTCGGGAATGCAGTAGTCAAAACGCGCGAGCAACTCCGGCGCGGGATGCTTGCCCTCGTACCATTGCTCGTATGTCTCAGCAGATTTCAAACGGAAATCCCCGGTGAGATCCACAAGCGGATGCTTGTCCAATAATCCACGCTTCTTAAGTTCCATCACGATAGGCGCGGATTCAGCGTTACCGACGCAGAGCACGACGGCGGCATTCGTGTGCTTGCCGAGATATTCAAACGCCTGTTCCTCATTGCCGGATGGAACATCGTCGAACCAGCCTTCAAGGTGCGGCTGTAACTCACAGATCTTGGCGCCCTCCGAAGTGCGCGAGACAACGAAACCGGGATAGAGCTTCGGATGTCCGGCAAGCAGGCGCAACAACTCGCCGGCCGTGAAACTGCGCGCGCCAAAGATGACGACAGGGATCGCATCTTTCGTGCTCATTCTTCGCGCACCTTCGGTTCCATGCCAACGGTCTTCATCACCACGTCGGCGAGCTCCTTCGCTTCCTTGCGCGCGTTGAATGCTGCAAGGCCGAATTCCCGCTCGACGGCTGCCGCGCCGCCGCGATTGTCGGTGACTGGCCCCGTAACGACGGTACACTTGATGCCGAAACGCTCACGCAGTAGCGTCACGCCACCCCAAGCGCCCACAGGGTCGGCGGCGCAAAGAATAACGCTGCTGAATACCTTGCGAATCTGTTCGTCCCGCAGAATCTCGGCTACGCCATATGTCCCGAGCAATCCATCGCCAAGTTCGAGCAAAATCACATCCGGGTTTTCCTTGGCCAGGGTACGAATGACAGCTCGTGCCGTCGCCTGCGAATCAGCGGGCGTGGTGGTAATAATGCCGAAATCCTGAAGACCCGAAATCTTTGACGCGCCAAAATCCTTCATTTCAAGCGTGTCGCCAAGACGGGAAATACCGGTGCATTTTCCTGCAACCACATTGAATCCACTGCGCTTGAATTGCCGGACGAGATGGCATACTGCCGTAGTTTTCCCACCCTGCATGGTAACCCCGGCCATGACCACGATAGGTGGGAGTTTGTCAGGGAGCGTTGGATTGTCGAGTTCAGACGAGCGTTCAACGACCGCAGGGCGCGGAACGCGCTCGCCAAATTTCGGGTAGGTCATTACGGCGCCCAAAACTTCAAACTCAAAGGGCGAGCCGAGGTCGGGGTTGAAACTCGTACATTTGCCGATGACCGCGCTTTGGCTCAGGATGTTGAGCATATCGCCGGGCTTTACCGACTCTGGAACATGACCCACGTAGCCGCGCAACGCGTCTCGATGGCCGAGCACGCCAGCAACGACGTCGCCGGGCATGACCATGCGCAGACGCCCGTCAACGTCTTCGACGACATTGTAAGTGGATTTTGCGTTGCGGATTCTGCCGGCAACGACCACCCCCTCGCGCGCTTGAATGTCGAAGCCGAGGTCAACGCGCGGCTTGATCGGCCCGAGCATGGTAGCGCTGCCGATCTTGTCCAATGTAACTCTGAGAGGGGCGTTCACTTGGTGCCCCCTTTGCGCGCGACGGCCGTGATGCGTGCCGAGTTACCGAGAATCGCCACGAATCCTGCGGCATCCCGCGGCGTATAGCCAGCGATCTTCTCGCCGTAGCGAGCGCCCGAAGCGGCCATCATGCTGTAGGGCGAACTGACGCCTAGCACACGCGCGACGCCTTTGAACAGCTCCACATCGACGTCGCCGCTGACGACCTTTTGGGTCGCGTCGAAGAACGCCTCGATATTGCGGGCGGCGGGATCGAAAAACTGGCCTTCGTGGACCATGTCGCCATAGGCGGCGGCGAGGGAATCTTTCGTGCGCTGCTGTTGGCGCGTGAGCACGAGCTTTTCCAGCTCGCGGTGCGCGATCAGCAGGACTTCCGCTGCCGGGGCTTCGTAAGCCACGCGTCCCTTAATGCCGATGATCGTATCGCCGAGATGCATGCCGCGCCCAACGCCGTGAGCGCCTGCCATTTTCTCCAGTTTTTCGATCAATTCCACTGCGCCGAGCTTCTTGCCGTCGATGGCAACGGGAATGCCGGCGTCAAACGTCAGCCGCACGGTCTGTGGTGAATCCGGCGCCTTGGCCGGAGACGTGGTCAGCACGTAGGCGTGATCGGGCAGCGGCTTGTCGCTGGTGGTGGTTTCCTTGCCGCCGATGGTTGCGCCCCACAGGCCGCGATTGATGGAGTATTCCTTCTTCGCGTTCTTGGGAAGTTTGTCGGCGAGCTTCCACGATTCGAGTTTCGTCACTTCGTCCTCACGGGTGAGGCCCAGGTCGCGGACAGGCGCAAGCGGCACGATGTCCGGCGCAAGCGCGCGGATGGCCACCTCGAAACGGATCTGGTCGTTGCCGGCACCCGTTGATCCTTGGGCGATGGCATCTGCGCCGATTTTGAGCGCGTGTTCGATCACGAGCTTTGCCTGAATGGCGCGCTCGGCTGCGACGCACATGGGGTAGGTCGCGCCGCGGCGCACGTTGCCAGCGATCAGATGTCGGACGACTTGATCGACTACGGCCTGCTTGCCATCGAGCGCGATGAAGGATTTCGCGCCGAAGGCCAGCGCGCGCTGCTCAAGTTCCTTGATGTCGTCGCGCGAGAATCCGCCGGTGTCGCAGAATGCCGCATGCACCTCGGCGCCAATTTCGCGCGTGTAGTAGGCGACGCAGAAGCTGGTGTCCAGCCCGCCGGAATAGGCGAGGGCGATCTTCTTCGGCTTGTACTCCTTCGATGTGCTCACGTCTCGTGTCCTTCGTCCAATGATCTATCGCGCAATGTCTATTCCATAATATGTCCGCCCCGCAGTCATGCGGGGCGCTACACCATGGTCGGAGTCTATTCAACATTCACGGCGGGGATTATGCGAGATGCTACGGTACCAGCAAGGATTTCTTCCAATCCTTGCCGCTTCGCCGGTACAGCTCGCGGTGGTGCAGGCGGGAGTCGCCGCCGCTGGTCCAGGCTTCGACGGTGTGGGGTTTGACAAGCACGCAGTGCCACGTCTTGGGCAAGGGCGCCTTCCCTTTCTTTTCCAGCGTGGCTTTCGTTTTCTCGATGCCATTGGTTAAGACGTCGCGCGAGGCCATCGCCGTGCTCTGCTGTTGCACATGTTCGTAGAAATGGGCCAGCGCCTGTGCCGTCGGGTGGCGCGAGGACCAGTAGCTCTCCATGGCCGGATTGTCGATAACGCTCGCATCGCCGGTGACGCGGAAGACGCGGCCAATATCGGGCCAGTGAAAGGTGAGCGTCATTTTCGGGTTGGCGGTTAATTCGCGGAATTTCGGGCTGAGTTCGCTCAGGTAAAGGCACACGCCGTCGCCGGTGATCTCGCGCGAGAAGACGGGGCGCGTGGCGGGGTAACCGTCAGCGGAGATGGTCGTGATGTAAACGACCTCAGCGAGCTTGTCCTTCGCCTTGCGCGCCTCCTCGCGCGCCTGCCTGAGTTCATGAAGCGGGTTCGTCACGTTCATTTCTTCTTCATTGAAACCACCATTACTACCGCGCCGACGATCACCAGCGCCGCAAGTATACTCATCAGCGAAAGATGTTCACCGGCCATCGCCCAGCCGAGCAAGAGAGCGATCACGGGATTAACGTAAGCATACGTCGCCACCTTCGACGGCGGGACAACGCGAATCAGCCAGATATATGCTGAAAATGCCAACAGCGAACCCGGCACGATCAGGTAGATGAGCGCGACGACTGACTCGATGCTGATCGCTTCAAGGTGCAGATCATTGGCTTCACCTCGTAACAAACTCGCCGCCGCAAGCGCCACCCCACCGGCGAGCATCTGTGCTGCCGTGGCCATAAAGGGCGATGAGGGAGTTGATGCTCCCTTGCTCAACACGGTTCCGAGTGACCAGCAAAATGACGATGCCAACACCAATCCCGCGCCGAAAAAATCCACATGCGACCCAATGGGCAGGCCGTCCTGCCCGACGAGCATCGCCACGCCGCCCAGACCGATCACGATGCCGATCATTTCCAGCCGTGTCGTTCGCCGTCCGTTCGGGCGCACCCGTTCGATAAGCGCGATCCAGAGCGGAGTGATGCAGATCAAAAGCGCGGTCAGGCCGGACGGCACGGTTTGCTCAGCGACAGATACGCCGCCGGTCCCGCCGAGCATCATCAGGCTGCCCAAAAAGAATGACGCCTTCCACTCACGCCCGGTCGGCGCGGGCATACCGCGCCACCTGCAGAACGCGTATAAAATCGCACCGGCAACAAGAAAGCGTGTCGAAATCATCATCAGCGGCGGGATGGTCTGGATGGCATACTGGATTCCGAGATAGGTTGACCCCCAAACCACATAGATTGTCGCGAAGGCGAAGACGATCTTGAATTTCAACGATGACGCCGTGGCGGCATTCCCGGATATCTGGCTTGGAATGGCGACGCTCACATCATTTGGAACGGACATAGACGTGGCTGCTGCTTCTTGTGGCTCTTTGAGTTGAGTCGTCATCGGTATCTTTCGTAACCACCCGTACTTCTACACATGCAATGCGTATTAGGACAACGCTGATTCAACTCGTAAGTGCAACGGTCAAGAGGCTTCTCGTTCTATAGAATACTTCGTGCGGCGTGCGGTAGTCGAGTGACTTCCGGGGACGGTG
>JABWBM010000159.1 GCA_013360495.1 Planctomycetaceae bacterium
GCGGCGCAGCGCGAAGTGCAGCAGGTTCTCATGGCCGATGGTTTCGGGCATGCCGAGGTCGATGCTGTGTTCCGAGCCGGCGGCATGAAAGGTTGGAATGGCGCCTGCGAGCGCGAAGAATGTTGCGGCGAGGCGATCGCGGATCACTGGGCCGTCCATGGCGTCCTTGGCGCGGCGCACATGTGGGAACACGCCCGCACGCAGGTCAGCTGGGCGCATGGCATGGAATTCCGCCCGCAGGTGAAAGTTCTTGTCGAGCCATCCGGCAATCTGATCGCACTTCCATTGCAACGCTATCAGCGCGGGGTCGGCCAGCTCGTCGCCGGCGAACACAAAGAAAAGGAATGGCGTCTCCGGCCCTTGACCCCATGTCCCGCCCTCTCCGGACATGCCGACGCATGCGATGCTGGTCTCGCCGGCAGCTTCGGGCAAAGGCGTCGCCGGGAAGAACTCGCGCCAGCGCTTCTCGACGGCTTCATCGGAAGGGGCTACGACGATGCCGTAGGGCGTGCTCGCGCCGTCGCGATAGCCGGGCAGCCCCTTCTCGTGAACGTGCAGAAGGTAGGGGACGGCGCGCAGGGCGAGACCCTGACGCTCGCTGAGATTGGTGCCAAGGCGTTCGCGGCGCGCGCGATAGTAGCGGCTGACGGCCTCGAATGGCGTCATGGCCCCCGTCGTGTCTGCGCTCGTATCGTTCATGGCCGTGGTGGAGTGCCGTGGTGGGTGTCAACGCGCCGGGCCGGAGAGAAGGTCGTCGATCTTCCGTTCGAAGCGCGGCTCGACAAGGAAGGTGACGTGGACATCCTCGCCCTCATAACGCTCCTCGATCAGCTTGGTGTTGCTCTTGAGGAATGCCAGCAGCTTGCCGTTGCCGGCGGGTACGATCATCTGCTTGCGGATCTCGCCTTCCTCGATGATCGCCGTGATCGACGCCTTGAGTTCAGTGAGCCCCGCGCCGGAACGTGCGGATATGAGCACCGCACCGGGGTGTTGCTCGCGCAGGTAATTGGACATGGCGACGCTATGGATCCGGTCGGCCTTGTTGAGGACGAGCAACGCACGCTTCTTGTCCGCTTCGAGTTCATGCAGGACGCCGTTCACCGTCGCGATCATCTGATCGACGGCTGGGTGCGAGGCGTCTACCACATGCAGGAGCAAGTCTGCGTGCATCGCCTCGGCCAGTGTGGCGTGAAAACCCGCAATTAACGAGTGGGGGAGGCTGCGGATGAATCCGACGGTGTCGGACAACAGGAGCTTGTGATCGCCGATCTCGCAGATGCGCGTGCGCGTGTCGAGCGTGGCGAAGAGCTGGTCGGCGACATAGACACCCGCGTCAGTGAGCGCGTTCATCAGCGTCGACTTGCCGGCGTTGGTGTAGCCAACAAGCGCCACTTGGAACAGGTCGCTGCGGCGGTTCACCTCCACCTCCCGGCGGCGTTCGATGTCGGCGATCTCGGTTCTCAGCTTGTGCATGCGGTCGCGCAGGATGCGACGGTCGACTTCGATCTGGCGCTCGCCGGCGCCGCCGACGGCGGAGAGACTGCCGCGCTGGCGTTCGAGGTGGGACCAGAGGTTTCGCAGGCGCGGGAGCTGGTACTCGAGTTGTGCCAGCGAGACAGCGGCCTTCGCCTGATTGGTGCGCGCATGTTCTGCGAAAATGGCGAGGATCAATTCGGTACGATCCATGATGCGTATGCCGGTGGCGTCGGTGAGCGCCGTTTGCTGCGATGGTTTGAGTTCGTTGTCGAAGATCAGCATGTTCGCGCCGAGCTTGCCAGCGAGGTCGCGCAACTCTTCGGTCTTGCCCTTGCCGCAGTATGTTTTCGGGTCGGGGGAGGTGCGCTTCTGCAGAACGCGTTCGCAGACGTGGAGACCGGCTGTCTCGGCGAGCGCCGCGAGTTCATCGAGCGGCTGGTCTTCCGGAAACGATTCCCCGTCAGGCATGACAATGCCAACGAGGATCGCTCGCGCGCCGGATACCCGTAATTCTTTCGACTCGACAAAGGTTTCCATAGATTGACCGCGCGCGTCCGTTTCCTGAAGATTTAAGGTATGCTACTGTATCGGCGTGTTGGAAGGGTGTCAAAGATGCGCGCTCCTTTGATTGGGGTACAGCAACGATCTTGTCATTCCCGCGAAGGCGGGAATCCAGTCTTGCATTGTCTGGCGCGTCGCTTGAGTCTTCTCGCTTTGGTCATTGTAACGGTATTGCCGGCCGCCGGCATGTCCCGCGCGCAGGACGGCGTCGCTCCACGGGCCTGGCTCGTTATGAGCGCGCCGGACATCGCCGGAGCGTTGACGCTGTGCGCCGCCGGCGACGGCGTGCCGGACGATGAACTCCTGCTCGTGCGCATTACGAACGGTCAGGAGCATGTTCTTGCCCACCCATTCGCGGGGGAAGTCCGCGACAAGCCACCGCTGTCGGGAGATGTGCGTTACCAACTGCGGCGCGGTCAGGTGGTGCTCGCGGAACGGGATCTCGCGCCGCGCACGAACTCGGGCGGGCGCAAGCTGCTTTTCCTTGGCGGCTCTGAGAAGCGCGGCGTGTTCGAAGTCGTCGAGCAGGACGGATCGAGCATTTCGATCGCGGCGGCCGTCGGTCAAGCGATCGGCGATACGCGCGTTAATGCTGACGGCAAGGTGATCGACATCACGAGTGGAGTAAGCGTGGTGAAGCTTGCGCTCGAGGCGCCGTGGGAGGAGAGCGTTCTGGGTCAGCCTGTGAAGGACGAGAAGGGGACGGTCATCGCCGGTATCGACGGCAAGCCAATGACTATCAACGTCCCGCAGCGCCGCCGCGCGAAGGATGCGCGCTTTGTCGCCACGGTCAACGTAAACGGCAAGGAGATCATCCTTGTCGAAGGCGAGTCAGTGCCTATCGAGTGATGGGCTATTCCAACATCTTGAACGCCACGGATGCGACGAACCCCGCGAGCGTGCTCAGGCCCGCGACGCTTGCGCCGCCGAGGTGAACCGCTTCGGGAATCATGGCCGAGGCGATCATCGTGAGCATCGCACCCGCCGCCATGCCCTCGATCGTCACCATCGTCGTGTGGTCGAGGTATTCGCCGGCCGCGTAACCGAGACCAGCTCCGGCTGCCGTCATCACCATCAACACCACCCACATGAACAGTATTCTGCCCCGGCCCCAACCTTGCGAGCGCATGCCGATGGAACTGGACATGGCCTCGGGGAAGTTCGAAAGAAAAAGTCCCGCGATCAAGGTGTAAGGAATCACCGACAGCAGTGCCGGCTCGCCGTGATAGGCGACGAGCACGCCGAGCAGCGTCGCGCCGATCACGAAGCTTTCGGGGATGCCGTCGAGCAGAATGCCGAGCCAGATGGCGAGCGGCGCGCCGGAGTGCTCTTCTTTCGCTTTCTTCAGTTCTCCTTCTGTGGGGAGTTCGGCGCCTGCCTCGATTGCAAGGCGCGCCTCTTCGATCCACTGAGTGACTTGATGGGCTGTTGCGTCGTGATGCTGTTTGAGTTCGGCCATGCGGCTCTGCGCCAGCGTTCGGGCGGCCGTATCGAGCTCGCTGAATTCATGCCGCAATGAGTCGAAGTCCTGCTTGTGAAGCGAGAGTGTCTGGACACGTCCGATGGCTTTTGCGGTGGCGGTGCGTGTTGCGCCGGTCAGCAATGCGATTTCACCGACGACGGTGCCGGGCTCGAGGTCTTTGAAATGTTTGCCGTTTTCTTCAAGACCAATACGGCCGTCGACGATGAAGTAGAGCGCATCGCCGGCGTCGCCTTGCTCGAAAAGCTTCTCGCCCGTCTCGAACGTTCGCGGTCTGACGAGGTTGACGAGCTTGTTGACGCCGCTCAAGGGGACTTCGCGCAGGATCGAGACGGCGCTGAGTTGGCGTAGCACCTTCTCGTCGCGCTGCTTGCGGCGCATACTCATATAGGCGATGGTTGACGCCGTTTTGCGCAAGAAGCCGCCGTGGGCGTTGATGATCTGATCGAGCATGAAGAAGAGGATACCGCCGCCGAGCATCCCACTGAGCAGTCCATACATGGCATCGTGGGGGTTGTGTCCGTGTTGGGCCGGTTCTGTAAGAGCGCTTGCCGTAGGGGCCACCAGCTCGATGGCTAACGCGCAAAAGAGCGCGCCGCCGCCGAAGGCCGTGAGCGCCGCCGTCACCTTCGGGCGGGGCGTGACCATCAGGCCGAGGGCAGAACCGAGAGGCAGCGAGATGGCGCTGATGCCGCCGAGGAGCAGCGCCCAGGCGAAATATTCCCACGAAAACGAAGCCGCTACTTCAGAATTAAGTATGGTATGGATCATGAACACCCCGGATGGAGTATGCCATTCTATATGACGTCTTTCACACGTTAAGCCAGACCGCGTGCCGTCGAATGCCCGTAGCGGGTCACGACCCCCGTGCTATACTCCCGCCCGGCTGTTCGGTGGTCCTAAATTTAAGGAAGACGAATGTATCCACTGCTCGAAACCCTCTTTGGTTTTGACGTTTTCATGCCTGTTGTCTGGCTCTTTCTCGCGGCCGTCGTGTGTGTCTCCATCGAACTCGGAGCGAAAGACCGCGCCGGGGCGAAGCTCCCGATTTTCTACGCCGCGCTGGGTGGCGTGCTGCTTGCTTTCGTTTCGCTGTTCAATACGTGGGGCGGGGCGTTCGAGCCGCACTTGATACTCAATGGCGGCGTGATGATCGACCGTTTCGGCCTCTTCCTTTGCGCAGGCGTGCTGATCGGAACGGCGCTCTGCTGCTTCACCTCGCTTGGTGCTATCGACAGATTACGCATCGGGCTTGGCGATTTTCTCGGCCTCGTGCTGGTGGCGGCGTCGGGCATGCTGCTCTTGGTCACATCCTACGACCTGATCATGATTTTCCTCTCGGTCGAGCTCATGTCGCTCGCCATCTATGTGCTCGCGGGCATCAACCGCTCGTCGGGCCGCTCGGCGGAAGCCGCGATGAAGTATTTCGTCATGGGCGCGTTCGCTTCGGGCTTTCTCGTGCTGGGCATGGCGCTGATCTACGGCGTTACCCAGACGATCAGCCTCGCGGAAATCGGCGACGCCCTTGCCGCCAAGGACAACGCGTACCGGAATGTCGCCATGCTCGGCATCGGTATGGTCGTGATCGGCTTCGCGTTCAAGGTTGGCGCGGTGCCTTTCCACCAGTGGGTGCCGGACGTCTACACGGGCGCTCCAACGCCGGTGACGGGTTTCATGGCCGTGGCGGTCAAATTCGCGGCCTTCGGCGCACTTGGGCGTTTCGTCGTTGAGGCCTTTCCCGACACGCTCGGAGGCGAGAAGTTTTCGCCCTTCGGCATGGGCATGTTCTGGGCCATCGCTGCGCTTTCCATGGTCATTGGCAACTGGCTCGCCGTGACGCAGGAGAACGTCAAGCGTATGCTGGCCTATTCGAGCATCGCGCACTCCGGCTATCTGCTCATGGGCATTGTCGCGATGCAGGCATATCCTGATTCGCTCGGAAGTAGCGATGCCATGTCCGCGATTCTGTTCTACTTGCTGGTCTATGCTTTTGGCACCGGCGGGGCGTTCGCGCTCCTCACCTGGACCGCGACCGACAGCAACGAGGACGGCGGCGACCTACGCGGCCTCGCCAAGCGTTCGCCCGGGATGGCGCTTGCCATGTCGATCTTCATGCTTTCGCTGGCGGGCATTCCGCTCACGGGCGGATTCATCGGCAAGTACATGCTCTTCTCGTCCGCGATCGAAGCGGGTGAGATATGGCTCGCCGTGATCGGCATCCTTGCCAGCATCGTCGGCGCGTTCTACTACCTGCGCGTGATCGTATTGATGTATATGAAGGATCCCACACCGGGCGAAGCCGAGGCGAAGAACGCCGACGACTGGGGCGTGCGTTTCGCGCTGCTCACCGCGTCCATCGCCACGGTCGTCCTTGGCCTGATGCCCAACCCATTCGTCGCACGCGCCGAAAACGCTTCCGTCACCATCTCTGCTCCGCAGCAGCCGGCACCAGTGCTCAACGCTGCTATCCCCGCAGCGCCCTCGCGTTCGTAATAACTTTGCCGCAAAGAAGATGTTTTGCCGCTGATGAACGCGGATGAAGAAGATTTCGTGATCTCTTATCCGCGTTCATTCGCGTCCATTTGCGGCTCAAATCTTCCTTTGTGTTCTCCGCGCCTTTGCGGTGAGAAACTCTTTTTCCTTCAAGTTCCTTCCGCCAACGTCCGAAATGGCCATTCAACCGGAGGCGATTTCTCCGGGACATACACACCAGAAGCATCGGAGTTTTACAATGCCTCAGACACTAGCAGAGAAGCGCGGGACCGGACGTCGAGCTGAAGACATCAAACGGGAAATGCTGGAAAGTTCCATGAAGGAACTGCCCAACTTCCTTGTTACTGTCCTCGACGATGAACGCGGCCTCTACAGCTTCTACTACAACGACCGGAGCGAAGCGTCAGAAATGGTCGAATCCCTGGTACACGAGGGGATACCACGGAACCTGATCGCCATGTACTCCCGAACAGGATAGCGCTTCGGCGCCCCACACCCGAGGTCACGGACCTTCGGGCCCGTGAGAAACCGAGCACACACCTTTAGGAGACACGCACCGACTTGACTCATACGCCTTGATTGGCGACACATCATCGTTCACATCAGTAATCTTCTTCTCACGGGCGCCCATATCGGACGCCCGTGGTAGTTTTAGGAATAATGATTCTTGCCGCGATGTAGAGAACACCATGGAGCGCGCTGTGACGTTTATGACGTTCCTTCGTAGCACATACCAAAAGTGACACGAAGCTTTTCCTTGCGGGAGCACAGATCGCGGATTGGACGTAACGTATTCACTTGCCACCTGAGAATAAACCGAACACAGAAAATGGAGTGTGTGCGATGAATATGGGTATGTGCGTTAGTACGGTCGGCCTGTTATTGACTGGTTGCGCCCACACAGGCCAACTCCACATTGACTGCTTTCGGCTCGTGTCCGAGGCCGAACAGAGTCAGCAGAGCCATATCGATTCTCCCGTACACGGTCATGCGTTGCCGCCCGAATATCTCCGGTGTATTCAGGAAACATTGGGAGATCGATTCGGCGTTGCGTGGGAAAGCAGTTTATGCATCACCGACCGATATGTTGAGGATGCAAGCATCGTCATTGTTGCCTCGGGTTTCATGGAGGATTCACTGGAGCTTCCCTTGTCCGCGGAAGGACGCTTCTTGATTGTTCAGAAGGATGAAGGGTGGGCGATAATCGGTCTCGACGGCCCGGCCGATGAATATGCGGTAACACAAGACACCGGGCATGGCCGCATTGCCCTCGAACCAAGTGAAGGCGGTATCGACATTCGATTTGTATCTCAGGAGCAAAGCATCTGTTACTCGCTCTATACATCGAAAATAGGCCATGGCATGACGTTCTCCGGCAACGGATCACTTACTCCCAGAAAGTAATAGGACACTGCAGCATCAGTAGCTTTCTCTCCATGGGCGCCCACATCGGACGCCCGCGGTAGTTTTAGGCGCAGTTTCTAAGCCTTATCAGAAATGTCATGAAATCCGCTTGACATAGTGTTCACAAGACACTATTGTTAGTGTTATGAATACACTAAACGAATCTGGCGGTTATACCTACGATTACCCTCGGCCTGCAGTCACGGTGGACTGTGTTGTATTCGGGTTGGACGATGACGACCTGAAGGTGCTATTGATCCGGCGCGGCGAAGAGCCATTCGCGGGAAAATGGGCGTTGCCCGGTGGCTTTGTGCGCGAGCGTGAATCTCTTGATGATGCCGCGCGCCGGGAACTGGTGGAAGAGACTGGGGTCTCGGACATATTTCTTGAACAACTTTATACTTTTGGCTCGCCTGAACGTGACCCGCGCGGCAGGGTTATCTCGGTCGCATATTATGCGCTGGTAAAACTGAGCAGCCATCGCATCCGGGCGGCCACCGATGCCCGCGAAGCAGCATGGTTTTCAATAAGCGACGTTCCAACACTGGCCTTCGATCATGCCGGGATTATCGAGACGGCGTACAAGAGGCTGCGTGGAAAGATCACGTACCAGCCTATCGGGTTTGAACTCTTGCCCAAACTCTTCACGCTTACGCAACTTCAACGGCTTTATGAGATCATTCTTGAGCGAGCATTAGATAAGCGAAATTTTCGCCGCAAGATTCTGGACATGGGGCTTTTA
>JABWBM010000160.1 GCA_013360495.1 Planctomycetaceae bacterium
GTCCCCGGTGTCCCAGTCAACCATGACCGTATCGGTCCATGTGGTCGGCGCGCCGGCTGCATCCACGAGGTCGATCGCGATCTGCAGCTCGCGCGTGGCGCCCGTGGTGCTCGGCTCCATGATCCCGCCGCCCGTGACACCCACGTAAGGCTCGTCGTCGTTGAGGATGGTGCCGGTGACGACGAGAGGAGTGCCGAGTGGAAGGCCGGGGAATACATGCGTGCCGGTCGTTTCGGTCAGGGTGACCTCGACGGTTTCATTCGTTTCCAGGTCGTTGTCATCGACGAGGGTAAGCGTGAAGGTTATGGACGTCGTGCCGGCAAGAATGGTTACTGTTGTCGGACTGGTTACGGGCGAATAGTCAGCGCCCCCCGTGTCCGCGGTTCCGCCGGTGGTTTCATAGGTAAACTCGACATCGGCTGCAGGAGCGGAATCGGCGGTTACCGTGAATGTTAAAACATTGCCGCTCTCGAGCATTGCCGGAGTATCCACGTAGAGTGTCGTCGGCTGCGCCGCACCATCGTCGTCCGTGATCGTCGCGATGACGCTCGCGGTACCGATATCCGTGATGATACTCGGCAATGGCACACTGATCGTCACTGTAAACGTCTCGTTCCCCTCAGGTACATCGTCGCCGTTGATCAAGACGACCAAGTCCTCCGATACATCGCCGGGCTGGAAGGTCAACGTGCCAGAGCTCCCGCGGAAGTCGCTGCCGTCCTCCGCTGTTCCATCGGTGATGGTGTAGTTCACCGTACCGATGTCGAGGATCGCGCGGTCGAGCGAGACCGTGAACGCGATCTCCGTCAGTTCGCCCGTGGCGCCCTCGTTGACTGGGGCGGGCGTCGCGGACGACAGCGCGACACTGTAAAGCGCCACGATATCCGTGGCGTCGTTGATTGTGCAAACGGCTTCCGCGTCCTTCACTGCTGCGCCGGCCGTCGCGCCAAATATCTGAAACAGGAAGGTTTCCTCGTCGCCCTCGTCCTCGCTGTCGTCGAGGATCGTAACGCTCACCGTGCGGCTCGTCGTTCCCGACGGGAAGCTCAATGTGCCGCTCACGGCGGTGTAATCCGTGCCGGCTGTCGCCGGGAAATCGGCGTCGGAATCGTCGGAGGTCTGATACGACACTTGACAATCAACGGAATAGGAGCGGCTCAAGGAGACGGTGACGATCAGCACGCCGTTCTCTTCCGCGGTTTCAACGTCAGCGACCGAAAACTTCGGCACGCCCGGAACCTCAGGGAACACCGCGCGCGAACAGGCGTTCACGCCGATCGCCAAAACGGCAAAACTCACAATGGCCAATACGATTAAAATCGGCGCCGGCATCTTCATGGGCTTATCCAGGTTCGGCCTAGCACAGGAGGGAGAGGGCAACGCTATGATAGCCGATAACGACATGATGGCTCAAGAAGTTGCGCCGAAAGTCGCTGATAAAAACCCTTCGCAATAACGCACAAATCGCACAGCGCGTCGGTTCAAATTTGCGACTTTTGTTGGGTTGACCAAAACTGACCCAAGGCTACAATCCGCCGTCTCAAAATAGGCTAGGAACGAGGGATACATGGCTACCAAGGCCAAAAAGAAGGCTTCCGCGTCGAAACCAAAAAAGCGTCCGGCGAAAAAACCCGCCGCGAAGAAGCCTGCCACGAAGAAGCCCGCGTCGAAGTCGCGCAATGGCGCGGCAAAGTCAATCTCGCTCCGCAGCCAGTCCGGACGCCTTGCCAAGCCGACACACAAGGCGGAGCATTTCCCGGCCTTGACGACTCCGGTGCGTAAGGTGCCAAAGGTCGAGCTATCGCGCGGCAAGCACCCGATCAAACTTCACCATCGCCCGCCGACGGCGAAAGAACTCGAGGACCTGCGCAAAAAACTGCTTGCGCGCCGCTCGCAACTTCTCGGCGACGTGACGGCGATGGAGAGCGAAGCGTTTTCAGACGCCACGCGCGAAGTCTCGGTCAACCACATCGCCGATTCGAGCGCGAATCAATACGAGCAGGACTTCACGCTCCACATGATCGAGAACGAAACGGACGAGCTTCGCATGATCGAGCACGCCCTCAACAAGATCGTGAAAAAGCAAAACTACGGCCGCTGCGAAAGCTGCGATATCTGGATCTCCATCGAACGCCTGCGCGCCAAACCCCATGCCCGCATCTGCATCCACTGCATCGAGAAGTTCGAGCGCGAGGGCGGCGGCGAGCACTTCGGGATCGAACCCGCCAACAAGAAATATTGACCCCGGTTTGGGGCGATCTTTATGCGTTTCCCGCGTAACGGACATGCGCGCAAAGAGCTTGTTGAAACGAAAAGCCAATCCGGCCGCCTTTGTGTATGGAACCGGTACGAGCCATAATTCCCGTGCATCGCGGAACGGCGTCGGATAAAACGTCCGGCGCACGAGCGGTAACAGCAGACACGAGGACATAGCCATGGGCCGATACACCATTTACGGATTCATCAAATACAAAAACGAGATCGGTCTGTACCGGGCCGATTCCGACGCGTGGATCCTGGATATGAAGGGTTTCTGCGAGGCTCACGGTCAGGACCTGTCGAAGTATACCGGGCGGCCGGACAAGCGCTTCGCGAAGAACCTGCTCTGTCCCGTACGCAAGGACGATATTCAGGCGCTGGTGGACTGGTTCGATGCGAATGCGACCATTCAACCCGCGGACATTATCGCCAAACTCGAGAAGATGGACTACGCGAAGCTCCACGATGAATATGAGGAACACCTTCCCGCTATCCTCTACGATTTCGATGAACGCGAGGCCTTCGAGAACCCCGACCTCAACCCGTATATTCCCTATGATGACTACCTGCCCGAGGGCTGGAAAAACATCGTCGTCGAGGGTTTTGACGCGCTGGTGCCGGGCGAGTTGATCTACTGGCAACAAGCCGACGCCACACTCAACCGCCGCGAAGAGAAATTCTAAGCAAGATTCTAAAATGAAATGATGGATACCTACACTCGTCATGCCCGCGAAAGCGGGCATCCAGTTTCTTGACAAATCAGTGGTTGGTCCTGGATTCCCGCCTGCGCGGGAATGACGCTGTGCGGTGAGAATCTACCAATCTTTACACATGCCCTCTTGATCCACGACCTGTGCCTTTCGGACACGTCCTTACGCCCTGTGCCATTCGGCACTCTGGCCTTCAACACGTTGCTGCGTCGCGCAGTCAGTTCGGGCATTCTGCTCTCACGCAGGCGAGGTGCCTGCTGGGTGAATACGAGCGCAAGAATCCGGCACGGTGGGAATGAGGCGAAAGGGGCCCCGACGGGAGACATTGACGCGCCGCTCCGTTCATCTGTGATCTCTTTATTGTCCTCATGCAAGGGATAGTTACATGAAGAAGCTCAACAAAGTTGAATTGAACAATGTGCAGGGTGGTTGGACTCAGACCTATCAGCGTGTGTGCTGCATGAATTGGATCAAACCCTAGTTTCGCTTTTCGCTGTAGTGCTAACGCCAAAGGCCGGGGTCACCCGGCCTTTGCTCATTCTCGATACCCAATTTGACTGGCCACAACTACTTGCAGTCTACGCCTTCGCGCCGACGAGCTGCTTCTTCGACTTGCCACCAGCCTTCGCGTTCTTCGGTGCCGCTGCCGATCTCGCGGCTGCAAGCGCCTGTTTGATGTCAGCGATCAGGTCTTCAACGTCCTCGATTCCGACCGCGAGGCGGATAAGTCCGTCGCTTAGGCCGATCTTGGCGCGCTCTTCCGCCGACACGGCAGCATGCGTCATGGTCGCCGGGTGGCAGGCAAGGGATTTGACACCGCCGAGGGACTCCGCGAGCTTAAAGACCTTGAGCTTGCTCACAAAGTTCTTGGCGAACTCCACGCCACCCTCAAGCTCGATCGCCACCACGCCGCCAAAGTACTTGAGCACCTTCTTCGCCGTTGCATGGGTCTCGTGCGACTTCAAGCCGGGGTAGTAAACCTTGCTCACGCCGTCCGCTGTTTCGAGATACTCCGCCACAGCTTGCGCGTTCTCGCAGTGCTGCTTGTAGCGGATCGGGAACGTGCGAAGCCCCCGCAGCGCGAGCCAGCAATCGAATGGCGCGGCTCCCCCACCGGTGCCGTTTTGGATGAAGGTCAACCGCTCAGCCAGTTCCTTATTCTTCGTGATCACCGCGCCCTGCACCACGTCGCTATGTCCCGACAAATACTTGGTCACGCTCTGCAGCACGAGGTCGGCGCCGAAAGTCAGTGGCTTCTGGCCGAGCGGCGTCGCGAAGGTGTTATCAACCACGACGAGCGCCTTCGATACGGCCTTCACGGCCTTGACGATGGCGGGCAGGTCGTAGACATCGAGGCGCGGGTTCGTTGGGCTCTCGGCCCAAACGATGCGCGCCCCCTTCGCCGCTTCCGCCACGGCCTTCGGGTCGCGGTAGTCGGCTCGGACGGCGTGGATCCCCCACTGCGGATAGAGGATGAACAGCAAGCGATGCGTACCGCCATAGAGGTCGTAAGGCACGACCACCTTGTCGCCGGGTTTCAGGAAGACCTGAAAGATCGCGTTCTCGGCGGCGATACCCGTGGCGAATGAAAACGCATCCGTCCCTTCTTCGAGCTTCGCCAGCGCCGACTGCAGCGAGCTGCGCGTCGGGTTGCCCGTGCGCGTGTAGCAGTAGCCTTTGGTTACGCCGGGGTATTCCTGGTCGTAGGTTGAGGTCTGATAGATCGGCGCAACCAGCGACCGGAATTGCTCGTCCTCGAATCCCGCATGAATCGCGTCAGTGTTGATTCCCATGGTCCCTTTCTCGCTTTCTATTGGTTCTCTTTGTTTTGGTATTGTGTCATTGTCCGAAGTCCGGAGTCCGAAGTCCGGAGTCAAAGAATTTCTATACATCGCATTCGTATCTCACATCTCGCTTTCTCTGTTCTCCGTGATCTCTGTGCCTCTGTGGTGAATCTTTCTTATCTTACTACCTCCAGTACGCACGCTCCCTGCTTCGTGAGCGGCTCTGTAAAGCGCGGCTGATACGCGATACCCGCGACATGGGCGATCCAGCCGCCCTCGCCGAGATTCTCAAAGCGTTCGATCCGACCCTCACAATCCGCGATGTGGCGCACGAGCTTCGCGCCGTCTACACCCGACGACAATGGCGCATGCACCACCCACTCGCGCGGATCGTCGGCGCCGCCGCGGCTCACGCGCTCAGGCTTTCCACTGTGGACGTCCGCGCGCTGGCCACGCAGCACTTCGATCGTGTCGTCGAAGAGCGCCGATGCCGTCGGCCCGCCGCCCGCACCCGGCGCGGAGAGGAAGAAGGTCCCTGCGATATCCGTCTGCAACACCACCGTGGCTTCCGCTCCTTGGGTCGCGGCCAAACACGAAATGCTCGGCACTGCTGCCGGCGCGATCCAGGCTTCGGGCTTCCCACGCTCGTCCCACGAAAGCGCCGCCAGCGGCTTGACGGTGAATCCGATATGCGCGGCAGCAACAACCGTATCGGGGCTCAGCGTCGGCAATTCCACACGCGGGATGGTTTCGGGGTCGAGCAACTTTCCGCTCAAGCCCCAACAGAGAATGGCGAGCTTCTGCGCGGCGTCATGGCCCTCGAGATCGGCGCTCGGATCCTGCTCGGCGTAGCCATGTTGCTGGGCGAGTTTGACGGCCGTTTCGAGGGAGATTCCGGGCGTGCGGATTTCGTTGAGGATGAAGTGTGAGGTTCCGTTGAGCACACCGTAGATGCGGCGCACCTTCACACCCTTGAGTGCGTCGCGCAGCACACGGATGCAGGGGACGGCGCCGCCGACGGCAGCTTCAAATCGCAGCGGCACGCCGGCCTCGCGCGCGGCTTCAAACAGTTCTTCGCCGTGATAGGCGATGAGCGTCTTGTTGGCCGTGACGACGGGAATGCCGGACTTGAGCGCTCGCAACACCAGCGTTCGCGCTGGTTCGACGCCACCCAAGGCTTCGACGACGACGTCCGTGTGGGCGAAGTCGAGCTTCGACGGATCGGTGATGAATTGGTCGGCTCGCAATCCCTCGCGCTTGCGCGATGCATCTCGCAGAAACACTTGCGCGATCTCGAACGTGAAGCCGTCGCACTCGGAATTGTTCGCGATGATCCGCGCCAACGCGCCGTTCACCGTCCCCGCCCCAAGCAATGTCACGCGCTTTGTGGTTGTCTTGTCATTCCCGCGCCCTTGCCCTGAGCTTGTCGAAGGTAGGCGGGAATCCAGATTCTTCTTCGTACTCGCCTTCGCCTTCTGTTTCGTCGCTACATTCGTCGCCATGGTTCTGTCCTTTCCCCAATTTGCTCGTCGCTATAAGCCGCCGGAATCAAGAATTTTTATCCACAGATGTCGCAGATGGCCGCAGATAAGAAAAAATCATTGCAGAAGCCTCTTCGTGTTTTGATCTTTCTCTCTCATCTGCGTTCATCATCTTCATCTGTGGACGTATTCTCTTCCCAAACGAAAACAGGCCGCTTTGAGGCGGCCTGCTGGAGTTTCGTTTGAGGTGATCTTTTTACAGAGCCTCACTCCAGCCGGCCGCGCGGCGCATCATCATCATGCCCATCATGATGGCGTCTGCGGATTTCAGGCTGGAACGCTTGGTCTGCATAGTGTTCTCGCTACGCATCCGCGCAGCAAAGACATACAAGTATCCGGATTCCGCGCGGCTGTCAAAGGGAAAATGGCTGGCGTACCGCTCAGGGGCAACGACAAGCGAAAGACAAGGGGCCGTAACCCGCCGCTTTTCAACGACTTATGTCTGGACAAAACCGCGCGAATATTTTCACGCGCAAAGTCCGTAATTTTCTAGCCATTTGCCCGGGAGCTTCGCGGCTATACGAGTGGTTGGGCCGCCGCACCGGGAAAAGCCGGTCGAACCTTCGATATTCGGGAGCTTGGCAACGGAGCCCTGATTACTTCGCGGCCGCTTTGCCCTGGCGCGCAGGGGTTTCCTGGCTCATCTCATACAGACGTTGGGAGACGCGGTAGCTGCCCATGCCGTGGGTGATGTCTGGGCCGCAGCCATCAGGGCTGAACGGGTATGAACCGTCGGGCGCCTTACCAGAAGTGGTCAGGCCATTCTTCGCCATGTACTCGTCGTTGTTGCGCAGAAGCCGCGCCTTGTCGAAGATGAAGTCCGAACGCTTGGAAGCAACCTGATTATAGGTTGTCGTCATGCCGATGGCGTCTTTGGGGCAGGCTTCGACGCAGTAGCCGCAGAAGATGCAGCGGCTGTAGTCGATGTTGTAGACCTTGGCGTAGCGTTCGCCGCCGCTGATGCGCTCCCGCGCGGTATTGTCGGCGGCCTCGATGTAGATGCACTGGGTGGGACAGGCCGCCGAGCAAAGGAAGCAGGCGACGCACTTTTCGAGCCCGTTTTCGTCCCGCTGCAGAACGTGCAGACCGCGATAACGCTCCTCGAACCTGGGCGGAGCGTCGGGGTAGTCGTCGGTGATGACGGGGTTCATCATCTCCGTGATGGTGACGCCCATCCCCTTGGCGATCGCCGCGGCGCCCGACAGAATCTCCTGGATCTTTGGCATGATTCCCCTATCGGTACTCCCAGCTTACTGCAGTTGACTCGCTCCGCACGGGAGCGTCAGTTCCTGGACCCTCAACCGGACTTGGCCTCGGGCACGATCTCATCCGGCCTGAAGATCTCCATGTGGATTGTTTTCGCCAGTTTTTCGAGATCGCGTTTGAAGAAGCCGACGGAGGTCCAGCTCACCGCGCCGCCCGGCTCCACCAGGAACATAGTCGGCACATGAGTAATGCCCCAGGCGTTGGAGGCCGGGTAATTGTCCGCGGCGCGGTCAAACAGAACCGGCAGCGGCGCGTCAAACTCGCGGGCGAACCGCTCGGCGACCTCCGGTGAATCCTGGCTGACGGCAAAGATCTGGATCGGCCCGCCTTCCAGCCGTGAAAGGAACGGCAGCGTGAGCTGGCAGGTAGGGCAACTGGCCTTGTAGACCGCGAACAGCGCCGGGCCGGCATTCAGAATTTCATCCCGAGACCGCGCCGCGCCATCCGCCGTGAATAAGGTGAAATCGGGGGCGGTTGAGCCCATAGAGTCGATTCTAGCGAAGCTCGTGAGCGAGTTGCTGCGCGGCGATCAGCAGCGGGTCCATGGCGGCGGCGTAGGGCGGGGTGTAGGCGAGGTCGAGCGGTG
>JABWBM010000161.1 GCA_013360495.1 Planctomycetaceae bacterium
AAGCCCGTTTATCCGCTCGCGAAAAAAGTCGAGCAGGTCGACGATTATCACGGCACGAAGGTTGCCGATCCCTACCGCTGGCTCGAGGATATCGACAGCGAGGAGACGAACGCCTGGACGGCGAAGCAAAACGAGCAGGCCGATAAGCTGCTCCACAATATGCACGGTCGTAACGCGATTCACAAACGCGTGACTGATGCCATGACCTATGAGACCTACAGCACGCCGTCGAAGGTTGGTGGCCGTTACTATTACTCATGGAATGACGGCACGCTTAATTACAACATTCTCTATGTCACCGACAACGTGAAGGAGCGCGGGAGGGTGCTCTTCGACCCCAACACGCTTTCCGACGACGGCAGCCTCGCTCTCGGCGGCACGAGTCCGAGCCCAGATGGACGCTATTGGGCCTACGCGCTTACCCGCGATGGTTCCGACTGGCGCGAATGGCATTTCCGCGACATGAAGACCGGCGAGGACGTCGCCGACACGCTCACGGGCGTGAAGTGGGGCGGGCCGCAATGGTTGCCCGACGACAGCGGCTTCTATTACAACCCGACGGAATATGCGACCGCCGATACCAGTTACACCGGTCTGAACCGGACTGCCAAGATCCGTTTTCACAAAATGGGCACGCCGCAGGCGGAGGATAAACTGGTCTACGAGTGGAAGGGGGACTCGAAGATCGATGTTTGGTCTGGCGTGAGCGAAGACGGCAAGTACCTCTTCGTCACGCTTTGGGACAATTCAAAGAACAAGGGCGAGTTAGGGGTGATCGATCGCGAATCCGGAAAAGATGGCGTACAATGGATTATCGAAGGATTTGACGCGCAACATTTCTCAATCGGCAATGATGGCACGACGCTTTTCGTCCAAACCGACGTGAAGGACCCGAACTGGCAGATCGTCGCCATCGACCTCAAGAACCCGGCGCGCGAGAACTGGCGCGAACTCCTGCCGAAAGATCACCTGCCGCTGGACGGTGTATCCATCGTTGGCCGCACGATTATCACGACACAACTCAAAGACGCCCTGAGCGTCGTGAAAGTCTACGGCCTCGACGGAAAGTTCATCCGCGACGTGAAACTCCCTAACGAACCGGTTTCGGCCTATGGCTTTGGCGGACGGATGGATGACACCGAGACCTTCTTCTCCGTAAACTCCTACACCAAACCTCCGGTGAGCTATCGCTACGATACGAACACCGGCGATGTGTCGATCGTCAAAGAAACCAAACTTCCTTACGACGTGAGCCATCTCGAGTGTAAGCGCGTGTTTTATCCGAGCAAGGACGGCACGAAGATCCCGATGGCGGTGATGCACAAGAAGGGGATCAAGCTCGACGGCTCAAATCCCGTGCTCCTTGACGGCTATGGCGGCTTCAATTCGTCGGAGACGCCAGTCTTTGCGCCATCGCGCGTAATCTGGGCTGATCTTGGCGTCGTCCTCGCCTTCCCCTGCCTGCGCGGCGGCGGCGAGTATGGCGAATCGTGGCACCGCGCCGGCATGCGCGAAAAAAAGCAGAACGTATTCGATGACTTCATTGGCGCGGCTGAATGGCTGATCGCAGAGAAGTACACATCGGCGAAGAAGGTCGCCATCATTGGCGGCAGCAACGGCGGGTTGCTGGTGGGGGCCTGCGTCACACAGCGCCCTGAACTTTTTGGCGCGGCGATTCCACAGGTGGGCGTGCTCGATATGCTGCGCTTTCATAAGTTTACGGCCGGCGCAGGTTGGGTCGGCGAGTATGGATGCGCTGACGTAAAGGAGGATTTCGCTTTCCTCTACAAGTATTCGCCCTTGCATAACGTGAAGAAGGGGACGGTCTATCCACCTACGCTGATCGGGACGGGCGCGCAGGATGATCGCGTGACACCAGCACACAGTTTTAAGTTCGCTGCCGCCATGCAGGAAGCGCAAGGGGGATCGGCTCCGATCTTGCTCAAAGTCTATGACAACGCGGGCCACGGCATGGGCAGCGCGCGCAAGCAGCGTATCGAGCGGACTGTGGATACGATGTGTTTCTGTTCGTACGCACTGGGATTCAAGTTGTCTGCTGAATAGGCATAAACAACGGCTCAAAGCCGTGAGCCATACTCTTTGGCCGCTCTCGCCTTGGCGTCTTCGGACTCGATGTTACGGCAATGTCCAATCCCTTCCGGTCCGGAAAGACCAAGATGTTTATCAGGGATGAAGACGATGAACGCAGATAAGAAAGGCGATCACGAAAACACGAAAGAATGAAACTGCGAAATATGAAATTCTTTTTCGTGCTTTCCCAATTTCGCGCTTTCGTGATCCTCTTCATCCGCGTTCATCGTCTTCATCCCTGTTCCAAATTTTTGCCCTGGTCCCCGTTTTTCGCTTGCGCCATCTACTGGCAAACAATAAGCTGTATATAAATATATCAAGATTGCCCCGTGGGGCAAGGGAAAAGGAGAACTGCCATGGCAAGCAAGAGCAAGATGAAGCGTCTGCGCCGCAAGCTGGAAGCGCAGCAATTGAAGGCTGAGATCGAAGCCCGTCAGGCCGGGGCGGCGGGCGCCCAAGGCGTAGTTGCTGTGGTGGAACGCGCCGAAGCGTTAACTGCCGCGCAGAACCGGAAGACGGAGGAGCAAACGAACGTCATCCCGGCGGAAGCCGGGATCCAGAGTCGAGAGGAGAACATTGCGGAGAAGAATGGAAACTGGACTCCGGCTTCCGCCGGAGTGACGCAAGCGTCCGATGGGGCCTCGTCCGTTTCTCCTTCGTTATCCCCTTGCGACTTCGCGGCTTTGCGTGAGAAGTCTTCCAAACTCACGCCCGACAAAGTCGACGCGATACTCTTCAATGTCTACAAGCTCCGCCTCAAGGGCATCGAAACCAAGGTATCGGCGGAACCCGAGGAAGCGAAGCTCACCGGGCCCGATATGCATGTGCTGCGCGGCATCCGCAAGCTCGCCATGAAGTTCGGCGATATCGATGAGTACGACGAGGTTATCACCACAGTCCTGCTCATCCGTGTTCAGGCCATCGAGGCCACGCTTGCGAAGACGCCCGACTATGTCCTTGGCAACGCCGACGTGCAGGCCATGACCTTACTGCATCGCGTGGTGACGGAGCGGATCAAGCGGGAAGAAGAGCAGACGGAAGATATGAGACGGAAGACGGGAGTGGAAGAAGCGCCGGACGCCACGGACGTCATCCCCGCGAAAGCGGGGATCCAGAGCCCCGGTGCAAATGTTGCAAAGAGTAAAGACAAGAACTGGATTCCCGCCTCCGCGGGAATGACGCAAGCGATGAACATGCCTTCATCTTCTTCCCTTGGCGCCTCTGCGGCTTTGCGTGAAACATCTTCGTTTTCCGACTCCGGACTTCCGACTTTCGACTCTCCGACTGCCAAAACGGCATCTCCTGTGGCCGCTGCGTGAGAGTGCGTGATATGCTGTGGCGATGAAGAAACGCCCGGCGAAAGGACATGATACCTGAAGATCGCCGGCCGATGGCGCGACCACGAACGCTGGGCGCTGACGAAGGAGGCGTGGCGGCGGTAGAGAGTGTGTGGTGCGCCGTATTTTTGTGACCCCACGGGTTGCTTTCGCGCGCCGACAACCCGATCCATAATTACTCAAGCTCTCTGCCCAGCACATGCGATGGGTGCAGATGCACGCTCACCACCATGCCAAGGGCCAGTAGTGACGTAATCAACGACGAGCCGCCGTAACTGATGAAGGGCAGCGGGATGCCGGTCACGGGCATGGCGCCGCAGGTCATACCGACGTTGATCACGAACTGCGCGAAGAACATCGTCGCCACGCCAACTGCCAGGGCGCGGCCAAAGGGTTCCTTCGTCCGCCCGGCGACCATCAGGCAGAAGACGAGGAATGTGAGATAGAGCGCGGTGATCAGCAACGAACCCATAAAACCCAGCTCCTCGGCAATTACGCTGAAGATGAAGTCGGTGTGCCGCTCGGGGAGGTAATCCAATTGCCCGATGGAGCCGTCGCTGTAGCCCTTGCCGAAGAAGCCGCCCGAGCCGATGGCGTTCATGGACATCGTGATATGGTAGCCGTCGCCCGCCTGATCGAGGGGACCGCCGGTGAGGGAGGCGAGGTAGGTATTAATGCGCGCCATTTGGTGAGGACGGAACAGGCCGGTGAGGTATGCGGCCGGCATGAGCATCGCGCCAGCGAGAATCATCGGGATCAGGAACTTAGCCCGCGCGCCGGAACACCACATTAATGCGAAGAATACCGGGATAAAGGTCATGGCGGTGCCAAAGTCCGGCTGAAGCAGGATAAACCCAAGCATCACGGCAGTAAGGCCAAGAATCGCGCCCATATGGATCAGCGATTCGGTGTTGCGCCGGTAGCGCAGAAAACCCGCCAGCGTGATGATATAGGCGAGTTTGCAGAACTCCGACACCTGAATGCCGAAGCCGCCGATCATAAACCATGATTTCGCGCCGTTGACCGTCTTGCCGAAGAGCATGCAAGCGACTAAGAGCGCGATCCCGCCGAGGTACGCGACCCAATAGAAGGGGACGAGCTTGCGGTAGTCCGTGAACGCGATCAAAAGCATCAAAAATGCCCCGGCCGCAAGGAAAATTGTCTGGCGGCTGACGAATCCCCCCTCACCAGCCGATGCCGAGGCGATGAAGGCGAGACCGATGGCCACCAGCGCGCCGGCCGTACCGAGCAGCCCGAAGGGGAGCTGGCTGGCTTTTTGGCGGTATTGGTCGAAGGCGAGTTGCATGGCTTGTCTTTATCCAGCCGATGGTCCGAAGGTCGTCATGCCCGCGTAGGCGGGCATCCAGTCTTTTTGCGCTCCTATTTCCAGGCGCAAAACCCTGCGCCCGAACCATGTATTTTCATCGGGCGCAAGCACAAAAAACTTCCGGCATTCGCTCGCCATAAATGAAGCGTTGCCCTCGGGGGCGCAAAAAGTTTAATCCACACATTCAACCTGACGCGAATTGCGTGTGGGTCTTGGTCGAAAGGAGCTGGGGCATCCGCCGCGAAACCGAACTAGCCGACCTCGAATACTACCTGCGGGAGGTGGATGCGATTTCGCTCCTTTCCGCTGAGGAAGAAGTCGAGCTCGCGCGGCGCGTGCAGAAGGGCGACAAGTTCGCCCGCGACCACATGATCCGCGCCAACCTGCGCCTCGTGATCTCCGTCGCCAAGGAATTCCGTAACCGCGGGCTCTCCTTCATGGACCTGATCGAGGAGGGCAACATCGGCCTCGTCAAGGGCGTCGAACGCTTCAACCCCGAGGAAGGCAACCGTTTCTCAACCTACGGCACGTGGTGGATCAAGCAGACCATCCGGCGCGCACTCGCCAACACCGTCAAAACCGTGCGTATTCCAAGCCACATGATCGAACTGCTCTCGCGCTTTCACCAGACGCGCGAGAAGATGCGCCAGCTTCGCGGCGCCATGCCGGATATGTACGAAGTCGCGGCCGAAATGAAGCTCAAGCCCGAGATGATCGAGATGCTGCGGCGCGCGCTCTATACCACGCAGCCGGAAAGCGCGCTGTCCTCGGGCGATGGCGATGAGGCCCAATCGTTGGGCGAAACCATCGCCGATGAGCGCACGGAAGACCCCCTCGAAGCCGTGCTTTCTCGCGACGAGGTCGGGCTGATCGAGGACATGCTCGTCGCCATCGACGAGCGCGAGGCCGACATCCTGCGCAAGCGCTATGGCATCGGCATGGACCGGCCCATGACGCTGCGCGAGATCGGCGATACGGTGGGTCTCACTCGCGAGCGTGTGCGCCAGCTCGAAAACGAGGCGCTGCGCAAGCTCCACGCCGCCATGGCCAAGAAACACGGCTACGCGATGGAGTAGGCTGGGTGTAGCGTCACGCGCCCTCGCGTGACGGAAAATGATAGATGGCGTTTCAAGGCAAGACGCCACGCGCGGGCGTGTGGCGCTATGAGCGAACGTGCCGCGCGCGGTTCCATTTCAGGTAGGAACGCAGGAAGTCGTCGAGCAACTCGCCGCTTAACACACGCTCCACGTGAGGCGTTTCCGTCCCCGTGCGCGAATCCTTGACTCGTTTCTCGGGATCGAAGAAGTAATTGCGGATCTGGTTGCCGAAGGCCACTTCGCCCTTGGAACCATAGAGCCGCGCCAACTCCTCGTCACGCTTGATCTGTTCCAGCTGTTCGAGTTTCGCTGCCAGCATGCTCATGGCGCGCGCGCGGTTCTGGTGCTGGCTACGCTCCACGCGGCAGGAGACGACAATGCCCGTCGGCTTGTGGGTGATGCGCACGGCCGTTTCAACCTTGTTGACGTTCTGGCCGCCCTTGCCGCCCGATCGGCTGAAATTGAATTCAAGGTCGTCCTCGCGAATTTCGATGCTCGCCGATTCGGGATAGTCAGGAATGATGTCGACGGCGGCGAAGCTCGTCTGGCGCTTGTCCATGGCGCCGAAGGGGGAAAAGCGCACGAGGCGATGCACGCCGACTTCGCCCTTCAACAAGCCCGCGACGAAGGGGCCTTTGATCAGGATCGTGGCGTAGCGGTAGCCCGCTACGTCGTCGGGCATTTCGTCGATCTTCTCCACCTCGAAGTCGTGGGACTCGGCCCAGCGCGAATACATCTCGAGCAGGATCGCGGCCCAGTCGCAGGCGTCGGTGCCGCCCGCCCCTGCCTGGACGCTGACGTAAGCGTCGTAGGCATCGGACTTGTCGGCAAACAGGGTTTGGACTTCGAGTTCTTGGTAACGCTTTTCGAGTTCGGCGAGTTTTTGGTCACACTCGGCCAGCGTAGCTTCGTCGTTGGCTTCCTGACCGAGTTCGACCATGGCTTCGAGGTCGGCGATGCCGGTATCGAGTTTTTTGAATGGTTCTGTGTGGGACTTGGCCTGCTTGAGGGCGGAGATGGTTTTACCCGCCGCTTCCTGATTGCTCCAGAAGTCGGGCCGGGTCATGTCCTGTTCGAGTTGTTGGAGGCGTTGTTGATGAGACGCGAAGTCAAAGCGACCTCCGCAGGTTGTCCACGTTGGTTTTCAGTGTCGCAATGGCCGTATTCAAATCTTCGCGCATGATGAATCCTGTAACCCGATTTGTCCCGAATCCCACCCACGGACAAGTAGACCTTGAGTCGCGCAAGAGTCAAGATCTGTAGGAATGAATCCTTTTCTTGGCTGCGGCGCTCAGACGATGCTCGCCTTGACGAGGTCCTTGAGCTGTAAGTGTCCGAGCAACTTGCCCTTGTCGTCCACCACTGGAAACTCCGCGCGGCGTTTGGTTTCGATAATGTGAAGCGCCTCGCCAGAGAGTGTCCCGGGCTTGAGTCGGATACCCGGCGTGGTCATGACGTCGCCGATGGTTTTGCCGATACGCGCATCGTCCTTGATGAGCAGGCGCTTGAGATCCCCCTCGGAGAACACGCCGAGCAACATGCCTTTGTCGTCGACCACGCAGGCGAGCCCCGATGCCTGATCGTTCATGGTGCGCAGCGCTTCTTTGACAGGAGCGCTCTGTTTTACAACGGCGGTTTTGTCGAGCGGGCGCATCAAGTCCTCGATCTTCATCAGGCTGCGTCCGAGCGCCCCACCCGGATGATAGAGGGCATAGTCTTCCTTGGCGAAGCCGCGGCGTTCCATGACGGCGAGGGCGAGCGCATCGCCGAGCGCCATCATCGTCGTGGTTGAGGCAGAGGGTGCCAGCTTCAACGGGCAGGCCTCATCGACTTTGCCGAGGTTGAGCACGACGTCCGAATGGCGGGCGAGGTCGCTCTGCAAGTTACCGGTGATGCCGATGATGGGTGCGCCGATTCTTTTGACGATTGGAAGCAATCGCACCACTTCCTCGCTGCTTCCCGAATTGGACATGGCGATCACGATGTCCGATTCACGGATGCGGCCAAGGTCACCGTGGGCGGCTTCCGTCGGATGGAGGGAAATGCTCGGCGTGCCAGTGCTCGCCATGGTGGCCGAAATTTTCTGGCCCACCAGCCAGGGCTTGCCGACGCCGGTGATCACCACGTTGCCCTTGCAGGCGAGGATCATCTCGACGGCTTTGTCGAAGTTCGCGTCAAGCAGCTTCGCGAGGTTGACGAGGGCGTCAACTTCCGCGCGGATCACCTGACGGCCGAATTCGATCGAGGACATAGACACTCCTGCGGCCATTTGAACCACGAAGGCACGAAG
>JABWBM010000162.1 GCA_013360495.1 Planctomycetaceae bacterium
TTGCCGCCGCGCTCGCCGCGCTTGGCGACATTTACGTGAGCGACGCCTTTTCCTGCGCCCATCGGGCGCACGCCTCCACCGAGGCCATCGCGCATCTTCTCCCGGCGGTGGCGGGGCTTTCCATGGAAGCCGAACTCAACGCGCTGGAAAAGGCGCTGGGCAATCCGATGCGCCCCGTGGCGGCGGTGGTGGGGGGCGCCAAAGTCTCCACCAAGCTTGACGTGCTCACCAACCTCGTCGCCAAGGTCGATGACCTCATCATCGGCGGCGGCATGGCCAACACCTTTCTGGCGGCCAAGGGCGTGCATGTCGGCAAATCGCTGTGCGAGCATGATCTCGCCGACACCGCCCGCGACATCCTGAAGCGGGCGGCGGCGGCAGGCTGCCGCGTGCACCTGCCCTCGGATGTGGTGGTGGCGAAGGAATTCAAGGCCGGCGCGGAATCACGCACCGTGCGCGCTGATCTGGTGGCGGCTGATGAATTGATCCTCGACGTCGGTCCGGCCAGCGTCGCCGACTTAAGCGCGGTGTTGTCCCGCGCCAAGACGCTGATCTGGAACGGCCCCTTGGGCGCGTTCGAGATTGCGCCCTTTGACGCCGGCACCGTGGCGCTCGCCCAGGAAGCCGCCGCGCTAACACGCGCCGGTAAGCTCCTCTCGGTGGCCGGCGGCGGCGATACCGTGGCGGCGCTCCATCACGCCGGCGCGGCCGATGCCTTCACCCACATCTCGACGGCGGGCGGCGCGTTCCTGGAATGGATGGAAGGCAAGGAACTGCCCGGCGTCGCGGCGCTGGAAAAATAATCCATGACGCCCCTGCCCTCCCGCGTTGTCATCGTGCACACGCGGGAGCACGTGGCGGCGACGCACGCGGCGGCGGAGAAAACCGGCGTTGCGGTTATGTTGTTGAGCGCGCCGCACATCGCCTCCGCAGGCGGCCCATTATATGCAAAAGCGCTGATGGGCGACGCGACGTCGCTGATTATTCCCGTCCTCGACTGCGGAGACGATCCGGGCCTTGCCTGGCGCGCGGCGGACGTCGGCTGGCGATATATTTTGTTTCGCGGTTCAGATGCGCTTTTAGAAAAAGTGCGCTCGGCATTGCAAACCAAAGAAACGTCATTCCCGCGCAAGCAAAAAGTAGAAGGCCCAACTATAGAAACGTCATTCCCGCGCAAGCGGGAATCCATGTTTTTTGATGGGCTGGATCCCCGCCTGCGCGGGGATGACAATTGGTATTACCGGCGCTTGTTGCTGCTGCCGGCGTTCAGGTCAAGCTCGACAACGAAGCTTGAGGTCACCGTCCCGCCATCGCGGAGCTTGGCCGTGCGGGAAACGGTGAGCTTCACGCGATCGTCAGCATCTTTCGACGCCATCAGGTCGCGCAGATCTTCAAAGGTTTCCATCTCGTCGTCGTCGGCCTCGGTGATCACATCGCCTACGCGCAGACCGGCAAACTCGGCGGGAGACCCCTCCGTGATTCCCGTAATGCGCAGTCCATCGCCGTCCTTCACCTCAGCGACCGTGACGCCCAGCTTAACGCCCGATGGAGCGGCCTCGGTCGAGCGCGGGGGCATGTCCCGTTCCCAAGCGTCGCGCATTCTTGAATCCTGCTCGCGCATGGTTTCGAGCGCTTCTTTGAGTTCTTCAAGATGCACTTGCGGATGTCCGGAGCCGCGAACCGGTGGGCGCTGCATCGGGCCGGAGACTTCCTGCCAGCCGAGCTTATCGCCCTCGCCCTTCTTGAGCACCCACGTCGCGCCCGTGCGCGTGTCGATCATCAGCGGGCCGAACTCGGAACTGGTCACCTGAAACGTGCCGCTCGGGGCATGGCCGCCGAAACCCGGGTTAGATGCAAGTGTGACAACCTGTTCCAACCTGTTCTTCTCAAATTCCAGTTGGATGTCCCGTGCGGACGACCAGAGATCCCTCGCCGATCCAAGAAGGGGCATCGTTTCAAACTCGAGATACGCCCTGGCGCCGTTCGCAAGGCGTTCCTTCAACTGGAGCAAGCGCTCGCGAAGGGCCGCTCTATCGCCGTTGCTGTCCTTCATCTCGTTGGCCAGCTGCTCGATCTCGTCTTGAATGGCGCGGAGGTCATCCTCAGAGAATTGGTTCGAGCGCCACTGATAGACGCGCTCCACTTCGACCGAGGTCGAAGGCGCCACTTCAACTTCGGAAATAACGCTCTCAACGGTTTCCACTTCGCGGCCTTCCTGCTGCGCGAGCGAGTGCGATATCGCGCCCCCTGCTATGCCGCCGATCACCGCCAAAGCTCCTGTTACCATGTACTTCATATGCCAACCCTCCGGTTTTGCGCCTGTTCGGCATCGCCACAACACGATCGTCGTACCGGCGACGTGAGGCAAGCGCGAAGCGCGCTACGCCGAGCGCCCCGGTATCCAGTGCCTGTCACACTGAGTTCAAGACTGGATTCCGGCTTGCGCCGGAATGACGGCTGCTGCACGGTTTCCTCTGAACCCGGCGCATCGTCCTGAAATTTTTCCGCCTTTGTTACGAATGCGCGCCACAAACCGGAAGAATTTCCAGAAATATTTTCACGCCCTCCGAGGCGCCGCGCTGACACGGGTTCTATCGATGGAAGAGCGGCCGCTAGCGGCGTTTGAGGGATTTACGAAGCACACTCCAGCGTTGGCGGAGAAGGCGAGGCGCATGCGCGAAGCAATACAGCGCGCGCTTGCAGACCTGCAGCCATGCGGGATCGCGGAGCACACTGTTCAGCGATAACCCGATAGCGGGCTTCCATACTGTGTCATACCCGCTCGCGCCCTTGCTCCGAGGCTTCGGGCCGTCATAGCCGGCGGGACAACCGGTCATATCCCACGAATGTTCGAACTTCGCGGGCTTGTGCTCATAGCGGTGGATGTATTCGTAGTCCAGCAACTTGAGGCCATGCACGGGATCGTAGATCAGGTTCCCTGGATGCGCGTCGAGATGGGCAAAGCCAAGGTCATACAACTCCTTGAGCGCCAATATCGCTTCCAGGCCGACCTTGCGCGGCAGCAGCCGCCCGCTCTTGCGCTTGTAACGCAAGCGATCGTCATAGAACCGCAAGGTCAGCGATCGCCCGTCCGCGGCGATCAATTCCGGCATGGCCTTGATCTTCGGCCCGAAGTCGCGCAACGCCTTCGCTTCCCGCTCAAGGAAGGCGCGTTGGCTCGGACGGAACGTCTTCTTCACGGCGAGGTCCACGCCATGCCTGACAAGTTCGATCTTCGCGCGATGCCCGTGCCGCGTAAGATCGCGGACAACAGGCTCGGCGGTTCGGAATTCGTCATTGAGGCGCTTTGCCTGTTCGACGATCTTGTTGAGCTCGTCCGGGAAAAGCCAGCGTAAGTAATGCTCCGCCTCAATGGAGTTATCGCTCGAATGAAGCATGTTGGGACGGCGGTCCTCCGGAAGGTCCTTCGTAAAGTCATCCCTGATCCGCTCCTTGATGGCAAGACGGGCGTCGGTGCGATGGGGAAAGAGCTTCATTTCCTTCTCGCTCTGCGCTTTTGGCATGAGGCTATAGGCGGCTATCGCCACAGCGGGCGGATCCCAGAACGGCGGTTTCGTATTGGACACCCAATTACCGCCACGCGCCTGCGCCGCTGCCAGCTTTGCTTCCTCGTCGTTGAGTTTTTTGACGCGGAGAATCTCAAAGCCTTCGTCTTCAAGCCGCGCGACGATTGCGTCGGTCTGACCACGGTCGAATCCACTGCGCCTGATGATGAAACAGGCGAGGCCGGGAGTGTCCGTTGGCTTCGCCAGTTCCGGCGCGATGAGGGAATTCACCCACGGGTTGAAGGGGGCGAGCTTGCAGAGCGTGTCGAGCGGCGGCCGCCAGCCTTGCTCCTTGAGATAGCCGTCAAGCGCATCGAGGGAGATGTCCACGTCGATGCGCGACTCCGCGGCGAGGCGCTTGAGCGCGGCAGTATAGTCGTGTTCCGCCGGTGCTTGCGCCGGTTGGCCGCCACTTGTGGGAGGCAAGCCTGAAGACAGGCCTTTATGGTAAAGCGCGTGATAGGCAAGGCTCAGAAAATGGTGACGCGAGTCGGGTACGCGAAAGATTCCCTTCAACAACATCGTATGTTCGAGGATATCGCGCGCGAGATGCGGGGCATAGTACGCCATCTTTCGGTACTGAGTCCCCGGCAGTCCTGAGGCGCTGTAACAGTCCACCGGGACAATGCCCGGACCACAATCCAATACCGCCCGAACCTCGTCGATATGCTCGTCCGCCACAAGCATGTCGATATCCTCGCCCTCATCCATCGAAGGCAGATTCTCGAACCAACGCAGGATGGCGTAGCGCGCGCTCATACCGTTGAGCTTTTCGAATAATCCTCGCACGCCAAGGCCGTGGGGAACGTAGCGGCGCGGAGTCACGGTATCCTTGCGTTTGCGAATGCGCGAAACGAGAAGCGTGCGCGCCTCTCCCGCGTTCTCGCAACGCAATCGCCCCTCGAACACGTAATGCCCAACGAAAATATGACCTAACCAACAGAGGAAATGAAGCAAACCCAGCGGCGTCAAGCGCGGCGTAAACGCGATACATCCGGCGTGCTTGAGCTTACGGTAGCGCCTGAGCCATGCGGTCTGTGAACCGGAGAAGATCAGGACATCGGCGTTGTTCGCCGTGGCGATATTCGGGCGGGAGCTGTGGGTGACACACCCCTTAAGCGGCACGAGGTTTAGAGCCTCGCGCGCTTGCCTCTCACTCGCGCACACCAGCAGGTAATTCCCAACCCCTGCTGCTATAAGCTGGCCCGCGACACACGCCGCACCTTTTACTTGAGCATCATCACCCGCGATCTCAATGATCCGGGTCTGCTTGTTCCAAAGATCGGAGGCCTTCATCGCGCCGCCTCCGGAAAAGCAGATGAATGAACGCTCAGCTCCGACGCAAGCAATCCGGTTGGGTTTGCCAGCATCAGCTTTCGGCCCTCAGGCTCAAGCACCAGGCGGTTGAAAGCGAGAATGTAATCCTGCACTGGATGGTATTTGTCGTGGCTGGCGGTCTTATGAAGCTGGGCCACGCCGCCGCCTGCACGCCGGAATTCGCTATGCCGGCCTTCGCCTTGTTGCCAGAAATAGCCGGGCGTGTCGAGGTCGATGCCCGCAAGCACAATCGTCGTGTAGCCCATGGCATACGCCACGCTCAACGCGAGCGTCACCGACCCAAACCCCTTTGGATGCTCGTCGCCAATGCCCGCGGGAAGCGCCTCAAAATGCCGCCGCTGAAAATCCATCTCCTTCGGGACAAGCGCGCGCCGGTACTGGAGCCATACCAGTGCCGGCTTCCCGGCCCACGGAAAGAGATCGAAAACCTTCGCGGCGCCACCGAGATAATGTTCAAGCTCCGCGGCCTGCAAGAGCCACGTCACGTCACGGTATTCATCAGCCCGGCGGAGCAGTTCGGCTTTGAAGTAGTCGCGTTCGCTTGTGTCGCGAAAACCTTCGAGAAAATAAAAGCGCGGCACAAAGGGATGCAGCAACCAGAAGTTCAGACCGAAAGTGTCGTGTTTCGCGAACGCGCTCCACTGTTCTGCCGTAATCTGATTGATGCTCGGGCCGCTTCCGAAAATAACGGCGGTATCGCTCCTTCGCGAAAGGGTGGCGGGGTCAAGGCCTGGAAAGCGGCGCGACATGCGCCGGTGGGCCGTGCGTTTGAGGATGGAGCGGATCAGCCGCATAGTTCGCTAGTGAGCATCCTACCACCTCTCGAAACAGTGGATACGCTCCGGCGTATGGTACACTCCGCTCGGGCGCCATGGGTTGCGAACTGTCCATTTACATCTCCGTCTATAACTCGGCGGAGTTTCTCGAGCGCGCGTTTGCAGCGCTGCGAACGTTCGATGAGAGCGCCGTTGAAATCGTCTTTACCGACGACGCCAGCACGGACGGCTCGCTCGCCTTGCTCGAAAACTTTCGCGCAGCGCGCAAAAACGTCAAAATCTTGAAACACGAAACCAACCGGGGGCCGGGGGCGGCTGCCAATACCGCGCTCGCCGAGATCAGCGGTACATGGTTCCAGCGTTGCGACTCCGATGACGAAATCCTCGCCGATGGAGTCCTTGCTGCGCTGGAAAAGGGGAAGCGAACCAATGCAAAAATCGTTTTTACGCCCTTCCTCGACCGGCAACCTGACGGCGCGGAAAGCCCAAGCGTATTAGCGCTACAACAGGAGGCTCTCAATCCCCTCAAACTCTTTTGGCGTTTTAAAGATTTTGGCGCGAACCTTTGCTCGATGCTGACGCGCACGGAACACTTGAGAGCGTGCAACGCGCGCTTTCCGGAAACCCGCCCCTTCGTCGGCGTGGACACGCCCTTCCTCGCCGAGCTCGTGGCAGGTTTGAAATACGCCGAAGTGGCGTGCAGCGAAATACCGAGCTACCGCTATTACCGGCGGACGGGAAGTTTCAGCGCTCCACGCCTGAACCAACAACGCGATTTCGAGCAGCGTGCGCATGCCCTGCTCAACAACTTTCACGAGCTGGAACGCTTGGGTGAGAACTTTGTCGAGCGCGCTCTTTTGACTCCCGAGGAACGCGACGCCGGCCTGCGCCGGAGAGCGGGCAGCACGCTGCGCGCGCTTCGCAAGGCCGGGATGCACGTGGAAATGATGCGGGAATACCGGAAGATTCGTGGGCGCTATGGGACCGACCCGAGACTGCGCCGTCAATACATCAAGAGCCTGCCCTTCTGGCTCGTCTCACCCTTGCGTCGCCGCGCGAAGACGAAGACATAGGGCGTTTCTTCAGTTGGAGCGTTTCCAAGGTTGATTTGCATGTAGCGTCACGCGCCCTCGCGTGACGGACATACGAACACCCAATACCAAACCCAAAATGGTTGTTGGATTTACCCGTCATGCCGACGACGCGAGCTCAGCGAAGCGTTACAGCGAGCGCAGCCGGCATCCAGCGACTATGAGAAATCGTTTGTCACGTCTGGATTCCGGCTTTCGCCGGAATGACGGTGGAAATCACATTTCCAATTTAGGATCGGTACAAGACGCCCCTGCCGGAGGGCGCGGGGCGCTACGCCCCCGGTTGTCTCGCGCGGGAGAGAAACGCGGCGCATCCATAAAGTCTACACCCTTATTCGCACTGCATTGCGCGGGGGCGCATGGCGGACATACGAACACCGAAGACGCCATGCGGGGGCGCATGGCGCTACGACCCAACACCTCATGCGCCAACCAACGCGGGGGCATTGGCGGGGAGGGCGTCGATCATGGCCGCGAGGTCGGGGAGATCGGCAAGGTCTGCGAGAGAGACATCGGGGTGAGTGCCGGAGGCAATACCCTTAAGCACCTCGGCAAGGGCAAGCTCACCGGACGAAGCGATCGCCGATGCAACTGCCGCAGCACCCGTGAGCTTGACCAACTCGCTCGCTTTTTCGCCATTTGCGGCTACCTTGGCCTGACTGTTCACGGCGGCAACCGGCGCTCCATTAGGAACCGGGGTAGCCGGTGAACCCTGAGCCACGGCCGGGTTCGCGGATTGGGACGCAACCGCTTCGGCCTGTCCTTGAGCCTGCCCCCGCGCCTCGAACCTCTTGATGCGCTCGCGGCAGATGCGCTGGACAAGCGTGGCGGACTGCACGTCCGCATTGGTCAGCAACGCGCCCGCGACCATGGTAAGGCGCGCCTTGGCGCGCCGGTTGTTCTCCCTGAGCAACTTGAGAAGGAGCTTATCGAGGGATTCAGCCTCGTCGTCGTTGGCGGCCGCCGACCGCGCTTCTCGGATAACACGCATATCGGTGGCGCGGAGCAGCGCCATGGGGTCGTCTTTGAACTTCTTGCGCATCGCGTCGATGCCGAAGAGGCAAAGGTCGAACACCTCGCGCGCGGCGGCCTTCTCGTCGTCGATCAGAGCCTCGAAAGCCTCGCCGGAAAGAGCCTTCCCAGAAGAAGTTTTCGTGGCAACGGAATCGCCAGCTACCGGTTTTTGCCCCTGATCCGGGCTTGGCGTCGTGCACGGC
>JABWBM010000163.1 GCA_013360495.1 Planctomycetaceae bacterium
ATTCCTTGGCTCGCATGGCGGCGGCGCTTCGGTGTGGCTACGTTGACGCTGATATTCGCGCTCGGGTGGAATCTCGTACCCGATCTGACATTTCCGCTGAATAACGGGAGCTTCTACCTTGAGCGTTGGCTCCATGATGTCGTCTCGCCGACATTCGGTGGGAACTCCGTCGTCGCGACGACAGAGGGCATCTGGGGCCGCTTCAACGAACAAAATCAGTCCCTCGGCGGCATGATCGCCCGGCTGTTTTCTGGAGGACGGAGCGATGCGACCTTGCCCGGCATCGTCACGCTCTCCGCGGATGGCGTGCGGCTCCTCACGCTGGCGCTTTACGGAAGCATTATGGGCGCAGTGCTCTGGATGACGCGGCGCAAATCTCCGGCAATGCCGTGGTGTTCTTATTCCGGCGAGCGCGAAGAAGGCGCAGTGCTCCGTGAACTTGCGATCATTCTACTGCTTTCGCTGCTCTTCAGCCCCATGACCAGCCCCGCTCACCTCTGTATGATTTTTCCGGGTGTTGTTGTGCTGATGCAAGACTCGTGGAAGACTCGAAACAGCGCGCTTATCGTCACACTTGGATTTGCCGCGCTCTTCATGAGCATCGTACACAAAGATCTGATCGGACGGAGCAGTGTGGAGTTCCTGCGCTTCTATGGCGTGCAAACGTGGCAGTGCCTGCTCTTGCTCGCGGGGTTACTCTGGAGTTGCATGATTTCGAGAAAGGAACACATGCATAAGGATTTCACACCCGAATCGCCTGCTTAACGATCTATCCCGCAACATCTATGACATCCGCGAATACGAACCCGTCACGTTCGACGACTTTGCCAAGAGCGACGTTCAGACGTCCCACGAACATTGGCCCGCCAGAGACGAATGTGTGGAACTCGCCGCGCTCGCCGCAGGGGTCAACGCCCGCAGGCAGGTCATCGAGCAATGCATGGTCGAACTTGCGCCCAATGAAGCGCTTGTCGCACTGCTTTGGGTCAATACAAACAAGATGCGCTTGAGTGCCGGCGTCCACCATCGCCCGCGCGAGCTTCGCCGTCTCCATGCCCCAGATCGGGAAAATGGGTGTGATCCCGCTACCGGCGAACAGCTTCTCCCGGTAGGCCCGGACATCCTCAAGAAAGAGATCGCCGAAGGCCATGCCGGTGATGCCCTCGGACGCCGCGCGTTGCAGCTCATCTCGCATGATTCGCTCGTATTCGCCGTTGGAACACGGCCACGGGAGTGGAATGCTCGTCAGCGGCACATCAAGCGCATTGGCCTGAGCGCGAAGCAAGTCATGGCGAACCCCATGCATGGCGACACGATCGAAATGTCGGTTGATTGTCGTTACAAGCCCCGCGATCTCGTGCCGCCCCTCTTCCCGAAGCACGTGCAGCATCCACGCGCTGTCCTTCCCACTGCTCCAGGAGACGAGGATGCGTTCTCGCGCCGCCATGGGACGGATGGTATCAAAAAATGCGTGTCAACGTTTTGGGCCAGGCATGAAGCCGAGCATGGTGTCGTACTGATTCGCATCGAACACGTTGGGCGTCAATCCATTGAGCGTCGGATCCATCAACGTGTCGTTGGGTGGATCGGTGTGACTCAGACCGATGGCATGTCCGATTTCGTGGGCGCAGACACGCGCCAGCATCGGCGTAAAGGTGATGAGGTTGCTCTCCAGCGCGATCACGATTGGGAAAACGCCGATGAGCTCTTCGGGCGACTCGGCGTTCAGGTTTGCGATGGTCGGGTTTTCCATCTGCTCGTTCGCGCTATCGAGGTACATGAACCCCGTGAACCCGCTGACCTGCTGGTTATTGATCAGAGGAAGCACGTTGTAGCGGTTCTTCTTCGCGTCGCCTTGCGATTGATGGTATTCGACCATGGTCGCGGGACGCTCGACGGTGATCGATACCGGAATGCCAGTGCCAAGGTTCAGCGTCCCATCGGGATTGTTGCCATACGCCTCCCAAATGGTCTCAAGCATCTCCTCGATGACGTCCTCGCGATCAGCGAATACGCCTGCGTTTATCAGGCCTTCGTCAAAGTCCGCGATGCCATCCTCGTCGGCGTCAACTTCGATATCGAGGTACCACACGTCCGTTCCGGTGATGGCGGCTCCGGTGAAATACGGGAACGCGGGCGTCACGACGGTCAATGTCAACTGCTGTGTGAACGTGCGGGGCGGCACCACGCTATCATCCACGGAGACGGTGAAAGTTGAAGACGCTTCCCCGGTTGGCGTTCCGGAAATGACGCCCGTGTCGTTATCGATGACCAAACCGTCGGGCAAGACGCCCGAACTGACCCGCCAATTGGAGTAGGGCGGATCTCCTGCATCGGCGTCAAGCAGCGCCATATATGGCCGCCCGACCTTGGCGTGATTAAGCTCCGACGTTGAAACGCCAGCCGATGGCTCGAATGAGGCCCCTGCGCCGCCACACGAAACGATGAGTGACGCCCCGGCAAGGGAGAGAAGAAAACCGCGAAAATTCCTGACGGATCGAAGTATGCGCATTGTTCCACCGTTCGAAACAACGCACAGGAGGGGGGACATTGTACCATTGGCAAGCCAGATATTGCCAAGAAACCATCGTCTCCTTCCACGTTATTCCGCGTTCGTCCCGATCAACCGTCTCCAAACCGACTCAGTTCTGATGCACACGGCGTCCCATGTATAGGGCTCGACCATGGCCTTGTGTAACGCTGCATGTTCAACGATCGAAGGCCGTGTCAGTGCAAGGGTGATGGCTTCACAGAGATTCGTTATAAACCTCGGTAAATCATCTTGAACAGGCGTGTCCGGCCCCACAAGGCGCGGCAGCTTGACCAGATCCAGCGCCGGGGCGATGTGTTCCCGAAGTTGATCCATGCAGGGGAGATTTGTGCTTACCAGCCGGCAACCCGATGCCAGCGCCTCGATCAGCACCAGCGGCAAGCCCTCATAAAATGACGGCAATACGAACAGGTCGCAGCGCCTCATCAGCTCGGAAAGCTCCGCCTGACTCAACATGCCATGGAGAACGACGTGCGGCGCCATCGTCTCCATGCGCGCGCGGATGTCGCCGGCCTCCTGTCCCGAACCGCCACCGGCGATGTGCAGGCGCGCACCGGGAAACTGCCGTTGAACCTGCTCGAAGGCATCCAGTAACCACGGCAATCCCTTGGCATTGCTGAACTTCCCGGCGTAGAGAATGTCATGGCCGCGCTCTCGCTTCCGGCCTCGGATATGGAAGAGATCGTCGCGGAATCCGGCGCCGACGATGTCGATACGTTTGCGTTCCACGCCGAGTTTGCGCACGAGGTCGACCGCATGACCTTCATGCAGCACCGCGTACCTGTCCAGTCTTTGGCAACCGGCGATCGCTTCCGGCGCGAGATGCGGGCAAAGCTCCATCTGACGCAGGCAGGTCCCGTGGCAGTGCGCGACCACGGGGGTTCGGGGAAAGACCTCGCGCACGAGCGAACTCATGATCCAGAGGTGATGGGTGTGGATCACGTCGGGTTTGGACTCGCGCGCGACCGCGGCAAGATGCTCGCACCACGCCTGTTTGTAATGTTCAATCTGTTCCGGCGTCAGCGCGCTGAAGCGGCTCGACTGATAGGGCATCACGTCGCTCATGCCGGGAATATCGAATGGCAATGTGTCCGTTCCAAAACGCAACGGATGGATGAAGCTCGCAGACAATTCCCCTACCGCTGGAGCCGGGTCATCGTGCGGCACGCCAACCACAACACGCTGATCCCATCCAACATGGGCCGCATGACGCACCATCGCATCGAGCGTGATACCGCTACCTGTCAATGAAGGACGTTGGGAAAGGAGATGGAGCACTCGCTGCGGCACGGCCACGCCAGCATAGGACGATGCAACGATTAAGCCAAAGAACCCCGGCGGGGCATTGCCGGGGTTCGCTGGTATCTCCCGGGCAAAGAGATACCGGGGCATTGGTGTCTCCAACCTTTGGAGACGATTAAAGTATACGCCATTAATCCTTCAAATCAAGATATAGTAGACCATCTTTATCCTATTTGTAACTTATTTCATTGCAGTATGTTATGACTTTATCCTGTGCGTATTGTTCGTTTAATCTCAGTGAGTGTGCGCGCTGAAAACTCCCTTCACGCTTCACTCAATCGCAAGTACGCTGTCCAAGCCTCAAGAGTCTGTTAGCGGTATGCATCAGCCAGCAGTTCGAGACCAACTATGGCGACACGAAAACGCAGCAAACGAAAAGCGCCTGTGTCCCCCACCACACTCTCCGGCGGCGACAACTCGCTCAACCCCCGCGATGCGCAACGCGCCGCATCGGCGCCGCTGGCCCGCGATAAAAAGAGCCCGCGCGTGCGTTGGTTCGACGATCCACTCCATCGCCCGAACGAATTCGCCACCATCCGCGACGCCATCGAAGGCCAGGCGCGGCGCTTCAAAGACAAAACCTATCTGATCTACGAGGAAGACGGCAGCGAGTATTCCTATCGCACGCTCGACGCCGAAACCTCGCGCAACGTCAATCTCTTCCGCGCGCTAAGCGCTTCAAAGCACGCGCGCATCGGTATCCTTGATGCCAATACGCCGGACTTCGTCTTCCTTTATATGGGCTGCATGAAGGGCGCTTACACCTCAGCGCCACTGAACTATCACCTCAAGGGGCCGGAACTCCAGTTCTGCCTCGAAAACTCCGAGTCCGAATTGCTCTTCGTCTCGACGGAATTCTGGTCTGAGATCGGAAAAATTCTCGACCAGATCAAGTTTCTCAAGGCCATCGTCATCATTGGCCCAAAGCCGCCAGGACTCAAACTTCCGATCCTCACGAGCATCGCGCAATTCCAACGCGCGGCTGCCAAGCGCCAACCCAACGACCTGCCCCCCATCGTCGATTTTCACAAGCTGCGCGCGCGCATTGATACGAAGATTCCCCGCGATCACCCGCGCCCGACAAAGGAGACACAGGGCGAAATCATCTACACCTCAGGCACCACCGGAAAACCTAAGGGCGTCCTGCTGCGCCATCACCAATTCCTGACCGACGCGAAATACATCTCGCGCTGGTATCGCATGAAACCTGAGACGCGCATGATGATGATTCTTCCGCTTTTCCACGTGAACGCGGAAGTCGTCACTACCATGACGCCGCTCGTCTATGGCGGCAGCGTCGTGATGTTCAAAAAGTTCAGCGCCACACGCTTCTGGCCCACCGTCGAAAAATACAAGGTCAATATCTTCAGCACAGTACCGACGATCCTGTCCATCCTTGTCGCGCGGGAGCATCGCTACGTCGGAACATCCTTCGAGCTTGGTGTTGCGCGAAACTCGCGCCTTCCCAAAGCGCTGCAAAAGTTCTCCTCCCACCGCAAGGAGCAGGAAGCCCGCCGCCTCTCCTCGCAGGAAATCCGCAAGGAAGGCTGCGCCGCGTTCTGCGATATCACATCGTTACAGTGTTGCATTTGTGGCGCTGCGCCACTCCCCGCCGAAGTGCAACTCGAATGGGAGCGTACTTTTCTCGTACCGACCATCGAGGGCTACGGCCTGAGCGAGACCACCTGTTACTCCACCTTCAATCCTACCGACGGCTCACGCAAGATCGCTACCATCGGCGTCGAGGTCGGCAACGAGGTCGCCATTTTCGGCTCACGAAATCGGCGTATGCCTACCGGCCAGATGGGCGAGATCGTGATCCGCGGCGAGAACGTCATGCTTGAATACTTCAAGCGCCCAGAAGCCAACGTGGACGCATTCTCAGGAGGTTGGTTCCATTCGGGCGATGTCGGCGACGTGGATGCCGACGGCTTCGTCCGCATCCGGGATCGCGTTAAGGATATGATCATCCGCGGCGGCGAAAACATTTATCCGCGTGAAATCGACGAGGTGCTCTACACCCACCCCGAGATCGAAAACGCCGCCACCATCGGCGTACCCGACAAGAAGTATGGCGAGGAGGTGGTGAGCTTTGTGGTGCTCAAAGGCGGCAAAATCCCGCGCGGCGCGGACGCCAAGTCAACGACGGCGAGCATCATCGACTACTGCCGCGAGCGCCTTGCCAACTTCAAGGTGCCAAAGACGATCGAATTCATCACCGAAATCCCCAAGGGCCCGACGGGCAAGCTGCTGCGCCGCGCGCTGCGCGACATGGCTGCTGGGAAGTAGCGCCACGATTTTCGGCCTGCCATCCGCCATGGCCGCGTAGCACGCCTAAGAACATGGCCCACGGCTTTAGCCGTGGGAACAAAGCGGATAATATACAATTCTTCCACGCCCCGTAGGGGCGCGAGGCAGCGGGACACGCCAATGGGACACACCTATGCCAGCCTCAACTACCACCTCATCTTCAGCACCAAAGATCGCGCACCCCTCCTCGACAAACCCCTGCGCCCGCGCATCTCCGCCTACTTTGGAGGAATTCTCCGTGAACTTGGCGGCGAGATGGTCAGCATCGGCGGCGTTGAAGACCACGTCCACATCCTCGTTCGTCTCAAGCCGGGGATTCCCACGGCTAAAGCCGTGGGCCATGTTCTTGAGCCGCTCCGCGGCTATGGCACAGTGACGGATTAACCAGAGATAGGACACCATTGCCGGATAGCAACGCATGGCGCTACGTGAGCCACAACTTGCGAATCCCCTGCAAACCGAAGATGAAACTGCGCTTGCATTGCCGGATTCGTGGCGGCCCGATCAAGCAGGCAATTTGCGCCACGCCGCTTAAGCGGATAGATTCGCGCTGTGGTTTCAAACACTTCAGGAACAGTTGGTGGGGAAAGGGAATATATGCTTGGTTTTCGATTCATGCTTGCGGTTCTGATGGCCTCGCCGGCAGCGCTCATGGCGTGGAGCACTCCATGGCGGCTTGATGGCGTTGACAATGGGGCCGACGTTTACGCCTCCTTCCCCTCGATGGCGAGAGCGCTGGGCGATTCGGTGGTGACGCAAAGCGGCGAAGGAAAGACCGTCGAGGCGGTAGAGGACCATTGGTCGTTCGACTGGAACTGGGGCGCACACTACCAATTCATCAACGATACATCAGGCCGCCAGCAGTCCGACTGGCATTCGATCAGCGTGTTATTGAGCTTTGACATCGAGAAATCGTCCGGGGAATCCGGTTTTCATCCTTATGTGCGGGCGTTCGGAGCGCTCGGCAACGACGTGAACGAAAGAACGATCACCGCTGGAGGCGTGTCCATCGCCACCGACACTGCAGTGCGCGCGGGCATCGTTCCGGGCTTGACCTATACGTCGAAAGTGATGGGGATTCCGGTCGCGTTCACCCTTGGCGCTGGATATGTCCTAAGCGAACACTTGACGCCAGTGGACGAAAGTATCGACGCTTTGCGAACTGAGTTCGGCATCGGCATCGGCGCCCCCTTCTCTGAGCATGTGGTTGCATGGGCCTTTGAGTTCTACGGCAGCCGGCGTCTTGATGAGTTTAGCTACACCGCCTACCTCGGCAGCGACGACTGGAGCAGCGCGCGCTTGAGCCTCGGCTACAAATATCAGGGAACGGATAAGTACAAGCTCGGCGCATTAACCATCGGGGTATATTTCCCGTTTTGAGCCGCCTATAGCCGTTGCGCCTTGCGCCCCCGCATGGCGTCTTGGACTTTTGATTCTTCCGTCACGCGAGGGCGCGTGACGCTACACGCGTGAAACAACAACGCCCCGGGAAACCGGGGCGCTCCTTGTTTCAGTCCTGCGTTCCGATCAATCGTCATGGCCCGGAAGCGGCGGCAATCCAAGGCCGCGCTCAATCTCGCCGGCCTTTTGCGGGCGGCGGGATTCGTTGCCTTCCCGTACCTTCTTGAACCACTCTTGAGAATCAGGCGACCGTTCCAGTTCGTTCTCGATCTTGTCGATCTGCTTCGCCGTGGCCTTACGTACGTCATCAAAGGTCGGGTCGTCGTAAATCTCGGGCCGGATAAACACGTAGAGATTGCTCTTGTTGATATCCCGGTTGGTCGCCTTGAACAGCTCGCCGAGAATCGGAAT
>JABWBM010000164.1 GCA_013360495.1 Planctomycetaceae bacterium
CGAGAACGAGTGCGTTATCCAGCGTCTGGATTGGAGAGGAACTCAAGGGGCCAGGGGTCAGGGGTCGGGGGTCAATTAAGAACTCGCCAGAATGGCCTTCGTTCTTTGTCGGTGAACTATGACGAAGTTCTTGCGTGTAATCTTCTCTTCCTGATCCCTGACCCCTGACCCCTGATCCCTTCTTCAACGACAGCGCCGCATTGGCCCCGGCGATCAAGCCCTGCGCGGCAGCCTCCTCATATCCCGTCGTGCCGTTGATCTGGCCAGCGAGATACAAACCTTCGACGCTGCGGCAGCCAAGCGTGCGATCAAGCTGGTGCGGCGGCACAAAGTCATATTCCACCGCGTAGCCGTAGCGCGTGATGTGTGCGTTTTCGAGGCCGGGAATGGTACGCACGAACGCATCCTGAACGTCGAAGGGCAGTGAGCTTGAAATGCCGTTGGCGTAGAATTCGCGCGTGTGCCGGCCCTCAGGCTCGATGAACACTTGATGGGCCGTGCGGTCGGGGAAGCGGTTCGCCTTGTCCTCGATTGACGGGCAGTAGCGCGGGCCGCGGCCACTGATCGCGCCGGAGTAGACCGGCGAGCGATGCAGATTGTCGACGATGATCTTGAGCGTCGCCTCGTTGGTGTGCGTGATCCAGCATGGCTCGAAGGGGCCCTCAATGCGCCCGGTTTCATAGCTGAACTTGCAGGGATATTCGTCAGGCGCTTGCCGCGTGAGTTTGGTGAAATCAATGCTCGTACCCGCGATGCGTGGCGGCGTGCCGGTTTTCAGCCGTCCCGTGCTCAAGCCTAGTGCGTGCAGCGAATTGGTGAGGTGCTTCGCCGAACCCTCGCCCGCGCGGCCTCCCGCGATTTGTGCGTCGCCGAAGTGCAGCTTGCCACCCAAAAACGTTCCCGTCGTTACTACCACGCGATCGGCATGAAGCTCGAGGCCGTAACCCGTGCGAACGCCGCGTACACGGAAGATCGGCTCGCCGGGCGGATGACGGTAAACGCCGCGTTCGTCGCGCAGTTCCCGATCAAGGGTCTCCATCCCGGGCAGCATCTCGATCAACAGGCCCGCCACCTCGCCCTGAAGCAGCGAAAGATTCGGCGTCTGCTCCATCATCAGCTTGGCCAGACGGCGGTATTCGTCCTTGTCCGCCTGCGCGCGCGGCGACATGACGGCCGGGCCCTTGCTGGTGTTCAACATGCGAAAGTGGATGCCTGTGCGGTCGATCAGCTTGCCCATGACGCCGCCGAGCGCGTCCACCTCGCGCGCGAGCTGGCCCTTGGCGACGCCGCCCACAGCGGGGTTGCAACTCATGGTGCCGATCTGGTCGAGGGAGATGGTGAGCAGCAGCGTGTTTGCGCCGATGCGCGCAGCGGCTGAAGCCGCCTCGATGCCGGCGTGCCCCCCGCCGATGACGATCACGTCGTAACGATGCCGCATGGGGAAAGCATACCACCCGCGACAGAGCCAACCAATGCTCATGAGCGTGGTGCCGGAGGAGGGAGTCGAACCCTCAAGCCCTTGCGGGCGGAGGTTTTTGAAACCTCTGCGTATGCCATTCCGCCACTCCGGCTTCCGGTCGCAGGCCGGGCATTGTATGGCGTTTTGCTTCCTTGGCAACGACGTATCAGTACGAGGACACCTTGCGTCCGTTGAACGGCATACCGCGCAGACCCCAAGCGAGTTTCACCAACGCGTTTTGACACTTTCGCGGATCGATAATCGATCACGCAAGAAGCGTCAACACACGAAGCGTAGCGCCTCATAGGCCTCGGCGTAAGGCACGCTGATCTCGATGCCGCGGGCGGCTGCCAGCTTGCGCAGCGCTTCCGGTGAACCCATGTGGGGCTCAGGTCTCACCTGGCTCTTGTGACACATGTATGCCTGAACTTTGCGCTCCATCTGCTCTTCGCTCAACTGCACATAGAAGTTCGGGTTGAAGCGCTGGTGCAATCCCCACGTGAGCTGGGGCGCATCGGCGACCAACACCACGCGCTGGAAGGTCTTCATCGTTGAGAGGTGCGGGCGGCAGGCCGTTACGCACGCCTCATACACTGCCTCGTGATCTTGGTTAAAGCTCGGCGCCGGGATGGCGAGCATGGAGGGCTGAATCTTGTCGGTGCAGAGGCGCGCGCCGCGCTCGATGATGTTGATCAAATCGCGGCGAGGCAGCGAATCGAGCCGCAGGTGCAGATGCTCGTCCGTCAGTGCCACCTCCCAGTCGTCGACGCCAAGTGTCTTCATCGCCTCGCCAAGTTCGATCTCGCGGGTGCTAGCCTTCACATGAGACGAGGATGGCGCACCGGTGTAATGGTCGAGGTTGCCGACGGAGAGCACGAGCACATAGACCTTCCCTCCGGCCTTCTTCACACGCTGCATCAAGCCGCCCGACTGGATCGTCTCGTCGTCGGCGTGCGGCGCGACCACCAAGAGCGTCTGCCGCGAAAGGAATTCTTCCATTGCCATGCCAGCCCCCTACTTCAAGTACAGGAGATTTAACCACGGAGCGCACGGAGTACACGGAGAAGAAATAAAAGACCTTGAGAAATGGAACAAACAAATAGATGCATGAGCGCCAGAACTTTCGTACACCATGCATTTCAGATTCTCCAATTCTCAATCTTCCCTCCGTGATCTCCGTGTACTCCGTGGTAAAAATCTTAATCAAACTGCGCGATGATAAACGCGCACTGCACGATCAACACCGCGATCATGCTCCACAGCAGCGTCCGATGCACCGCCTTTGCCACGTCGCGCTCGGACTCCGCCGGCGCAAGCCCGAAGAGCGCCGCGATCGTTCCGGCAACATAGCCGCTCGCAACGACCTTGGCGAGCATCCACCCGAACCAGCCCTCATTCCGCTCGACGCCCATGCGCATGAAGGCCATGGCCTGATCCAGCGCGAGGGGGGAGCCGCCACCAAGGAAGATGGCCGACGCCGCGATCAATCCGAGGTACACCGCCATCGCCGTGCACAGCGCGACGGCGAGCGTCTGCCCAATAACCCCCGGAACGAGTGCATAGGACTCGCTGCGAAGACGCGCGAGCCAGAGTGTGTCCAGCAGGCCGGAACGCACGGAACTCGAAAGCCGTGCAGCTTGAGCCGCACCGATCTTGGCCGTCGCGAACACGGCGGCAAAAAGCGGCATCAGCATCAGGCAGAGCACTGTCCCTGTGACCGATAAAATCTCTTCCAACAAGAGGGGCTCGATGAGTTCACGCCGAGGGAACAACTGAAAGATAAACACCCCCACCGTGATCGACACCATCAGCGCGGCGGCCGCCACGAAAACCCACGTCGTCGGGTTGAACACCGTGCGAAGAATATCGCCGAGGACAATCGGCACGAGCCGCCCGCGAATGCCTGCACAACCTGTGATGAACGCGACGGGCGAGAGCGCGACTCCACCGCCGATTTCGAAGGCATGCGCCAGCTTTTTACCGGCGCGCTCCAGCAACCCCGGCGGGTCCGCCACTGCCGTGCGCACGAGACGCCCGGCGTCGCCCGCGTACACCAGGCCGTGTTCGCCGAACGTGTATTCGTAGATCGTGATGTCATTCCCCTCGGCCGGGCGAATGGCGGCCGCTTCCTTGCCGACCAAGGGCGCGGCGTCATGGGCGATCACGATCGCGACGGTCTCGCCGCTCAGTGCCGTTTCGCGCAAGGCCGCCGACAAGCGCTCGTTGGCTTCGGCATCGAGACCGGAGCCCGCTTCATCGGCGATCAACACGCATGGAGGTTTTGCGTCCGGCCCGCGCGGCATCAGCGCGCGGAGAGCCGACACGCGCATGGCTTCTCCGCCCGACGCCGTTGCCAGCGACGATGGCAGGGGCCACATGCGCAGCTTCCCGCCGAGTTTTTCGACTGCGAGTTGCGCGCGCTCGCGGTCAAGTTCGCAAAAAAATGTCGCGTTGGTGAAAACGCCAAGCTCGTCAATGAAGCCAAGCTTCCCGCTTTGGGGCATGAAGGCCATCAGCTCCGCAGCGTGTGTGTTAAAATCTCCATCATCGAGAACCGTCACGCTCTGGCTTTTGTCCAGGGCGCTCTCAATCGTCGCTGAACCTCGCACGCGCCCCGGCTCCGTAAGCCCCAGCAAACCGCGAACGAAGCTCGACTTGCCCGCGCCGGAACGCCCATGAACAATATAGACCCGGCCAGCGCGGAGCGTCACCGGCGCGCGGAGTTCCATGGTCGAAAGACCAATCTGCATGGAGAAGCGCTCGATGCGCAGTTGCGGGTCTTTCATGACGATCCCGCCCCGACATAGGGAACCAGCCGCAGCCTGCCCTGCGGCTCCCCCACCCGCGGTTCCATGACGAGCAGCGGACGGCTGGTGATGGACGCCACGGAGCGTAAGGTGTAGGCGAGCGGCAAACGCAGGCTCCCCTGATCTGTCAAAAGGCGACGATAGGCGAAGCGAACGCCCGCCTTGGAAAGCGCGCCCTTGATCACGTCCTGCTTCTCTTCCCATACACCCACGAGGACTCTTTCGTAAAGGCGCGGGAGCCATTCTTTTTTGAAACGCTCGACGAAGGCCGTCTCATGCCCCTGCAGCACGCGGCCAGATTTCGCAAGGATGTTCTCACCTTGATCCTTCCAGAAGTCCGATAGTTCCTGACGCATACCTTCGGCGAGTTTTTTCTTGAGATCGTCGGAGAGGAAATCGACCGCGTCGCTCTTGCCCTTCTCACCCTCCCCACCGAGCAATTTCGAGATCGCGTCCTTGGCAGCTTTGTAAGCGTCTTCAGCGGCTTCGCCAGCTTTGCGCGCAAGCCCCACGGTCACACCCCATACGCCAATCTCCTGCCATGCGCGATTGACGAGGCGGTTGACCAGCATCTCAGTTTCGGGTTCGAGTGCCTTTGCGATTTCATCGACGATGGTTTGAACGCGCTCTTTCTCGCTCGTCGGCAGTTCGTTGAGCAAGTTTCGAAGTTCATCGGAAAGACGGCTCTCCACGGATAAGAGCACCTCATCGCCCATGAGCGGCGCTAGGTCGCGCTGAATAGCCGCGAACTCAGCCTCCACGCCTTCGGGTGCGCAGAGCAGGTCAAGCGAGTCGCTCAAGTATTTCGTCGGTTTGGCGTAACGCAACACTGCGCCGCCTGAAAACCGATCGGCATAGGCAGGCGCGATCAGCACCGACCAGCCGTCGCCATCGCGTTCGACGCGGCCAATGATGATGCCGGAGCCGTCGTTCTCCATGCTATACACGGCGCTGCCGTCAAGGCGGTCGATATGTTTCGCCTCATTCGCGTCGATGACAAACACGCGCTCATCACGAACCGAGATTATCTCGCTCGCGCAGGCAGAAACGCGCTCTGCGATAGTCGGCGGATAGATATTTTCGACGAACCAAGGAGCGACGAGAACTCCACCCACGCCGACAATGCCGGCGTAGAAGCGGATGGTTTGCTGCCTGCGGGAGTATCGGCTCCACATGCGGTCATTATAGCGCGTAGCCGGTGAGAGCGCACGCGCAGTCATGCTCTACGCTACGCGAATAATTCCGGGATGACCTTGCCCTTCTTGTCGACATACCAGGTCGGGCGGTCGTTGATCTCGAACTCCTTGAATGCGTCGAAACCGAAGGCATGAGCCATGCTGCGGAAAAAGTCCGGGACTTCCACCGGACGCTCCACCACCTTGTCGCCCTGCTTGTCGGTACTGCCGATTTTCTTGCCGCGCACGAAAGGGCCACCCGCCAACACCGTGCTCCACGCGCGCGGGAAATGGCCGCGGCCGCCGTCGCTCGTGATATTGGGCGAACGGCCGAACTCGCCGTGGCAGGCGATCACCGTGCTGTCGAAAAGCTTGAGGCGCTTGAGATCCTTGATCAGTTGCGCGAACGCGACGTCAAGCCCTGCGCCAAGATTGCGCATCGTCGTAAAGCCGTCGTTATGCGTGTCCCAGCCGTTAAGCGTTACCTCGACGGACGTGACGCCGACTTCGAGCAGGCGGCGCGCCATCAACACGCCCTGACCGAACTGGTTGCGGCCATAGGCGTCGCGGGATTCCTTCGGCTCCTTGGAGAGATCGAACGCGACGATGTTCTTCGAGTCCATCATGCGCTTGGCTTTTTCGTACATCGCCTTTTGCGCGTTGGGGATGTCCTCGTTGCGGGTCTTCTTGAATTCCTTGTCGACGTCCTCGCGCAGCTTCATGCGCTTGGCCATGCGGTCCTTGTCCATACCCGCCCCGTAGTCGATGTTGGAGAGCCCCTCGTCGGGATTATTTACGATCATCGGCGAATAGATCGGGCCGATGTATCCCCCACCCTGAGCTGCCGCGCCAATGGCGACGAAGTGCGGCAGATCGAAATCTTCCTTGCCGAGCTCCTTCGCCAAAATCGAACCGAGGGATGGGTGACTCACGGTCGGGTTCGGGATGTGTCCGGTGTGCGTCAAGTAGCGGGCGCGGTCGTGGTTGCCCTCTTTCGAGGTCATCGAGTTGATCACGCACAGGTCGGCGGCGCATTCGGCGAGCTTCGGAAAAATCTCCGTGAAGCGAATATCCTTCATCGCCGTGCCTATGGACTTGAATTCGCCTGCGACGTCGGAGTCTGTTTTCGGGTCGAAGGTGTCGATGTGACTTGGCCCCCCGCGCAGCGAGAGAATGATGAGATGCTTCGCCTTGCCCTTGCCCGGGATTTTGTCGGCGTCGTCGGTGGCCGGCTTGTCTTGCGCCAACAAGCGCTCAGGCGAGCCGATTACCGAGGGCAGAAGCGATGCGGCGGCCAACGCCGCGCTGACTTTGAGGAAGTCACGACGGTTTGGGTCGAACGTGGTGGTCTTTTTCATGGTGTACTCCCAAGCAATAGATTTCTCCGCATGTCATGCCCGCGCAGGCGGGCATCCAGAGCCTAAGATAAGACTGGATTCCCGGTCACTCGGCGTAACGCTCGCTCATCGCTCGCTTGCCTCGTGCCTTCGCGGGAATGACGTTGTTGCCTTTTATCGGTCCGCGTTGGCACGCCACTTCTCCAGCTAGTGATTGTTCAAAAACTCCGCCGAATTGAGCAGCGCCCAGAAGATATCCTCATAAGCCGCGACGGTGCTGTTCTCGCCGTTCAAATAATTCAGCATCTTACTACGTTCCGTGGATAGCGGCTTGCGGCAGAGCGCCGCGAGGTACATGGCGTCGATGCGATCCTCCGGCGATTTGTGCGTCTTGAAAATGGTGTGGAGCGTTCCTCCCGGAAAAGCCGACGCCACCTTGGTCACGAACTCGCCGTTCATCATCATCAGCGCCTGTGGAATCGTACCCGTGAAGCTTTCGATTTCTTTGCCCTCGTCGTCCTCAAAAGTCGTGGTGAACTGGCGGAGCAAGGCGAACTTCGTCTTGGCAAGCTTGTCCTTGCTCATTTTTTCGCTGCCGGCCTTTTCGGCTCCAGTGGCGGATGCCAGCGCGCCGAACACCTGCACGGCCGAAAGCTGCTCGACGTACGCGCGGCTGTAATACAGCAGATCGTCTTTGTTGTTCGCCGAGAGATCGCTCGAAAGCTGATAGGCGCGGGTCATGAGAATGATTCGCATCAGGCGGCGCAGGTCATAGCCATGGCTCGCGAAATCGCGGGCGACATAGGCCAGCAGTTCCGGGTTGCTGTTGATGTTGATCTCGCTGAAGTCGTCCACCGGCTCGACGAAGCCACGCTTCATGTAATGGCCCCAGATACGATTCGCCGTCGTCCGGGCAAACCAGTCGTTGTCTTTGGTCACCCACTCCGCAAGTTTCTTGCGGGCTTCGGCGCCGTCTTCCGCCTCAACTTCGTCACCATCGAGATACTTTGGTGTGGCTTTGGCAATGGCGAGTTTTTCCATCGCCTCGGGATTTTCCTTGGCTTTTTCCTC
>JABWBM010000014.1 GCA_013360495.1 Planctomycetaceae bacterium
ACGATCTATCTTCTGATCGTCAACGGCCTGATGCTCGGCGCGTTCATCGGTCTCTACGCGCGCGTGGGGCTGGAAGTGGAACTGCTCGCGTGGCTCCTCCCCCACGGCGTGCCGGAGATTGGGGCAATCATTTTATGTGGCGGGGCGGGCATCGCGCTCGGCCACGGCTTGCTCAATCCAACAGGACTCCGCGAGCGCGCCGCCGACGCCGCCATGACGGTGATTGCATGCGTGCCGTTGCTCTTGATCGCGGCATTCATCGAGGGTTTTTTCCGGCAGAGCGAGGCAAGCACCGGGGCTCGCTATGCGCTCTTCGCCTTACTGCTAGTAGCGCTTGCGGTGTGGATATTCCTCGTGCGCGGACAATGGCGGACAAACGCATGGGCAGGCTTGAAGGCGCATACGACCTGAGAGCGCCTGACGCCTTGCGCTCGCCCCTTACCGAGCATAGATTTCCGCCTTCATTGAAATGCTCCGGAGCAAGACGCCGAGGTGGCGGAATTGGCAGACGCGCTAGGTTCAGGTCCTAGTGTTCGCAAGAACATGGGGGTTCAAGTCCCCCCCTCGGCACCACCCTCTTTCCGAACGAATCATCGATAACCTATGATCTTTCCAATACTTGAGTCATTACGCGAGGGTCCTCGATCAGCTCTACTTTCCTTGCATTTTGGGCGTTATCAAGAGTCGCTTCCACCCGTTTACAAAGGTAGGCAGGTCGTATGAACGACGACCGCACGTTCTTTGAAGAGTTTGTGCGCAGCCATACTGGGCGCGCGCTGGCCTATTGCCGCGGGCGGCTCGGCGTGCGCGACGCCGAGGATGTGGTGCAGGACGTGATGCTCAAGCTTTTCGCGCGGGTGGAGCAGTTGCGCGCGCTTGATGACCCCCTGCCCTACCTCTACCGCGCGCTCAAGAACGCGGTCATCGACCGCGCGCGGGCGAACCGGCAGTCGGCGGAACTGGATTTCGACATCGCAGCGCCGGAGGACGATGGGTCCGCCCCGGCCGAAATGGATGCGGCGCTTGCGCCGCTGATGCGCGCGATGTCGGTGCTTCCCGCTGACCAGCGCGAAGTGGTGAAGTTGCGCTACTTCGATGATTTGAGTGTGGTGCAGGTGGCGGAAGTTTTGGGTATCGCGCCGGCAGCGGCAGCCATGAGACTTGCCCGGGCGCGCGCGAAGTTGAAAAGCGAGCTTGCGCGGCTTGGCGTGCGCTCGAATGAGGAATGAGCAAGGGGAATGTTGTAGCGCCATGCGCCCGACTCGACTGAGCTCGTCGCAGGCTCGCATGGCGCGAGGCAAGCACACAAAGTGTGCGTTACGCCGAGCGAAAACGAAGATGGATTCCCGCCTGCGCGGGAATGACGTCACGCGGGGGCGCGTGACGCTACAGAAGAAAAGAACAGGGCTACAACCATGCATCCGGAAGAGCTAAGACAACTTCTCGAACGCGCCATCGACGGCTCACTCAACGCCGTCGAGGAGGCGCAGCTCTCCCGCTTGCTGGCCAAGGAACCGGGGCTGGCGGCGGAACTCGAACGCGTAGCCTTCGACCAATGCGACGCCGATGATGAAACCCTCGACACCCTGCTCGCCCGCGCGAGCGCGTCCCGGCAATCTGATGCCCACGACTTGAGCGAGCGTATTATCGAAAAGCTCGGTCGCCGTGGACGCGTCCTCACCATGCGCAAAATCATGCTCGGCGGCGGTGCCGTCGCGGCAGCCGTGGTATTTGCTGTGGCGTTATTTGAAACATCGTGGTTGCCAAGCAACGATGGCGCGCCCAACCCGCCTTCCGGAGGGAACGGCGAACTTCTCAAAGATGGAGAATTGAAAGAACCGACGGTGAAGCTCGCCGATGGTGTCACGGGGTATTTCGACGTTCAATATGTTGACGCGAAAGAGGGCGTTACCATCTGGCTGCAGCGTGGTTCGCTCCTTCGAAAGGGTGAGAGGGGCTACTCCCTCCTCGGCGGACAAGCGCTGATCGAAGTGCATACGCGCGAAAACTTCGACTTCTTTGTCGATGCTAACCGTGTCCATCTGCGCGGCCCGGCCTCGGTGCTGGTCACTGTTCAGAGTGGTGATTCGCTGAAAACCCTTGAAAGCATGGGGCGCGCCGAGTTGCAGGAGCGATTCTCAGCCTGGCTCAAGCTCCCCCACCGCGACTGCACGTTCAAGTTGATGGATGATCACGGCGCAGAGCCGGAGCGGGGTTCCGCGATGCTGACCCTTGGGGCGCGCTCCAAGGCGGAAGAGCTTGTTCCCGGCGAAGACCGTTTCGTCGATGGTAGCAGCCCCGGCCTCGACACCACTTCGGCTGAATACATCAAGAGCCGCCGCGCAAAAGAATCCCAGATCGGCGAGCGCGGAACCCTCGAAAGAATGCGCGAGCAAAAGCGCGAGCACAAACCCGGCATCGACGACCGCACCAAGCGCACGGAACGCGAACGCAACGGCTCGAATCAATAACACCAACCCTTGATGTTCATCCACCCGTGACACGCCGCTTGCCCGTGGTATTGTCGGCTGCGTCATGGCCGTATCCAACACCGACACCGCGAGCCTTCTCCCCCATCATCCCTGGTGGAAATACGGAGCGATCGGCATCGGCGCAGGTTTCATGTCGGCCTTCTTCGGCATCGGCGGCGGCGTGGTGATGGTTCCCGCGTTGACCTTCTGGCTGCGCGTTCCGGTGAAGATCGCCGTCGGCACAAGCCTGATCGCCATTCTCGGCTTTACGCTCGTCGGCATCTGCATCGAGATGTTCCACACACCCGAATACATCATCTGGGATCATGTGGGGTTGATGGCCGCCGGCTCGCTGGCAGGCGTCGCCATCGGTAAGCGCATGCACGTCAAGGCAAGCGACTGGCTTTTGAAGCTGCTCTTCGCCCTGATGCTCATCTTTGGCATTACCAAACTTTGCAACCTCGTGAGCTTTGGCGACGAAGCTCACCCAGCGGCCTATGAGATGGTGCTCGACACCATCCCTCTCCAATCGGACAGCGTGCAGGCATTCATCCTTCGATTCGGGCTCGCCACAGTGCTTGGCCTCGTCGCGGGCATGGCGGCAGCGCTGCTCGGTGCAGGCGGCGGCGTGATCTACGTTCCCGGTTTGATGATCCTGTTCGCGGTGTATGCCAAGGACATTCATTGGGCGCGGGCGACCTCCATGGCGACGGTGGTGATCACCTCGCTCTACGGCGGCTATTTGCACTCACGCGCGGGCAACGTGGTGAAGGACGCAGTCAAGCCTCTGCTTGTCTTGGGAATTTTTGGCGCCATAGGTGGAAGCTTCGTGGCGGCAGTAACGTCCGCACACAGTTTGCTCGTGCTCTTCGCGGCCCTGCTGGGAACCTTCGCGCTGCAGATGATCGTCTCAGGCGTTCGTGACCTGCTCCGCAGGTCTCAGAAAACGGGATGATGCGAACCGCCACTACGCCGTCACGGGCGCGGGAATTTCCTCGACCTTGACTCCCCGCGCGTTGAGGTAGGCAAGCGCCTCGGCGAGTTTGTCGGCCTGTCCGGTAAGCGACAGCGTCAGGTGTCCGAAAGCCTCGGACACATTGGCGTGGGTGATATTGAACTCGACGCCGAATTTCAACCCGAGGTTGTAGAGTAAAGGCTCCTTGATGAGCTGTTGCGAGAAGCTCATGTTGAAATGCTTGGTGACTTTCGCTGATTGCTGCATGATCAATTTCCCCGCGCAAATACGGCACAAGCGCCATACACATAATACGAAAACGGCGCGAGACTGCCTTCGTATTCCTGCAAATGCAAGAAAATCAAGGGTTTGGGGTTACTCATCCAGCCGGAAAAGGTAGGAATAGAGGGCGGCGATCTCCCGCGCGGTAAAATAGGGTTCGCGGATCAGGAAGGTCGGGTGCGCGCAGTCCGAGCCAGAATGGTCAATATCTTCTTGTTCCAGCGCAAGCCGCACCCGCGCAACGTGGTACCATTGGCTCACGGCGAGCGCCCGGGTCATTCCCCGCGCTTTCATCATACGAGCGGCGTTTCGTGCCGTGGCGCGGGTGGTAAGCCCAGCCTCGTCGAGAATGATCCGCTCGGCAGGAACGCCACGCTCCATAGCCCAGCGTGCCATGGCAGATGCCTCGCTCCACGCCCCCTCGCCGCCGCCGGAGACGAAAAGGTAAGGAGCATACCCTTGGTGGTAGAGTTCCACGGCGGTGATCATGCGCCGCTCCAGCGCATCCGAAAGCTCCGCGCCACCATTCTTGAGCGCCGCACCCGGAACCACGATCACGTCGCACTTCTCCGGCGATGCCAGCGGCCCGTAGCACAGCATGGCGATCAACGGAACGCCAAGCACAAGCATCACGATGAACGCAATGCGCTTCGTCCAGCGCCAGAGCCAGCTCGTGCGCCACGACGATGAAGGTTTCGCTTTCGCCTGCTCCGATGACAAGGCCGCCTCCGCCTTATCCATCGACAAACTCCAACACAATATCAAGGCATAATGGCCGCGGGTCTGGGCCGCATGATCAATCGAGATTGATGACAATCCGCGACACAAATGGCCGCTTTCGATCCCCCGTGCTTGCGAACTCCGAAAGAATCATTTCCGTGTCCGGTTCCGGCGCGGCCCGGTAGCGGCTTACGCCGTTGGCGCAGATTTCGAGCATCCCCCGTTCATCGAGCATCTGCGGCGCGACCCACACGGACAGCACCTTCACGTTCCGCGTCCTGATATCCACGAGGCCCGGATGCCATCTGCCCACAACCCGCGCCTGAAGATGGCTGTCGTCGCGCTGAAAGAGTTTGCCCTGTTCGAGCTTCTGCTCGAACGAGAACCGCTCCTCTCCGCGAGCAATGACGAACTTCACCGTCTGGCCCCATTCGAGCTTGTCGAGCGCGGCCCAGAGCTCCTCGCCGCTTGCGACAGGCACATCGTTGAAACTCACGATGACATCGCCCTCGCGCATGCCGTGTCGATAAGCGACGCCGCCAAAACTCACGACATAAACCTTCGCGGGCGATACCGGAGGCTCATTCTTTTTTGCCATGACCGGAACCAGGCCAAGCTTCGGCTTGTCCGGCACAACGTTGAGCGTCTCCATTGGCGCCGAAACGCCAAGACCGGCGTCGTCCGGAGCATCGGCGTCCAACTCGTCGATGGAGAGCCATGCACGCCGCCCGCTCGATGGCGTATCCGTCACATAATCGATGGACTCAGGCAGCAGGTTACGCCTGACCACGCCAACGGTGTCTTTCAGAAAGCGCGGGTACTCATGCTCGATCATAAACTTGCGCTCGTGACCCGCCCCTTCATAAACCTTCAGGTCGATTGAGGCCCCGGCGCGATTGGCGGCTTCCACGATGGCAACAACCCGCTCCTTCTTGTAATGGGTGTCATCGGCGCCATGAATGTGGCGGATATTCGCCCCCTTGAGATTCTCAAACCAAACCGGAAGCCCATAGGTATTGGGCACCAGCATGTCTGCGCTATAGGGGAGAAAAGCCGCGAAATCATCAGCCGCCCGATACGCGAGCATGTAACAGCCGCACCCGCCACCGCTCATGCCGGCGACGAAGACGCAATCGTCGTCCACATTGAGAAAGCTTTTCACGTCGCGCAGGGTTTCGGTGACGATCCGGCAGCCCCCAAGCCGCCACCACCAGGCATCCTTGGTCGTGTGCTCGACGTCGGAACAGGGTCCGACGAGAATGACATCGTGAACATTCGCCGTTTCAAGCGCTTCGGGCCAGCCTTTTTCAATCTCGGCCCGCCCCCAATCCGCGGGAACGACCGTTCCGCCATGAAGCTCGACAATCAGGGGGTATGAGCACGACGAGTCATAGTTTTCAGGGATCCTGACCCAGTAGGGCCGCGTAAAGCCGTCGCTGTATTTCAGTGTGCGTTCAAGAATGCCCGCCTCAAGGTTCGCGTCGAATTCCATCGCTCGAATGGCGTCGAGCAAATCATCCGGGGGCATGGCGGCCAATTCCCGGCCTAAGGCGGCGCGGTCCCCGGTATCCGTAGCTTCGAGATAGTGGCGCAATATCGACGTTGTGCTCGTGGCGCATCCGACGAGAGCTATCGAAACGAGCGAGAGCAGGAAAGCGCAGGGCTTCATCCCGTGCGTTATACGGATTTCTATGCGAAACACACGGATCACACGCGCTGTCCAAAGCCCCGGTTGACACGCGATGTCCATGATGTAACGTCGCGCCGATACAAATACCGTGTTCTTACCATCTTGTGACGGGCGCCTATGCTTCAAGAAACAGTCTTTAAGTCTCTGCACGAAGCGGCCGGCGCGCGCATGGTGGACTTCGCTGGCTGGTTCATGCCGGTGCAATACAATTCAATAGTCGAAGAGCACAAGCTGGTGCGCTCCGCCTGCGGCCTCTTCGACGTGAGCCACATGGGCCGGATCATCATCACCGGCAAGCAGCACAAGGAATTCGTCGAGCACATCTGCTCCAACACCCGCGCCAACATGAAGCCCGGCCGCGTGCGCTATAACCTCATCTGTAAGGAAGATGGCACGATTCTCGACGACGTGCTGGTTTCGGCCTCGCTCGAAGATGGCGCGCCGAGCGAGAAGGACGTGAAGGCCAACCCGCCGCTGGCGCTGCGCAAGGGCTGCACCATGATCGTCTGCAACGCAGGCAATCACCCGAAAATTGCGGCGTGGATCGACAAGCAGAGCAAGAACTTTGACGTCCATATTCACGACATCAGCGCTGCCTACCCGATGCTGGCGCTCCAGGGGCCGCGCTCACAGGACATTCTGCAGCCGCTGACGGATGCGGACCTCGGCTCGCTGAAATACTACACCTGCACCGTCGGCACTGTGCTTGGCGTCAAGGACGTGATCATTTCCCGCACGGGCTATACCGGCGAAGACGGCTTCGAGTTGATCTTCCCAAAAGCCGTCGCAGAGAAAGTATTCAAAGGATTGGTCGAAAAGGGCAAAGCAGGAGGCCTCGCCCTCACCGGCCTTGGCGCGCGCGATTCCTTGAGACTCGAAGCAGGGATGCCGCTCTACGGCCACGAGATCGACGAGACCATCAACCCGCTGGAAGCCGGGCTCGATTGGGCCGTCGACCTGAAGAAGAACTTCATCGGCTCCGACGCGCTCAAGAAGATTGCGAAGGCCGGGATCAAACGCACGCTCGTCGGCCTCGACGTGCAGGACAAGCGCATTGCCCGTCAGGGGATGAAGGTCATGCACAAGGGGAAAGCCGTCGGCGCTATTGCGTCGGGTACCAAGTCGCCGACACTGGACAAGATTATCGCTACGGCGCATGTGCCGGTGGAGGTTGCGAAGAACGCAGGCACTGTCGACGTGGAATTGCGCGAGGGCGTCCTCGCTGCGGCGAAGGTCGTCCCAACGACATTCTATACGAGGAAAAAATAAGACCAGCGGGGATCCCGCTTTGTGACACCATTGAGGAGAGGCGACATGGCACGACCGAAAGACGCGAAATATTCGGAAACCCACGAATGGGTCAAGATCAGCGGCAACATCGCCACCATCGGCATTACGGACTTCGCTGTTGAGCAGCTCAACGACCTGACCTTCGTCGACCTCCCTGACGTAGGCGACACCGTGGAAAAAGGCGCTTCCTTTGGCGAGATCGAGTCGGTCAAAGCTGTCAGCGACCTCTACTCCCATGTGAACGGCGAAGTGGTTGAGGTGAACAAGGGCGTTGACGAGGACGAGTTCAAGGCGCTCAAGCAGGACGCCTTCGGCAAGGGCTGGCTGATCAAGGTGAAAGTTGCCAACCCAAAAGACGCCGATGACCTGATGGACCTCGCGACGTATGAGAAGCAACTCGCCAGCGGGCACTAGAAGATAGGGATCAGGGGTCGGGGGTCAGGGATCAGCAAGAAAGCCTCCTCAAGTATTCAACAAGAGGTATGGCCGAATTCTTACTGACCCCGGATCCCTGGACCCCGACCCCTGCCTACCTTCAAAATTAACGCGGATACTCGGAGCGCATATGGCACGATCCTTCCCCACCAAAAACGACCTGCCCGCGAAAACTCGAAGCGCGATGACCGGCCTGCTCAACGACCTGTTGGCCTCCGCCATTGATCTGCGCTTACAGACCAAACAGGCTCACTGGAACGTCAAGGGGCCGAATTTCATCGCACTCCACCAGCTTTTCGACACGGTCTACACGAACACCGGCCTGTGGATGGATGACATGGCCGAACGCGCTGTCCAGCTTGGCGGCGTCGCCGACGGCACGCTCGCAGGCGTACGCCAACGTACAAAACTCAAAGCCTATGGCCTCAACACCGTCAGTGGCGATCAACATGTCGCAGCCATCGCGTCAGCCCTCTCGACCTTCGGCAAGATGGCGCGCGAGGCGATCGACGCCGCGACGAAGGCCAATGACGCCGACACCGCCGATTTGTTCACCGGGATTTCGCGCGGCGTGGACAAGGACCTCTGGATGGTCGAGGCCCACCTGCACGCCAAACGCTAAGGATGACCTATGCCCTACGTTCAGAACACCGAAGAAGATGTCCAGCAGATGCTCGCCGCCATTGGCGTCAAGAGCATCGATGATCTGTTCGCGCCGATTCCCGCGGAATTACGATTCAAAGGCGAGATGAAGAACATCGCGCCCGCCAAGAGCGAGGCCGACGTGATCCGCGACCTGCAAAATCTCGCCCGCAAGAACCGCGATACGTCAAGCTTTGCCTCCTTCCTCGGCGGCGGCATCGAGCGGCACTTCATTCCCCACGTCGTCGACCACATCTCCCTCGACGGCAACTTCATCACCGCCTACACGCCCTATCAGCCCGAAGTGAGTCAGGGAACGCTGACCTCCATCTTCCAGTTCCAGACCATGGTGTCATCGCTCACAGGATTTCCGATTTCCAACGCCTCGCTCTACGACGGTGCCACAGCCGTAGCCGAAGCGGTCATGCTCTCGCTGCACTCTTCACAGAAGAAGCATAAGAAAGAAAACCGGCGCAAAGTCGTCACGCCTGTGAACCTGCACCCCGAGTACCGCGCGACGTTGAACACCTACGCCCATGCCTCCGGCCTCGTCGACGTCGTTGAGGTTGGTTACGACAAGAACACTGGGCTAATCGACCGCGCTGCGTTCAACAAGGCAATCGATGGCGGCGGCGTGCTGTGTGCATTGCTCCCCTACCCGTCCTTCTTTGGCACAGTCGAAGATCTGCGCCCGCTGGTGGAAAAGGTTCACGCCGCGGATGCTGTTGCCGTCGCCGTGGCGAATCCGATCGCGTTGAGTCTCCTCGCCACGCCGGGCGAGATGGGCTGCGACGTGGCCGTTGGCGAAGGGCAACCCTTGGGCTGCTATCAGGCTCTCGGTGGTCCGGCCTTCGGCTTCTTCTCGTGCAAGGAAGATTTCATCCGCCACATGCCGGGGCGCATCGTATCCCAGACCGTGGACATCGAGGGCAAGCGCGCGTTTTGCCTCGCGCTCAAAACCCGCGAGCAGGACATCCGCCGCGAGAAAGCGACATCGAACATCTGCACGAATCAGGCTCTCATGGCGCTGCGCGCCGTCATCTACCTCGCCGCTTGGGGCAAGCGCGGCTTCGTCGAGCTTGGCGAGCAGGTCGCCAGCAACGCGCGCTACGCCGCTCAGGCCTTGGAAAAGGCGGGTGCCAAGCGCCGCTTCGCCTCAGCGCCTTTCTTCAATGAATTCGTCGTCGAAGGCCCCGCCGATCTCGAAGCCCGCGGCCGTAAGGCAGGGATATTGCCGGGCATCAACCTCAGCCGCTTCCATAGCGACATGAAAAACTGCTACCTGATCTCCGTCAGCGAGCTGAACACCAAGGACGAAATCGACCGTCTCGCCGCGCTGTTTCGGTAAATGGATGCGCTGCGTTGCTCTCCTACGAAGCCAACCGAGGGTGTAGCGCCCTGCGCGCACGCAGGGCGTCTTGTTCTTGATGGGTCATCCCCTCGGCTTTACCCTTCAACCTCATCAATAAAATAGTGCATCGGCAGGTCAAAGAACGCCGCGAACTTTGGAACGTGCGTGAGCGCGATGCGGCGCTTGCCCGCGAGAATGGCGCTGATAGTTTCCCCGGAGATGCCCGTCGCGCGCGCGAGATCAGCTGCTTGTGCCGAGTAGGCCGCGGAGCGGCCAAAGAGTATGGCTCACGCTCCCCGAAAATGACCAACACCCACCCATTAAGTGCTTTTCGATTTTCCGGCGCACCGCACAGCCATGTCACTCCTCGTAACCCTCGGTGTTCAGCCCGAGCGCCTGGGCCTACATCTTCGTTACGCCCTCGAACACGGCCATGGCTTTGCCGCCGAGGATCACACGGTCGTTCTGCAAATTCACGCGCACCACGCCGCCGCGGGCCGACGCCTGATAGCCAATGAGCGACGTCTTGCCGAGCTTCGCGGCCCAATAGGGCGCCAAGCAGCAATGGGCCGAGCCGGTGACGGGGTCCTCATTGACGCCCGCCTTGGGCGCAAAAAAGCGCGATACAAAATCGTAGGGCTTGTTTTTGGCGCGGGCGGTGACGATCACGCCGCGGCAATCAACGTTCGCGAGCTTCGCGAAATCCGGCGAAAGCGTGCGTACCTCATCTTCGCTCTCGAACTCAAGCAGGAAATCCATACGGTTCTTCTTGCGGCCTGCCTGACGCGCCGATGGGCCGAACATCGCCTGCCAATCAATGCTCTGTGGCGCTTCGATGGGCGCTTCGCTCGGGAAGTCGAGGTTGATCCATTCACCATCGGGCGTGGCAAGGAGCGGACCGCTCTTCGACATGAAGCGGATGGTCTTTTTCGGCGCTGCGCCACTGCTCCAGAGGGCATAGGCGCTGGCCAGCGTTGCGTGGCCGCACAGATCCACTTCGACCTTGGGCGTGAACCAGCGCAGGTCATAGCCCGCGCCTTGCTTCACGACAAATACCGTCTCGGACAGGTTCATCTCGGACGCGAAGGCCTGCATCCACTTCTCTTCGCGTTCACGCTCAAGCAGGCACACAGCGGCCGGATTGCCGGTGAACGCCTGACTAGCGGCATACACGTCGATGAACGCGTCGACTTGGAACACAGGGATCGCCATGGCCGCTAAAGTACCATCGTCACCGGCTCGAGACGACGGTTCGCTGTCCTTTCCCGTGGTGTTGCGCGCCTCGCCGTGCTAAATATCCCGTTCATGGAGCGTCCGATCCGAATCCTGATCGCCAAGGCTGGTCTCGACGGCCATGACCGCGGCGCCAAAGTCGTCGCCGCGAGCCTGCGTGACGCCGGGTTCGAGGTGATTTACACTGGCCTGCGCCAAACACCCGAAGCCGTGGTGCGCGCGGCCATTCAGGAGGACGTCGACGCTATCGGGCTTTCGATCCTCTCGGGTGCGCACATGACGCTCTTCCCGAAGATTCAACAGTTGCTCAAAGACGAGGGCGCCGAGCGCATCCTACTCTTTGGCGGCGGCGTGATTCCCGCAGCCGACGCAACAGCGCTTGAGAAGCAGGGCATCGGCCGCATCTTCCCGCCGGGAACAGACACCAACGATATTGTGACGTATTTACGTGAGGAAGTTTCTCAACGACGAAAGACCTAAGACACCATGGCAAGCAATCTTCCAGCTTCTCTTAAAGGTAGAGACTTTATTCACTTGTCCGATCTGAATCGCGAAGAACTCAACGCCATTCTGAAACTTGCTACGGAAATGAAGCAGGAACAGAAGCAATTCCGCGTCGACGGCAAGACGCTGATCATGCTCTTCTTCAACTATTCCCTACGCACGCGCACCAGCTTCGAAACCGGCGCGCGTCAGCTCGGCATCAACGCCGTCACCATCAACGCCATGGCCGAGGGTTGGGACCTCGAATGGCGCGAGGGCACGGTGATGGATGGCAAGCCCATCGAACACGCCAAGGACGCCGCGCGCACGCTCTCGCGCTATGCCGACGCTATCGGCGTGCGCTCCTACCCGCCGATGGTGAGCATCGAGGAGGACCGCCGCGACGAACTGGTCAACACCTTCCGTTCGTGCTCGAACATTCCGGTGATCAACCTCGAATCGGCCGTCTCCCACCCCTGTCAAGGCCTCGCCGATATCATGACGTTGCGCGAACTATTCCCTAGCGGCATGAAGGGCAAGAAGGTCGTGCTCTCCTGGGTTCCGAACCCGAAACCCGTCACCCACTCCGTCGCCAACAGTTTCCTCTACGCCGCGAGTTTGGAGGGCGCGAACGTCGTGCTCGCCCACCCTGAGGGCTTCGAGCTTGACCCGGCCATTGTGGACGCCGCGAAGAAGACCGCGCAAGCGAGCGGAGGCTCGCTGAACGTCAGCACCGACCGCAAAGCCGCGTTCGAGGGCACCGCCGTGATCTACGCCAAGTCATGGGCCTCGACGAAATTCTACGGCAAGTGGGACAAGGACGCCGAACTGCGCGCCCAATTCGTCGAGAGCTGGCGCGTCCGGCCCGACGACCTGCGCCACACCCACCGCGCCAAGTTCATGCACCCGCTGCCCTTGCGGCGCAACTACGTCGCCGACGACGCGGTGATCGACGGCCCCGACTGCGTGGTGTACCAACAGGCCGAAAACCGCCTGCACGCGCAGAAAGCGCTGCTGGTCGGGCTGCTGGGGTAGGGATCCCGCATGGCGTCATTCCCGCGAAGGCGGGAATCCAGCGCCAAAGAAAAGACTGGATGCCCGCCTGCGCGGGCATGACGATCGGAAATCGTCTCATCAACAGCGTGACGCTACAAAACCTTGAGCGCGTCCCTCGCGGCGCTGCCCGCTGCATCAATCTGGTCGAAGGTATGCGCCGTCGATACGAACCACGCTTCGAATTGGCTCGCGGGCAGATAGACGCCACGCTTCAACATTTCGCCATGGAAACGCGCGAACATCTCCGTGTCGCTCTTCATGGCGTCGTCGAGGTTGTGCACCGGGCCGCTGGTGCCGAAGAAGACGGTCATCATACTGCCGAAGCGTGCGACGTAGGCTTTCACGCCCGTCTCGTTGATGGCCTCTTGCAGGACGAAAGCGAGGCGCGCGCTGATGATCTCAAGACGCCTGTAGAGGTTTGGATCGCTCTTGATCGATCTCAGCGCCGCCAAGCCCGCTGCCACCGCCACGGGGTTACCGCTCAGCGTGCCCGCTTGATAGACGGGGCCCAGTGGTGCGAGCTTGTCCATGATCTCCGCGCGCGCGCCGATGGCGGCAAGCGGCATCCCGCCCCCCACCACTTTGCCGAGCACGGTAATGTCGGGTTTGATTTCGAACAAGGTCTGCGCCCCGCCCCATGCGAGGCGGAAACCCGTCATCACCTCGTCGAAGATCAGCAGACTGCCGTGGTGCTCTGTGATCGAACGCAACGCTTCGAGGAACCCGCGCTGCGGGATGACACAGCCCATGTTCCCCACCACCGGCTCGACGATGATGGCGGCGATCTTGCGCCCGTGCTTCTTGAAGCATGCATCGAGGGCGTCGAAGTCGTTGTAGGGAAGCACCAGTGTAAGCTTCGCGATGTCCTCCGGCACGCCGGCGCTGCTTGGCGAACCGAAAGTGAGCGCGCCCGAACCCGCCGAGACGAGCAGACTATCCGCGTGGCCGTGGTAGCAGCCCGCGAACTTGACGATCAGGTCGCGGCCCGTGAACCCGCGCGCAAGACGAATGGCCGCCATGGCTGCTTCGGTGCCGGAACTGAGCAGGCGCACCTTGTCCACGCTCGAGAACGCCGACGCGATCAATGAGCACAGTTCTGTTTCAGCCGTCGTCGGCGCGCCGAAGCTGGTGGAGCCGGATGCGGCTTTCTGCACAGCTTCGACGATCAGCGGGTGCGCGTGGCCAAGCAAGTGCGGCCCCCAGCTCCCGACAAAATCGAGGTATTCGTTGCCATCAACATCAGTAATAATGGCGCCCTCACCCTTGGCAATGAAGAGCGGATTGCCACCCACCGCGCGGAACGCCCGCACCGGCGAATTGACGCCGCCCGGGATCACCTTGGTCGCTGCTTTGAATGCTGCCGTGCTCGCCTTGCCCATGGTTACTTCCTGCTCTGCCCCGCTCAAACACCAAAAAGGTAAGAGTTTTTACCACGGGGGACACGGGGAATCACGGGGATAAGAAGCAAAAGAGATTTACCGCAAAGACGCAGAGAGCGCGAAGAAAGAGAGTAGAAAACGAAGAAAAGAAATTTATCCACAGATGTCGCAGATGTTCGCAGATAAGAAAGAAAGTGGTCATTCTTCCATCTGCGTCAATCTGCGTTCATCTGTGGATAAAAATTCTTCTCTTTCCTTTATGCGGCGAAAATTCTTTCCTTCCCCGTGCCTCCCCGTGTTCCCCGTGGTAAAACTCTTTAAGTTTGCCAAGGGTACATCATGAAACAACGCACCGCGCTCTCTCTCGACGGTTTCTCGCTCAGCTTCGAAGCCGTGGCGTACTTCCTCGCGGGCCACTACCGCGACGTGAAGCTCGCGCCCAAGGCCGTTAAAGCTGTCAGGAAGGGTCGCGCATTCGTTGAAAAGCTGCTCGCGCGGGGCGAACCCATCTACGGTGTCAATACCGGCTTCGGCAAGCTTGCAGGCGTGCGCATCGCCGATGACAGGCTCGAAGAGCTTCAACTTAACCTCATCCGCTCGCACTCCTGTGGCGTCGGCGCCCCGCTCCCCGAATCCACCGTGCGCCTCGCCATGCTGCTGCGCGTCAACTCGCTCTGCCATGGCAATTCCGGCGTGCGCGTCGACGTGCTCGAGTCCCTGCTCGCCATGCTGCGCAAGGGTGTCACGCCCTGGGTTCCCGAAAAGGGCAGCGTCGGCGCGTCCGGCGACCTCGCTCCCCTGAGCCACATCATGCTCGTCCTGATCGGCGAGGGCAGAGCGTATTTCAAAAACAAACTCATGAACGGCCGCGCAGCCATGAAGGCCGCCGGCATCAAGCCCCTCACGCTTCGGGCCAAGGAGGGACTCGCGCTGATTAACGGCACGCAGATCATCCAGGCCATCGGACTCACCGCAATTATCGAGGCACGCACGCTGGTCAAGCTCGGCGACCTCACCGCAGCCATGAGCCTCGAAGCGCTGCGCGGCACCGACCGCGCTTTCGACGCAAGACTCGCCAAACTTCGTCCGCACCCCGGTCACGCGCTGGTGGCGGGGAACATGCGAAAGCTGATGCGCGGCTCCGAGATTCGCGAGTCGCATCGTTTTGGCGATGAGCGCGTGCAGGATGCCTACAGTCTGCGCTGCATCCCGCAGGTTCATGGCGCGGTGCGCGACGGCTTAGGCTGGGTGATCGAGGTGTTCCGCCGCGAGCTGAACGCCGTTACCGACAACCCGATCCTCTTCCCCGACGACAACGACGTGGTCAGCGGCGGGAACTTCCACGGCCAGCCCCTCGCCATGGCGCTCGACTATCTCGCCATCGCGATTGCCGAACTCGGGGCGATGGCCGAGCGCCGCGTGGAGTCCATGGTCAACCCCGACCTCTCGAACCTTCCGCCCTTCCTCGTCAAGGAGTCCGGCCTCAACAGCGGTCTGATGATCGCTCAGGTGACGGCGGCTGCGCTTGCCAGCGAAAACAAAGTGCTCTGTCACCCGGCAAGCGTCGACACCATCCCGACGAGCGCCAACAAGGAAGATCACGTCTCGATGGGGGTGACGGCGGCGCGCAAGGCCCTCGAAGTGATCGGCAACGTGCGAAAAATTATCGTGATCGAAATGTTATGCGCGCGCTGCGCCCTCGAATACCACCGGCCGCTCAAGACGGGGACACTGACCGAGAAAGCTGTGCGCCTGCTGATGCGCAACATCAAGCCGCTGACCCGCGACAGACGGATTTACGAAGACTTCGAGACGATCGAAGCACTTCTGGACAAGGGCGCGTTTGACGATGTGCTGGCGAAGCTGGAATGAATAAGATTCACCATAGAGGCACAGAGTACACAGAGAGAAGACAAAGACGTACTCACGCAAAGGCGCGAAGCCGCAAAGAATAAACATAAGAAGTATTTTTCAAATCTGTCATTCCTTTGCGTCTTGGCGGCTTTGCGTGAAAAACTCTTCCTCTGTGCCTCTGTGGTGAATCTTTCATTTCTTTACGCGTTCGCGCGCAGGGGTGAGAATGACAGCGTCGCGGCCGGAGATCTCCTGCAGCTCCACGCGGATGTGGTCGCTCGGCTGTGTAGCGACGGTGAATCCCACATAGTCGGCCTGAATGGGAAGCTGGCGGTGGCCGCGGTCGATGAGCGCCGCAAGCTCGATTTTCGCGGGGCGGCCAAGATCCATCAATTGATCAATGGCGGCGCGCACGGTGCGCCCCGTGTAGAGCACGTCATCCACCAGCACGATGCGCATGTCGGCGACGTCGAAGTTGATGTCGGTACCCATACTGCCCGGCCCGCGCAGGGGAAGCCCCGCATCATCGCGATAGAGCATCACGTCCACTTCGCCAAAGAACGCGTCAGGATGCGTCGCGCGCACACGCGCGAGCAAACGACGCGCCAGCGGAACACCGCCCGTGTGAATACCGACGATGGCGAGGGGAAGCGTTGTGTCCGAGCGGATGATGCCGTCTGCAAGCGCTTCGACCGCGCGCGAGATATCCTTGGCGCCGTAGAGTTCTTTCATGCGGGGTATTGTCGCCGGGGAAAGGGCGAACGCAAGACGGTGATGCGGTTTCGTTGTCGTTCTCCAATAAGATTGAACCACGGAGATCACGGAGTACACGGAGAGAAAATATTCATTTCCAATCACTCGATCTTTCGAATTGTTGTATTCGTCCGCGCTCTCCGTGCTCTCCGTGTCCTCCGTGGTTAACTCTTTTCCTCACACCACCATCGACGCGGGGAATTCCATCACAAAGCGCGCGCCTTTGCCCGTGGAGCCCTCCGCGCGGATGCGTCCGCCGTGGCGCTCGACGATGCGGCGGCAGATGGTAAGGCCAAGCCCCGTTCCCTCGAACTCCGCGCGGTTATGCAGCCGCTGGAAGGCCTCAAAAATCTGCTCGGCGTAGCGCGGCTCGAAGCCGATGCCGTTGTCGCTTACCGTAACGATCAGCCGGTCTTTCGTTTTCTCAACCGTCACGCGAATCTCCGGCGCAACACCTTCCCTGCGATACTTGAGCGCGTTGGAGAACAGGTTCTGGAAAAGCTGACGCATCTGGCCGGCATCCGCACGCACAACCGGCAGCGGATCGATATGAATCTGCGCGCGCGTTTCGGCGACGCGCAATTCGAACGCCGCAACCACTTCCATGACGACGAGCGATACATCGACCTCAGCTGCCGGACGCCCGTGATAATTGAGGCGCGAATAATCGAGCAGATCGCGGATCAGCTCCTGCATCTGCCTCGTGGTATCCGTCATGGCCGCCACGTATCCGCTGCTCTTCTCGTCGAGCGTTCCACCCGTCGTGCGCCGGAGCATCTCGCCGATGGCCTGCACCTTAGAGAGCGGTTCTTGCAGGTCATGGGACGCCATAGACGCAAAATGCTCGGCATCTCGACGCTCGGTGATATCGATGGTGACGACGAGCACCGCCGGGTGATTCGCTCCGGACGGCCGGTAGGGCAATCGCACCGCCTGCAGCACGCGCCGGCGCCCGCGCGCATCGGTGAATACCTCCTCGTTGTTGACGCGGGGCTTCCCGCTTTCAATCACCGCGAGGTCGGCGGCGAGAGCGGCAGCCACTTCTTCCGCCGGGCGATGGGTGGGCGTGAAAACGCCGCGAAGCAACTGTTCGGTGGTGGTTCCGTGGGCCTCGGCCGTCGCCCTGTTGGCGAGCAGGTAATGGCCGTAGATATCACGGGCATAGATCATGTTCGGGACAAGATCCATCAACTCCGCGAGCTTCAGGCCGGGGTTTTCAGCGTCGGATGGCAGCGCGATCAGCGAGTAAGCGCAGGCGCCGTCAGCCGCCGTTACATGCTCGATGCGGCAGAGCGCGGGAAAGCGTCCGCCACCGGCGCGGACGAATGAAGCCCGGAGGGTCACCGATTTCGCCGTGCCGTGATGCAGGGGTTTGAGGAGCTTCGCGAATTCGCGGTTGTTGAGGGCAGGGGCGAGATCGAAGAGCGAGCATTCGCGGATCAGCTCGATCGAATAGCCGAGCATCGCGCACGTACCCCGGCTCGCGTCCATCACTCGGAAGGAGACGTCGTCGAGCAGGAGCGCCACGAACTCTGCGCCGTCGAGCGTCTCTCGAATGTCGAGATGTCCGGCGCTGTTGTGCATCGCTATTCCTGATTGACGGTTCACGAAAGTCATCGCGACGCTCTGTCATCCCCGCGCAGGCGGGGATCCAGTCCCCGTAACAGTACTGGTCGGCTCTGGATTCCCGGTCACTCGGCGTAACGCTCGCTATTCGCTCGCTTGCCTCATGCCTTCGCGGGAATGACGTTGAGTAGCGTTCTTCGCCAAGGCTACTACGGAGAGTAGGAAGATGGAACGACACGATTTCGCACAAATTTTCACAAAATACGCGCTTTCCCCCTTGCGCGCCAGCGAGCCATCGCTATACTCTGGCCCACTATGACCAAGAGTCTTCGCCAGCTTCTCGTTATTAACGTCGTCATTATTGACGCCGCTGGCGGGTTCTAGGTCGTAGAAAAGGCAAAAACGACAAGAACCCGCCCAGTGAGGCGGGTTTTTTGTTGTAGGAAAGATTTACCACAGAGGCACGGAGAACACGGAGAAGAGAAAAGAAAGCTGTCCACAGATTACGCAGATGGCCGCAGACGAAGAGAAGATGGGAGTGAACGTCAGAAAACACGTCCGCTTTCGAACTCAAGTAAATCGAAGGTCGAAATTGTTCTTCTCTGCGAACATCTGCGACATCTGTGGAAAAATAATCTTCTCTGTGCCCTCTGTGTCTCTGTGGTGGAAATTCATGAGACGAATCATGCACACGCTGGTCCTTATTCTCGTCGTCATTATTGCGCTCACCGGGGGTGAGCCGCGAGCGGGACCGACGTAACAGTCACAAAGGTTCGACTCGAAGGCTCACCCGGAAGGTGGGCCTTTTTTGTTGGGACAGGAACAAAGATTTACCACAGAGGCACGGAGAACACGGAGAAGAGAAGGCATCCACAGATTTCGCAGATGGCCGCAGATGAAGAGGAAGCGAACTCAAGTACACCTCTTCTATCAGCTCAAAAGTCAAAGGCCGGCATTTTCTTCTCTGCGAACATCTGCGACATCTGTGGAAAAATATCTTCTCTGTGACCTCTGTGTCTCTGTGGTTCAAAACAAGAAAAAAGGAGACAGCAATGGCACGGATGTTCTATGACAATGACGCGGATCTTAGCGAACTCGAAGGACTCAAACTCTGCGTGCTCGGCTACGGCTCTCAAGGCCGGGGCCAGGCCCTCAACCTGCGCGACTCAGGTCTCGACGTCACCGTCGGCCTGCGCAAGGACAGCCCGTCCTTCGCCAAGGCCGAAGCGGAGGGCATGAAGTGTGCTTCGATGGAAGACGCGCTTACCGACGCCGACCTTGTGGCGATGCTCGTGCCCGATACGGCGCAGGCCAAACTTTATCGCGATTTCGTGGCGCCGCGACTTAAACCTGAAGCGTGTCTGCTTTTCTCGCACGGTTTCAATGTTCACTACAAGCAGGTGAAAGCGCCGCGCGAGAACGACGTCGTGATGGTGGCGCCCAAAGGCCCCGGCAACCTCGTGCGCGAGGTGTTTCAGGCTGGCGGCGGCGTTCCCTGTCTCTATGCCGTCGAGCAGGACGCCACGGGCCGCGCGACGCGTAAGGCTCTCGCCTACGCCAAGGGCGTGGGCGGTACCCGCGCCGGAGTGCTGGCCACGACCTTTGCCGAGGAAACCGAGACTGACCTCTTCGGCGAGCAGGCGGTTCTCTGCGGCGGCGCGACAGCGTTGGTGAAGGCGGGTTTCGAGACGCTTGTTGAGGCGGGCTATCAGCCGGAACTGGCCTATTTCGAGTGCATGCACGAGCTGAAGTTGATCGTCGATCTGATGTACCGCGAGGGTATGCAGGGCATGCGCCGCGCCATCAGCGACACGGCGAAGTTCGGCGACCTTACCCGCGGGCCGCGCGTCGTTGATGACGGCACACGGGCGCGCATGCGCGAGATGCTGGCCGAGATCCGCGACGGACGCTTCGCCAAGGAATGGCTCGCCGAGGATGCCGAAGGACGGCCTCGCTACAACAAGCTCATGGCCGCCGATGCGGACCACAAGCTCGAACAGGTGGGCAAGCAGCTTCGCGACAAGATGAGCTGGTTGAAGCAATCGGCCAAGAAACCCGAAGCGGCGAAGAAGAACGAAGCGCTGTTGGTGAGGTAGGGACTATCGATACGTCACTCCGGCGAAAGCCGGAGTCCAGAAATGAATCAAAGACTAGATCCCGGCTTTCGCCGGGAAGACGCTACGGAAGAAAAGACTGGATGCCGACTTTCGTCGGCATGACGAGAGAAAAGGTAAGGACGAGATGTCAGCGAAGAAGCCATCAGTAACCATACGACGTGGGACGCCTGCGGACGCCCGGGGGATCCGCGATGCTCACATCGCGTCCATACGCGGGTTGTGCGTCACGCACTACTCGCAGGCTCAAGTGGACGTGTGGTCGTCGCCGCGTCCGCTCGAGCGCTACCGGAAGGCCATGACGGAAAAAGGTGAAAGCTACTTTGTTGCGGCGCAAGGCCGGCGCGTTGTGGGGTTCGCGGCATGGAAGGATGAGGAATTGTGCGCGATCTACATCCATCCCCGTGTGGCGGGACAAGGGGTAGGCAAGCGTCTCTTGGAACAGGCTGAGCGGGACGCGATGCGCAAAGGGGTGAGACGTTTCCGTATGCACGCCTCGCTCAACGCGCTGCCCTTTTATCGCTCGCAGGGATACAGGGTGTATCGCTACGCCATGCACCCCCTGCGTAGAAGCGGCATAACCATCCGCTGCGCGAAGATGACGAAGAGGTTGACGAAGACTGGATGCCGACTTTCGTCGGCATGACATGAAGGAGTAGGACGATGTCATTCAACGGTGCGAAACTTTTGCTCGAGTGCCTCAAGGCGCAGGGCGTGGACACGATCTTCGGCTATCCGGGCGGGGCAGCGCTGCCCATCTACGACGCGCTCGTAGATTACCCCGAGATCCGCCACGTCCTCACCCGCCACGAGCAGGGTGCGGCCCATGCAGCCGACGCCTATTCCCGCGCCACGGGCGGGGTGAAGGTTGGCGTGTGCCTCGCGACCTCGGGCCCGGGGGCAACGAACCTCGTGACTGGACTCGCAGCAGCCTACATGGACTCGATCCCCATGGTGGCACTGACGGGTCAGGTTCCGTCGCCGCTTTTGGGCACGGACGCGTTCCAGGAAGTCGACACCGTTGGCATCACGCTCGGCGTGACCAAGCACAATTACCTCGTGCGGCGCGTGGCCGACCTGCCCGGCGTGATCGCGGAAGCGTTTGCGCTGGCGAAGGAAGGCCGCCCCGGCCCGGTGCTGGTGGACCTGCCGAAGGATTTGACAGCCGGCCCGGCTGAAGGACTCAAACCCTTCGACGGCCCGCATCCGCTGGAACTCGAACCGAAACGCACGCTCGACCTGAGTGAGCTGGAAGCAGCGCTGGAACTCTTCTCCAGCTGCTCGCGGCCGGTGCTCTACGTGGGTGGCGGCGCTGCACGTTCTGGCGCTGCACCATACGTGCGTGAACTGGCGCGCCGCTTCAAGGTGCCGGTGACGACGACCTTGATGGCGCTCGGCGTGTACCCGACGGACGACTCGCTCTTCCTCGGCATGCCGGGGATGCACGGCTCGCAACGCGCGAACTTCGCGTTCCGCGACGCCGACCTGGTGATCGGCGTAGGCGTGCGTTTTGACGACCGCGTGACGGGCAAGGCAAGCGCGTTCTCGCCCCGCTCGCGCAGAATCCACGTTGACGTCGACCCCTGCGAGATGGGGAAAACGTGTCGCGTGGATGCGAGGCTCGTGGGCGATGCGAAAGACGTGCTGCGCGCGTTCCTTGACGGCGTGAAAGCTGCGCCCGACACCACCGAATGGCGCGGGCAACTCGACACATGGGAACGCTTCCCGCCGATGATGGGCGTGTTCCCCGAAGCGTCGGTGCAGCCAAAGCTGGTCTTCGACACGCTGAATGAGTTACTGCCCCACGACGCGCTGATCGCCACGGACGTTGGCCAGCACCAGATGTGGTCGGCCCAGTACCTCAACTTCCACACACCGGGCCAATTCCTGACCTCCGGCGGGCTTGGGGCCATGGGCTTTGGCGTACCGGCGGCGCTTGGCGCCAAGATGGCGTGCCCGGAGCGCACGGTGGTGTCGGTGGTGGGCGACGGCGGTTTTCAGATGACCGCGCAGGAGCTTTCCACCATGGCGCGCTACGGCGTCGGCGGCGTCGTGGTGCTCATGGACAATCAGTGCCTCGGCATGGTGCGCCAGTGGCAGGAGCTGTTCCATAAGGAGCGCTACAGCGAAGTGGACCTGTCCGACAACCCGGACTTCGTGAAGCTATGCGAAGCTTTGGGTGTGCGGGCGGTGAAGGTGTCGCGCGATGAAGACCTCAAGCCCGCGCTCAAGCAGGCGCTGGCCGATGGCGGGCCCTTCGTCGTGCATGTGGAAATCTATGCGTCGCAGAATGTGTACCCGATCGTACCGCCGGGTGCTCCGGCGCATGAAATGATGGCGGTATGAAGAAGGAATATTTCACCACAGAGGCACAGAGGACACGGAGAAGAAAGATTCTTTACCACGGGGGCACGGGGGAATCACGGGGATTGAAAACGAGAATAAGACATGAACAAAGAATCATTTCATAAGAAAGTTCTATGTTCTTATCCCAGATTTTCCCGTGTGTTCCCCGTGGTTATATATCTTTGTCTTTTCTCTGTGAACTCTGTGACTCTGTGGTGAATCAAGGAGAACGACAATGAAAACGCATCAATTGGAACTGGTGTTGAAACCTGAAGCTTTGGCGCTCGAGCGTGTGCTCGCGACGCTGCGACGCCGCAACGTGGACGTGCTGCGCTTTGCGGCCGCGAAACATGAGGGTAAACTCATGCTCTCACTGACCTTCGAGGGCAAGGATGAGCACACGGTCCGGAACCTGCTCAGCAGGCTCCATGACGTGGAGGAGCTTTCAAACCCCTCGCTCGTCGGAGCCGGTGAGGGTTTCTGGAACCACTTCGAGAATCCTTTTGGGTAGGAAGAACTAGGGGTCAGGGTTCAGGGGTCGGGGGTCAGTGAAGATTGTGCGAAGTGCGGGGTTCAGAGTGCGGCGTACGGAAGAATTCAACATCTTGTTGCACTCCGTACTTCGCACACCGAACCCCGCACTCTTACTGACCCCTGAACCCTGACCCCTGACCCCTTGGTGCATTCTCAGCGTAAATGTGGTGAAAGCATTCGGAGCAAGTCATGCGTAGCGACCAGATCAAGAAAGGGTTTTCGCGCGCGCCGCATAGGGCGCTCTTGCGCGCTTGCGGGCTTGGCGAAGGCGACTTCGACAAGCCTTTCATCGGCGTGGCGAACTCCTTCGTCGAGATCATCCCGGGGCATAGGCACCTGAACGCATTCGCCGAGATCGTCAAGCAGGGCGTGCGCGAAGCGGGCGGCATCCCCTTCGAATTTAACACGATCGGCATAGACGACGGCATCGCCATGGGCCACGACGGCATGAAGTACTCACTCCCGAGCCGCGAGATCATCGCGGACTCGGTGGAGTCCGTTGCCGTCGCCCACTGCTTCGACGCGCTCGTCTGCATCCCCAACTGCGACAAGATCACGCCCGGCATGATTATGGGAGCCTTGCGCGTCAACGTGCCCACTGTCTTCGTCTCGGGCGGCGCCATGGCGGCTGGTGTCATGGAGGACGGCAAGAAGGCCGACCTCGCGACGGTGTTCGAGGCCGTGGGAAGTTTTAGCAGCGGAAAGATCAACGAGGCTCAGCTCAAGGAGTTCGAGGAGAAGAGCTGCCCCACCTGTGGCTCCTGCGCCGGCATGTTCACCGCCAATTCGATGAACTGTTTATGCGAAGCCTTGGGTATTGCACTGCCCGGCAACGGCACCGCGCTCGCAAAGTCGCCCGAACGCGAGGCGCTCGCGCGCTCGGCGGGACGCTACGTGATGGAACTGCTCAAGCGCGACATCAAGATGCGCGACATCGTGACCATGGAGGCGCTCGACAACGCCTTCGCCCTCGACATGGCGTTTGGCGGCTCCACCAACACTATCCTGCACTGTCTTGCCATCGCGCAGGAGGCGGAGATCAACTATCCGCTCGGCCGGCTCAACGAACTGTCGGCGCGCGTACCCCACATCTGCAAGGTGAGTCCCGCCGGCCACTACCGCATCGAAGACGTGCATCGCGCGGGCGGCGTTTCAGCCATCTTAAAGGAAATGCTGCGCAAGCCCGACACGCTGCATAAAAACTGCCTCACCGTGACTGGCAAAACGCTCGCCGAAAACGTTGCGAACGCCGCGACCAAGGACGCCGACGTGATCCGCCCGCTAGAGAACGCCTATTCCAAAACCGGCGGGTTGGCGATCCTTACGGGCTCGCTTGCCCCCGAAGGTGCGGTGATCAAGACAGCCGCCGTCGATCCCGCCATCCGCAAGCACGAAGGCCCGGCCATTGTCTATGAGACGCAGGAGGACGCCGTGAAGGGCGTCTTCGCGGGCGAAGTGCAGCCCGGCCACGTGGTGGTGATCCGCTACGAAGGGCCGAAGGGCGGACCAGGCATGCAGGAGATGCTGGCCCCGACATCCGCCATCATGGGCATGGGGCTTGGCTCCAATGTGGCGTTGATCACTGATGGGCGCTTCTCAGGCGCCACACGAGGCATCTGCATCGGCCACATCTGCCCCGAGGCGGCGCAGGGCGGGCCGCTGGCGTTCGTGAAGAACGGCGACACGATTCGCATTGATCTTGACAAACAACGCCTTGATCTCATGCTGCCCGCCGAAGAATTGCAACGCAGGCAGGCGGCGTGGAAAGAGCCGGAGCCCCGCTTCAAAAAGGGATATCTGGCCCGCTACACGAAGCTCGTTGGTCCGGCCAGCCGCGGCGCGATTCTTCAGTAAGATCACTCTTTGAAAATTTTTACCACAGAGTCACAGAGACCACAGAGAAGAAATTTTTACCACGGGGAACACAGGGAAACACGGGGACAAGAAGAACTTCAGATTTTTTCAACTTTTCATTCCCCCGACTTCCCCCGTGTCCCCCGTGGCAAAAAAATCTTCGAATTTCTCGGTGTCCTCTGTGACTCTGTGGTGAATCTTTTGTCTTCTGGAGCTTTCGATGCCCGAGTCTGAACTTGCCCGCCTGACCCTCAATGACATACGCACAGCGCGCGAGGTAATCGCGCGCCATTTGCCGCCGACGCCGTTCTTCGAGTTTCCACGTTTGTCTGAACGCACCGGTACGGAGACCTGGGTCAAACTCGAAAACACCCAGCCCATCGGCGCGTTCAAAGTGCGCGGCGGCGTCAACTTCGTCAACAGCATGTCGGCGGCCGAGCGCGCATTAGGCTTCGTCGCGGCCACACGAGGCAATCACGGTCAGGCATTGGCCTACGGCTGCCGGGCGTCCGGCGCGAAGTGCACGATTTTCGTCCCGCAGGGCAACAATCCCGACAAAAACGCTGCGATGAAGGCCTACGGCGCGGACTTGCGGATCGAGGGCAAGGACTTCGATGAAGCGCTGGAAGCGGCGCTGCGCTTTTCGGCTACCAGTGGCGCGCACTTCGTTCATCCAGCGGATCCGGCATTCGTCGCGGGCGCAGGCACCATGGCGCTCGAGATGCTCGATCAAGCGAAGCAGCCCTTCGACGCGATCTTTATTCCAGTGGGCGCCGGCAGCATCGTCACTGGCGTGTCGGTCGTGCTCAAGGCGCTCAGCCCAAAAACAAAGATCATCGGCGTGCAGGCCGAGAATGCGCCCGCCATGTACCAGACTTATAAAAAGGGATCGCTCCAATCCACTTCGTCGGCCAACACCATCGCCGACGGACTCGCCATCCGCAACGCCATTAAGACCACCGGGGAGTTGCTCCAGCGTTCTGCCGACGACATGGTGCTGGTCAGTGAAGAAGAAATTCGCAGCGCCATCCGCTGCTACGCCGACACGACGCACTACCTCGCCGAGGGCGCCGGCGCCGCAGCGCTCGCGGGCCTGATCAAGCTCAAGGATGCTTACAAGGGCAAGCGTGTCGCCGTGATTCTGAGCGGCGGCAACATCGACCATGCGACGCTCACGAGCGTGCTGTGTCAGTGATGGCGTCCAAGGCAGTGTGTAGCGTTACGCGCCCTCGCGTGACGGACACACCAAAAGCCAAGACGCCATGCGAGGGCGCATGGTGTTACAAGAGCTATGCGATGTGACTTCTCTTCAAATCATTCTGAGAAAAGCGTTAGAAATTGCGCTTGAAGATGTCTTCAAGCACCGTCTCGACGCCGCTGAAATCGCTCCAGATACCACTGATAAGGCGAGCGCTTTCGAGAATTTCTACGATCAGCGGGTTTTTCTCAATATGCGTAATGATGAGGTCGCCGTCGCGAATGTCCATGTCGAGATTCGGGTCTTCGTAAATCAGCTTCTCCAGATCCACAAGGATATAGATGTAATATTCGATGAACTGATTGGTTTTCGGATCCTTGCGGGTGGTGACGATCTTCCTGCGAATAGCGATCTCGCGCCAGTCCATCGTGGAAGAATATACGGATGCCAGTGTCGTCAAAACCGTGTCGTTTCCACGGAGCTGGACGCGGGATGTTCCTGCTGCGCCGCCGCCCGTTCCGCCGAGCGCAAGAATGGTCGCCTCGCCCCATTGCGTCCGGTCGCCAAGCAGCGAATTATCAAACACGGGCAGGTTGACGTTCACCCTAGGGAGCGCGTTCTCCTCGGGAAACGATTTGTACCACGTCGCCAAAGCCCGCGAGAGTTCCTCGCGAATCTCCTTGGCGGTCTTACCCGCGACGGGGAAATCGCTCAAGGGTCCGATGTCGATAGTGCCTTCCGGGCGGATGACGTAACGTTCTTTGTTAATTGGATCGTCAGGATGGCTTGGAAGCTTGATATCGATGATCGAGCCAGCGCGAAAGCGGAAGGGTTCGCCACCGCCCGGCGCCATGGCGCCGCCGCCGTAGAGACCGTAGCGGTCCATGAGGTCCGTGTAGGTCTCGATCGTCATGATGAAGGTGTTGTCGAGATTCGCGCGGGCGTTCTGGAGCATCACGGTCTGATTGGCTTCAAGCTCAGGATACGTACCCCGCCATTCGCGCGCTTCCTTCGGCGTGGTCAGGCGCGTATAGCAGCCCGATACAACCAGCGCCGAACAGCACGCAACCAACGCGATTCCGCCCGTGATGAATCTCATCTGCTTGCCCCCCAAAACGACGCGCTTCGAAATTACTTCATCGCTGCCACTTGAGCCTTGAGCCGCCCCTTGACGCGGGCGGCCATGCCGGAGTGGATGATGTTGCGCTTGGCGGCTTTATCCGCCTTGCTCTCCACGAGACGCGCCTGCGCCTCGGCCTTGGCCTTGTCGCCCGACGCGATCAATACGCGAAGCCGCTTGACCTCGGTGCGCAACGTGCCGCGCACGGCGCGGTTATGCTCGTTGGCTTTGAGGTTCTGACGCGAGCGCTTCCTTGCCTGGTTCGAGTGAGCCATGTCTCTGTCCTATCCTTGGTTCTGGTGAACTGTCCCAAAAATACACCGTCTACTTTCGCCCCTGCAGCGCGTCAAGGCGTTGCCCGACATCTCTGAAGGCCGCGTTATCGAGGAAGAGGCCCTGAAAGAGCTGGACCGCCTCGTCCGTCTTGCCCTGACGGGCGTAAACGTCGCCGAGCCAGTAGCGGACATCGTTGAACAGGTCCTCTTCCGCCTCGGTGATTTGCGCGCGCACGTTTTGAAGCTGCTTTTCCGCGAGTTCGAGCCGGTTCATCTGCGCGAAGCAGCGCCCGAGCAGAACGCCGACCTGTTTGCCCAGCTTCGGCGACTTGCTCGCTTTCTGGATGTGCTCGACCGCCTGCGCAAATTGTTTGGCCTCGAAGAGCGCCTTTCCCAATTGAAAGCGCTTGTCCATGTCGGCGGGGGCCTCTTCCACCTGACGCATATACTCGGCGATCTGGAATTTCGACTGCTCGGCCTTGACCCTGGCGGCCTTCGCCTTCCACTCGGCCGCGGCCTGAGGCTCGTCCTGTATCTTCTTCGCGCAATAACGCAGTTTGAATTCAAAATCCTGATTCTTGTAGCGCGTGGCCAGCTCGACGAGGTCTTGCGGTTTGTCCAACTCCTCGTATTTCGCCATCAGCCACTGGAAGGCTTGATCGTATTGCCGCGCCTTGCCGAAAAGCTCTGCCTTCTTCTTGATCCAGGTTTTGTCGGTGGGGTGTTCGCCGATCTTGCGGTCGACAACTTCAATGGCTTTGGGGAGCTCCTCTTTCGTTAACACTTTGCGGTTGAGCAATTCGAGTTCCATCGCTTCGCCGGTATTGGCGAGCATTTCGCGCGAGGACTTCGCCGCCGAAATTCGTGACAACGTCGACGCTGCCGCCGTATTGCGCGCGAGATCGGTGATCTCCTTGTCCTGCGGGGCGAGCGCGCGGGCTCGTGTGAGCAGCTTCTGCGCGAGATCGGCCATTTGCGCGTCGATGAAGGCCTTCGCCCCCTTCTTCATCGCTTCGAGGTTGTCTTTGCCCTTGTCACAGAAGTCGATGATGTATTGGTAGATATGCCCGGCGGCTTCGTGATGGCCCATCTGTGCTAGCGTATCGGCCACGCGCATATTGTATTTCGCGCTGCGCGGATCCTTGACCACGGCCTTCTCGTGTTCGGCTATTTGCACCTTCGGATCGCGCGAGAGCACCAGCGTGCGCCCCGGGATTGGCGGTATCTTGACGCTGTCTTTCTCGGCTTGCAGCAGCACGACGCGCAGGCGTTTGCGCGCATCGAGATTTTCGGGCGCGATCTGCAATGCTTCAAGATACATCTGGATGGCGTACTCGTAGTTGCGCTTCTTGAAAGCGTCTTCGGCGCGCGCGATGAATTTGCTGATGTCGACCATCTCAACCAACCGGATGCTGCCACTCACGAAGTCGCGAACACACGTCCCTTGACCCGTCCAACGGCCACCGCCACGCGCATGAATGCTATGGAAGGAATATAGCACCACCCATAATATCCGCAAGGTCAACGGGAATAACAGGTTGCGCGCTTGCGCTCCGGGGAAGGCGGCTCCGCACACGAACCCGTCCTCAACCCAGAGCGGAAAAATATGCTGGACAAGGGCGGGCTCTTCGTAGCAGATAATGTACGTGGGTGGTTGCGCATTCGCTGTTGAACGGCACGTGCCGGAATCATCCGGCAATGTTGGACACGGTGTGCGCTGCCACGTCTCCTTCCTTATCCTGGAATGATGACGCCCACCAAGCGAGAAGAGGTTTAATACACGGTAAGACTATTCGACACCATCCGTTCAAAGAAGTAGAGCACATTGAGGAGACACGCATGATTTCCCGGATCGTCAGCAGCATCGTCGTCATGGTTGCAATCGCCCTTGCGGGGACCGCGAGCCTGCTCGCGCAGTCCGCCCCGAATCCGAAAGTCGACTCACTGAAGGACATGGAGGAGCTCGAGAAGCACGTTCAGGAAATCATCGCCAAGGCGCGTCCCGCGGTCGTCGGTATCTTTGCCGGTGGCGGCGGATCGGGGACCCTTATCTCCGAAGACGGCTGGATCGCGACGGCTGCCCACGTTACCGGCGTTACCGCCGGCGCCCCCGTGCAAATCGTCCTCGCCGACGGCACAAGCATGCCCGGCACCGTCCGCGGCACACACATGGCCATGGACTACGCACTCATTAAGGTGGAACCAAAGGAAGGCCAGAAATTCCCCTATGTTGAGCTGGGCGATTCCGGCGCTCTCGTCAAAGGTCAATGGGTTCTCGCCATGGGACACCCGCTCGGAACCGAGGGCGGGCGCGGACCGGTGGTGCGCCTTGGGCGCGTGATCAATCCGAGGATGATTCCCAGCACATTTGTGCATGTCGACGCCCCGCTGATCAGCGGCGATTCTGGCGGGCCGATTTTCGACCTCGGAGGAAACCTCGTCGCCATCAACCAGTCCATCGGCACGCAGGACGTACGCCAGAACATGACCACGCCGGTCAACGGCATGAAAGAAATCCTCGACCAGCTTAAGGACGATCAGGCCCTTGGCCGCGCGCAAAACTACGGCGTCGGCGGCGGCGTTCAATCCGAAATGAGCCCGGAGGACATGGAAGACTATCAGGCCGCGATGCAGAAGCTCACGAGCGGCGGCCCGCGCGAGGAAGCCGCGAATGAACTCGCTGAACTCGCCGAACGCGAAAAAATGCCGTCAGATGTCTACTACAACGCTGCCTGCGCGTTTTCGCTCTGGTCCGGCGAACTGAGCGGCGAGGAAAAAGAAGCCAAAGCCAAACTTGCGGTGAAGTACCTCCAGGCCAGCTTTGACGCCGGTTGGGGCGACCTCATCCATATCGAAGGCGACACCGATCTCGACTCCATCCGCGAGCGCGAGGATTTCAAGGCTGCCATCGATGCGCTCAAGAAGAAGAACTTCAAACCCGTGTTCGGCGTCCGCATTACGCCGGCAACTTCCGGTGTGACAGTGGCCGGCATTCTCAAGGATTCGATCGCCGAAGCTTCCGGCTTCCGCGCCGGCGACGTCATCACCGCCATCAACGGCAAGCCCGTGACCAATGCCATCGACTATGCCAACGCCATCGCTTCAGCGGACCTTGCGAGCGCCACGATGTTCTCGGTCAAGCGCGATGCGACGGACATGACCATCGAGGTAAACTTCGGCGGGAACAACGACGCCGGGCCCGCCCTCGCTGGCCTCGAGAAAAACGACAAGAGCTTGCTCGAACTGTGGGAGAAGCACACCAAGAGCCTTTCGCCTGCCGTCTTCGCCGTATTGCAGGGCGGAACGAAATCGGTCGCGTTCGCCACGGCCGTGTCCCATGACGGCTACCTCGTCACCAAGGCGAGCGAACTCGACGCAAGCAAGGAAATCGAGCTTCGCGACGACGACGGCGCGAAGATCAAGGCGGTCATCGCCGCCACCGACGAGCCCTCCGACATCGCATTGCTCAAGGTCGAGCGAAAGCTCGAATCGATCGTCGACTTCAACTTCACCGGCGAAGACCCCGTGATCGGCACGATGCTTTCCAGCGTGCGCGCCAACGGCGACGCCTTCACTTACGGTATCGTCGCTCTGCCGGGCGGCTACAACAGCACCGCCATGGGCGAGCGCGCCTATGTCGGTGTCAACGGCGAAACAGCGAGCGGCGGAGGCTTTACGGTCACCGTCGTGGCGCCAGGATCGCCCGGCGAGAAAGCCGGTCTCGAGGTCGGCGACAAAATTCTTGCCATCGATGGCGAGCCGATCGCGGACTTCTTCACCGCCGTAACGATGATCCAGAGCAAAAAACCCGGAACCATCGTCACTCTCGAAGGCGAGCGCGATGGCCAGCCTTTGCGCATCGATGTCACCGTCGGCAAACGCAGTGAAATCGAAGGAGCCCCCTTCCAGCCTCAGCTTCCGCCCGAGACGGACACGATTCCCAAGCCCCCCTCGGCCACGCAAGGCGGCCCGCTCCTCGGCTTCCGCGGAAAAACGTCAGAAGCGAAGGATGGCGTCGAGGTCACGTCCACCGAACGCAGCGGCCCGGCAGAAGATGCCGGCCTCAAGGTCGGCGACCGCGTCGTTGGCCTGGGTTCAGAGGCCGTTACAAGCAACGATGACCTCAAAGCCGCCATCGCGGGCAAAAATCCCGGCGACACCTTGCAGCTCCGTTTCGTGCGCGAGGGCGCCGAGATGTCGGGCAATCTGATCCTCGGGGAAAAAATAGACGGAGACCCGGTAGTCGGCGTCAACCTCGACCCGACCGTCGAGGAAGTCACCGTCGTGGGCGTCGTTCCCGGCGGCCCGGCCGACATCGCCGGCCTCGAAGAGGGCGACATCATCACCGCCATGGACGGCTATGCCATCGCCAGTCTCGAAGACTTGAGAAACGAGCTCTCCCAGCGCAGGCCGAGGCAGACTGTGACCCTCGCCATCACCCGCAACGGCGAGAAAAAAAATATCGACCTCACCCTCGGAAGCCGCGACGAAATGCCAACCGAACCCCGGCAACAACCCGGCGACGATAGCCAAAGCAAACCATCCATCGGCATGACGCTCAAGGAACGCGACGACGGCAAGGGACTCGATGTAACCGCGGTGAAGGACGGCAGCCCCGCTTCGAAAGCGAAGATCGAAGTCGGCGATATCGTGCTTCGCGTGAATAATACGGCGGTCAATTCTCTCGATGACTTCAAAAAAATACTTGAGAGCGCCGGCCCTGCCCTGCAAGTCCGCTACAAGCGCGGCGACGAGCGCTTCGACACCGTGATCCAGCTCGGAGGCGGACGCGCCGGGCCCGGCGGTGGACGTCAGGGCCGCCCCGGCCAGCAAGGAGCTCCGGGCCAGCCACCCATGGATCAGATTAAAGGCGAGACCAGCAAACGCGCTGACGGTTTCGGCGCGGTCATCCAGCACGACGGCGTGGTGAAGCCCGCCGAGTGCGGGGGGCCGATCATCGACCTCGACGGCAACGTGCGCGGGCTGAACATCGCCCGCTCCGACCGCACCCGCACCTTCGCGCTGCCCGCAACCCGCGTGAAGGAAGTTGTGGAGTCGTTGATCGCTCAAGCCGGGAAGTAGTCGGAAGTCCGTAGCGCCATGCGCCCTCGCATGGCGTCTTGGCCTTGAGGTCGCGCTTCATTCACAAGAATTCGAACGCTAAAAAACAAACACCCCTCGGCCTGTAAAGACAGAGGGGGGTTTGTTTTTTAATCTCTTCTCTTGACTCCGGACTCCGCACCCTGAACTCCGCACGCTTTATACCGATCCTAAGAAAGAATACGGTTTTACAATCGTCATGCCGACGAAAGTCGGCATCCAGAACCCATGAAAAGACAAAGAGTTAAGATAGATTCCGGCTTTCGCCGGAATGATGATAGGATCCGATTTCTCTTTTGG
>JABWBM010000165.1 GCA_013360495.1 Planctomycetaceae bacterium
GATCAGTAAGGACCGCACGCAACGCTTCCCGGTTGTCCGCGGTGACATAAATGCCGCCAATGTCCACGATCGACGCAAAGCTGCGCGGCGCGAGCTTGATGCACATCAGCGCGGTTTGGCTCCCGGCTGACTGAGCGATAATGTGATTTCTGGCTGGGTTGAATGGCGCATTCTTTTCCCGGAGCCGGCGATGAACGCTATGCAATGCCGCGAGCGCATCCATGGCCTGTAAACATCCATAATCCCAAAAGTCGTCCGCCAAAGATTTTTCCGCTTCGGTTTTGGCGGCGGCGTTGGCGAAATAGTGGAGCCTCGAAGTATCGACGACCTCGGCGCCGCCTGAGCGCGCGTGGGCTTCCATGATGAAGTCGCTATTGTTGTCGCAACATTCATTCATCCACTGTTGCATCCACTGCAAGTCTCGAATGTACGTGTCGGTACCAAGATAATTGACGCCAATGACGATCAGATTGAACTTGTCGGCAAAGTCGCGGCGCAGGATTTTGTAAGAAATATCGTTGTGCCTGCCGCCGAGGCCGTGCAACACGAGCAGGGTTCCGGTGTCGGCATCAATCCCTTTGGTAGGCCCCTTGACCCATGCTTTAACCTCGCGCGCTCCCGGCGAAAAATCAAGCCCGCACGTCGGTATGAGGCCGATTTCGTCAACGTTGTAAAAGAGATTCTGGTCCATGGCCGACTTGGCTCCAGCGTTGGAGTGACGGCATTCACCATAGCCAGTTCAGGATTCGTGCGCCACTGCGCAACGGGGTGATGGCAGTGTCGGGACAGGTGGGTATCTGGATTATCAGAATCCTTCAACCGGCGCGACGAAGTCTTCTTCGCCCGAGGAGGACGATTGAGCGCCGGGAGCGTTTCCACCGTTCTTCGATTCACGTGCCGGGCAGAGTTTTTCGATGAATGAGACAATCGGCGTTTCGATCTGTTCACACAGTTCGCACCCTTTTCCCCGGCCTGTGAGGGCAGGGATAGTCTCAAGCACTCCCGGCATTTGCCGGATTTCAACACAGACTTTCGCGCTCTCCAGTGCGTCCTTGAAGGCTTGTGCCGATTCAACGATCAGTTTTGAATCTTGCTCGCCATGCAACAAGAGAGTTGGGGGATCGCCGGCTCCAGCGTGCGTGACCGGCGAGGCATTCGCGCGTTCTGTCTTGCCCACAGGGAATACCAATGGAAGAAAATCCACATATTCCTGCGGCAAATCCTTTTCCGTTCCTTCCGGTATCCGGTACAGACCCGATATGCCGATGAAACCCTTCACGGAGTCTTTTACGGCAAGATCGTGTTTCTTCAGATACGTCGGGTCTGTCGCCAGCAACGCAGCGATGTATGCGCCTGCCCCTTGACCCGCGAGCACCATGCGTGACGGGTCGCCGCCGAAAAGCGTCGCATTCTTCTGCAGCCACGCAAAGCCTTCAGCGGCGTCTTCGACGAAACGCGGGAAGCGTTCATCTTCTTGTGGGGAGAGCATGTCGACCGTGCGGTAGCCGACAACCGCGACGCCTATTCCATGCTTGCAGAGTCTATCGGCGACAAAACCTGTCCACCCTTCCTCAATAGGTCGCCACTGGTTGCCGGGATAGATGACAACGCATGGGAAATCACAGAGCGCGCACTTTGGGACATAAAAATCTAGCCGGCGCGGGTCTTTTTCGTCGATGTCGTTGACATACGCTAATCCACATCGAGACCACGAGTTATCGGTTTCATCGCACATCCCATGGCGAAAGGCGAAGGCCCGCACCAGTTTGTTGACGATTTCGCCATCATCCTCATTGCGGCGGCATGACGAGTCATGGCCTCGGCCAGCGATCTTGTGAGCGCTTGCCTCGACACCCGCGTCCTTGAGCGCTTTGGCGAAGGCCTCGGCGCAAACATCGAGCGTCTCGGTGTCATTTTCGCCATAGATGAGCAAGGCTGGCGGATCGTCTTTGCTCGCATGTTTGACGGGAGAGCCTTTGTCCCGCGCTTCCTGCGTGTTGGGGAATACGCGGCTCAATTTGTCGGCGCGCTCCTTGTCAAGCGTCGCTTCCATGTCCTTGGGAATATCATACACACCTGAAAAACCGATCAGGCCCTTGATGACATTGCTTGCTTCGAGATCGTGCTTGCGCAGATAGCCCGGCTCGACTGCAAGCAGCCCGGCCACATGGCCGCCAGCCGAGTGGCCGCATACCATCATGCGCGTATTGTCGCCGCCGTATTGGGCGATGTTGGTGTGTACCCAGGCGAACGCGGCAGCGGAGTCTTCCATAAACCTGGGGAACATCTGTTCCGGCTGGGGGTTCTTGCGGTCAACCGTTCTATAGGTAACGCTCGCCACGCCGAAACCGTCACGGCACAGGAAATCTGCGATCTTCCGCCCGCCAAGGCGCTCGCATACATGCCAGCTTCCCCCGGGGTAGTAGACGATTACCGGGAAGTTCTTCTTTCCTTTTGGCAAATAGAGGTTGAGCTTACGCACGTCATCGTCCGCAGCATCAGCGATATAAGAAATATCCTCGTGAGAGTCGTATTCGTTGGCATAGGGCGAGGCCGGAAACTGCCTGTCGCGGCGATTTTGGCTCTCGGTGGGCTGTGAAGAGGCTATGACAAGGACAAAGAACGCGAACCCAATGCACGCTTGAATCGTTCGTATGGAATGGTTCATGGTCTGATGGATCCTTTCAGTGCTATATTTTGTGCGGCGTCGCTACCTTATTAAACGTGAATCTTCGGCTTTTGTAACGGATTTGTTATCGGTGTGAGCTTTATCGTGCAGGGTATCGCCAAGGGGTGTAGTATCGTTGCCGATCTATGGCGGAAATTTCGTCCAGTGAGTTCGAGCGTCAGGCGCGCGCCGGACGCTTCGAGTTGAAGCCGGTGATCACGGTGACCGGGGACGATCCTTTCATTTGCGAGGAAACACTGAGGGGCTTGCGCCGCCACCTCGAGAACAGCGGCTACACCCTTGAGCGCTTTGACGATGCCGAACGTCCGGCGAGCGAACTGATCCGATCACTCCGGACCGCTTCACTCTTCGGCGGCAAAACTGCCATACTCGTTCGTTCGCAGCGTATGGGCAACCGCCAGGAAATCGCCGCGCGTTTCAAAGATGAACTGCTTGAATATCTCGACGCGCCGAACAAGCACAACCTCTTGCTGATTCATGGCGTGACGTGGAACGGCAGCATGGCCGTTCCCAAGCGCGTGAAGCAGGACTTTTTGGTGATCGAGTGCGCGGCTTTCAAGCCTTGGCAACGCGCCGAGATCGAGAGCTTTGTTGAAGGGCGCGCGGCTTTGCACGGCTTGAAGCTGTCGGGCGGTGTCGCGGCGAGATTGCAGGATACCTGCGGCGCGAATCTCGCGCTGATCGAGCGTGAACTGGAGAAGCTCGCTTTGACGGTCGAAGGCCGGGCGGTAACATCCGCCGATCTTGACGCGCAGCTGCAGTACCATGGTGAGGGCGATGCCTTCGCGCTCTGCGACGCGATACTTGAAGGGAACCGCCGGCTCGCGCTCTCGCTCGCGACAAAAGTAATGCGTGATGGAGATCCCGGCCCTATACTGCAATTCCTTGGGCTCCTTGGGGCGCAATGGAGAAAGGCCGGAAAACTCGCCTTTCTTTTGCGTTCCGGAGTGAGCCCGGCAACTGCGCTCGGACAGGCGGGCTTCAACCCCCGCAGCCCAAAGGCGCGAAGCCTGACGGCGACGGCCCAAGGACTCACGCGGCGTGAATTACTCGAGAAGTTCGAGATGCTGCTGGAGGCAGATAGCGAACTCAAGAGCGGCGCTCCGGAGCCGCAGGCGGTGATGACAACATTAATCGCCCGGATGTGTGAGCGCAAAACGAGATCGGCGAGCGACAAACAATCTTCCGGTTTGAGGACCGTTCATGCCTGACAATACTCCGGCTCCGCGCAAACCGACCGGCAAGCTTGCTCCAGATGCGAGGGCTTCCGCGCGCTCGTCCGCAAGAACGTCAACCGGCGCGGCTCCAACGCCCGTCAAGGGGACGACGCAGAATATCAAGGCGGCCGGAACGAAAATTCCGCCGCCATCTGCCAAAGCGCCGGATACGTCACGCAAATCCCAGATCGCGAAGAACGAAGCCCCCGCGCGTCAGTCCACCAGCCAGTCGACCACCGTGCGGAAAGCTTCGCCGGCAGATAAGACTGCGACCGGCGGCGTCAAACCGGTCAACCCGGCGACGTCTGCCCGCGGCAAAGCTTCGGCGACCGATACGCTCGCTGGCGGCAGGAAACCCGTAAGCGGCGATCCGGCGGCCAACACCAAAGTGCGCGCTGTCGGCGATTCGACGGTGAGCGGGCGGGCGACGTCGAGAAATTCCGCGACATCAAGCGCGCAGGGAAGCCGACGCCCGTCGGAAACCCTTGGCGGGGGGCGTGTGCCGACCTCCGGGACCAACAAGGATGCGCGTTCGACCAATAGCGGGAAACGTCCCCCGACGCGCAAGGCCGGCGACGCAAATCCCGGCGCGGCGCAAAAGAGCGCTGAGCTTGCCGAAGCAGCGGCAGCGTCGCGCCGCAAGAGCAAACTCATCTGGGCCATCTGTATCGTCATCACAGTCGTATGCGTCGGCGGAGCGGTGCGGCTGCTGATGAATGCTCCCGACTCCGTCACCGGCGGCGGAAAGAAGTCTTCGTCCGCGGGCATGGCATTCTTGAATGAAGTCGTGCGTGGGCATCGGCTCGATAGTTCTTCAATCGAAGAGTTTTCCGATCTCAAGTCGGCGATCGCGGCGCTTAGCGACGATCACCGCGCGATTTTGGCAAAGGGGGCGCCCCATGCGCCTGATTCCGTCACCAAGCCCGAGACGTTGGAAGCGATCGCGAACGTCGGACTCGCAAGCACGCTGCATAAGGAACATGAAGCGGTGAAGTCGCTCTACGACCGTTGGGTCGAGATGCAGCAATGCTTTAGCAAAAAGGACGATGCTTCCTGCGAACGCGCGGTGGTGCTGCTCTTTCAAGTGAAGACGGAAGTCACGCTCCTCACCGAACACCTCGATGAGCTTCGCGCCAATGACGACGAGCTGAGCCGGAAACTGCACCCCGGAATTTTGGACAACATTCGTGGAAAATTTTCGACGTGGCAGCAGGATATCACTTCGCGTCTTGGCACCAAGGTCAACCCGGAAGGGCAGGAAGCCAAGCTTCGCATCAAATCGAACCCTTCCCATCCCTCGCATCGGCAGTTGATGGAGTCGCTCGCTTTCGATGATTTCCACGGCAACCTGCCAACATGGGACACCGTCGAAAAATATAGCGCATACGCCAAGACAGAGGGCGACGAGGAAATGCGGAGAATTGCGGCTATTCTCGAGGAGAAGTACGCCGGATGGAGCCAGCAGATTCTTTCGGATTTCTCCGATGCCCACAGTTCGTTCCAGCGCAACGTTCTCGATACGGCAAAGCTCAAGCAGACAGTCCAGATATCGGATTGGAAGAAATGGCTCGTGGATCAGGAAGCTTGGGCGAGCGAGTTCGAAGCCTGGCTCGTCGCGGTTCAACATGTGGCGGCCGAAGCCAAGGTATCGGGCGATCAAGAGGTCATGAAGGTCATGGACAAGCTTTCAACCGACTTTGGAACGGCGAAATTGAATCTTGAGAACAGCAAGAAATTCCAGCCGCCGTCTTGACCCGATGATTCAACCGCTTGAAATCCTTCTTGCGGGCGAGACGCTGGCGAGCGTTCTGGCCGGAGCGATGTTCGCATGGCGCTACCAGTCGATGCGTCATAAGCTCGAGAGCCAACTCCGCGGCGCGGGACACGACGGTCTGTCGGAGGCGCAGTCCGCCTATCTCAACGGTGTTGCCTGGTTGCTCGGCGGGGCAGTGATACTCCTTGCTGTCTTGACGGCAATGTATTGCGGCTTTCGAATCTGGGGGGAAGCGGACAATGCCCATTGGTCTTGGGCGGCTGCGTGGGGCGGAGCGTTCACCGTAGGCATGGCGCAATTCGTCATCGCCCTATTTGATTGGCGCGCGAGGGTTGCTCCGTTCTGGTTGCGGCTCGCGTTGATGCTCTGCGGTCTCGCTTGCATAGGCACTGCCCCGCTCTCGGCATTCTTTCCATGGCTCGATTGATTCTCATCGTACGATAACGCTTGTGCCGCGCGACGAGAGCCGCATAATGCCCCGGCCATGGCACAGACACGCTCGATCAATTTCGGCCTGCTGCGCTTCCTGAAACGTCAGGAACGTCCGGTGTTGCCGTCGGAGATCGAGGACAAACTCGACATCGATCACGGCGACCTGATCGAAGAGTTGGAGATCATGGCCGACGCAGGCTACGAAGTCGAACTGCATCCCTACCTCGGCGTGCGGCTACTGGATATTCCCGACCGCTTGCTCGAACACGAAATTTCGGAATCGCTCAACACGAAGGTAGTAGGCCGGAAGTTGCATATTTTTGCGTCGTGCGCGTCAACATCTGACGAAATCTGGGCGCTGGTTGAAAAGGGAGCGTGCAAGGACGGAGAGCTGGCTCTTGCCGACGCGCAGACCAAGGGGCGTGGACGGATGGGCCGGGCGTGGGAGTCGGCGGGAGGCAAAGGCGTCTACCTTTCGTTCTTCGCCAACCTCAAGATTCCTGAAGACAAGGTGCAGGTTGTAACCTGCGCCGCGTCCCTCGCCGTCGCCAATACCATCGAGCAGTTCGCGCACCTGCCCGCGACGATCAAGTGGCCCAACGATGTGTACGTCGGCAAGCGCAAGGTCGCCGGTATCCTTGTCGAGGCGCGCAGCGATCATCCGGGGAAATATGTCGTCGGTATCGGTGTGAACGTCAACCAAACCGAGGGCGACTTTCCTGAGGAGTTGCGCGATATTGCCACCAGCCTGCGCATCGAGCGCCGCACGGGGCCGGTCAATCGCGTGCGGCTGCTGCGCCCGCTGCTCTTCTATCTCGACAATGTGTTTGCTCAGGTGCGCAAGAAGAAATTCGAGCGTGTCGCGAACGCGTGGAAGGAATACGCCGGCGGCGTCGGCAAGAAGGTCAAGCTGACCCACTCCGGCAAAGAGATCGCCGGGACGCTGCTCGAACTCAACCCCGTCGAGGGCATCCGTCTACGCGATGAAAGAGGGAAGGAGCAGACGTTCCGGCCCGAGCACGTCCTTACGATTCAAGAGATTTCCTAAAACACAACCGCCGGAGTATTTCACCCCGGCGGCTGGCAGAGTTCCTCACGGAAAACATTTTGGCTGTTGCTGGATGGCGGCTTGTGTCCAATGCAATACGATTAAGGGCGCAGCGCCATGCGCGCCCGCATGGTGTCTTTTCTGCTTGCGTCGGCATGACGCTTGGTGTGAATGCTATCTGCGGGTTGCCGTCATCGACGTTTCAACGTCCCGGCGATAGTTCGGGAAGAACTCGCGGACTTGAGCGTCGAGGTCGATGCCCTCGTCATGACTGTTGCGGCGTTCCTTATCCCAAAAAGCGTCAACGAGCATGAGCGAGGCGTCCTTTTGCGCGATGGCGCCGATGCCGAGCAGGTCGCCGACGAAGCTCGAATAGCGGAAGAACTCGACGTCGTGAATGGTGGCTTCTGACATTTCGGCCTTTCGGGTAGTGAGCTATCACTCCGTTTATCGACGAAAAAGGCAGCCTGGCTTTAATGTTTCTCCTCTTTCTGGCGGGGAGTTTCGGATGTGGCGACCATGGGTATGGGGCAATGCCCAACCCATTATCCATTACGGAGTTATGACAAATACTGGCGCATTCTTGACAGCCCC
>JABWBM010000015.1 GCA_013360495.1 Planctomycetaceae bacterium
CAGAAACTCGAAATCCTCCTTCGCTCGAGCGTGATCGCCCAAGCCACGACGAAGACCATGGTGACGATTTCTGTGGTGGCGGTGCTGAGTCTGATTATCGCCATCACGATCGCGTTCATCATGGGCGGCAGCATCACAGCACCCATCCAGCAGTTGATGAAAGATGTCAACATCATCGCCACTGGAAATTTCTCCCATCAGCCCAAGGTGCGGACCAAGGACGAGGTCGGCGCGCTGGCCAAGGTGCTCGGCGAGATGGCCCAATCGCTGAAAGTCGGTCAGGACATGTTCCGCGAAAACATGGAGCGCAAACATGAACTAAGCCTTGCCACCGAGATTCAGGAAAACCTGCTGCCCAAGAAGACGCCGAAGATTCCCGGCTATGACATCTCGGCCTTTTATTCCACATCCAAGGAAGTGGGCGGCGACTACTACGACTTCTTCCTGCTCGATAAGTTCCACCTCGGCGCAATCTGCGCCGACGTCTCGGGCAAGGGCGTTCCCGGATCGATGGTGATGATGATGGCAAAGGCGTTGATCACCTATGAGGCCATGGACAACCTTTCGCCCAAGGACATTTTCGTCAAGGTCAACAAGGCCATCGCGAAAGACATCAAGCGCGGCATGTTCGTCACCGCCTTTTACGCGGTACTCGATATCCAGCACAAGGAAATGACCGTGGCGAGCGCCGGCCATAACCCGATGCTCGTTTACCGCGCCGCGACGGGGCAGATCGAAAAGGTCAACCCCGGCGGCATCGCGCTCGGTTTCGACAAGTCCGGCCTGCTGTTCGAAAAGAATATTCAGGAGCAGAAGGTCAAGCTGAATAGCGGCGACCGCGTCGTGATATTCACCGACGGCGTGACGGAAGCCATGAGTCCGGAAGGCGAAGAGTTCGGTGATGAGCGTTTCATCGGGCTGACAAAGCAATGCAAGGGCTTGTCAAGCGACGATTATCTACAGAACCTGACGGCGGCACTACGCGCGCACGCGCAAAGTGATGAGCAGCATGATGACATCACGATTGTTACACTGTTAGTGAAGTAGGCAGAGGGGGCATGGGCGAAGGACCGATCGAGGCGACAACAGGAATCCGCGCGAGCACCGACCAGCTCGTCGTGGCGCGCGAGTTCCTGATCGAACTACTCAAGCGCTCCACCATGCCGGAGAAGGACGCGCGTGCGGTGGTGCTCGCCGTCGACGAGGCCCTCGCCAACACTATCGAACATGGCTTTGGCGGCGCCGAAGGCGAAATCACGTTGAAAGTCGCCTGCGACGCCCGGCGTTTCAGCATCACCATCGTCGATCAGGCCAAGCAGTACGACTCCGCTTCCCGCGTCAGCCAATCGAACGTGGACATGCAAAGCCATGTGGACGCCGGCAAGCGGCGCGGCCTCGGCCTCTTCATCATGCGTAAGGTGATGGACGAGGTGAAGTACGCCTACCGTGACGGCAAAAACAATGAATTGACGCTCGTAAAGTACATCAAACCTGCGGAGAACGCCTGAAAAGACTGACAAATGTGCGTTTTCGCGATATTGTAGAGGTCGGCATATGAGGAAGTTCGATATTGGAAGCAAGAAAGTCGCCGACGGGATCGTCTTGATCCGCGTCACGGGTTGGCTTGACGCCCACACCTTCGACTTGATGGATCAGGCGATCAACAACCATTTCTCCGAGGGGAATGTCAAGCTGATCATCGATATCGAACACGTCGAATACATCTCGTCAGCCGGCGCGGGCGTTTTCATCGGCGCCTTCAGCACCGCGCAAGAACAGGGCGGCAACGTCGTGCTGCTGAACCCGGCTCAAGGTGTGCGTGAAGTCTTCGATCTCCTCGGCCTGAGCCAGATCTTCAAATTCGCCACTACCATTCAGGAAGGCGTTCAACTCGTCAACAGCCCGGCGTAGGGAACAGTACGGAGTACGGAGTACGGAGTGCGGAGTACGGAGTACGAAGCCGGAACCACTGTCCTCGTCACGGGAGCTGCGGGGTTTATTGGGTGCAATCTCGTGAATGCCCTGCTGGCGCGGGGCAGTTCCGTCGTCGGTGTCGACAACTTCAATGACTTCTATAGCCCCGCGATCAAACGTTCCAATGTCGCTGATGCTCTCCAACATAAAGCATTTACGCTCATCGAAGCCGACATCTGCGGCCGCGACGCCATGAAGGCGGCGCTTGCAACCCACAAACCTGACACGGTCGTTCATCTCGCCGCCTGGGCGGGTGTTCGCCCGAGCCTTGAACGCCCCGCCGTTTACGTGCGAAACAACGTCGAGGGGACAACCAATCTTCTCGAACTCGCGCGCGCGTTGCCGAAGACGCGCGTCATTCTCGCCAGTTCCAGCTCGGTGTATGGAAGCAACAACGCCGTCCCCTTCCGCGAGGACATGAACGTCGATCAGCCCATCAGCGTCTACGCCGCCACCAAGCGCGCCTGCGAGATCATGGCGCACACCTACCATACGCTCTATGGTATGGATATCTGGTGCCTGCGCTTCTTCACATGCTACGGGCCGGCGCAACGCCCGGACCTCGCCATCCACCGCTTCACGCGCCTGATCGATGAGGGAAAACCAATCACCGTTTACGGCGACGGCTCCACCACACGCGATTACCTCTATATCGATGACTGTGTGGCAGGCGTGATGGCCGCCATGGAACGATGCAAAGGTTTCGAAATCATCAACCTCGGCGAAGAACAAACTGTTCGCCTCGACCGGCTGGTCGAAATGCTCTCACAGGCGCTTGGCAAGACCGCGAAGATTGATCGCCAGCCCGTTCATCCAGGCGACATGCTCCACACTCGCGCCGATGTGACCAAGGCCAGAAAACTGCTTGGTTATCAGCCCCATACAATGATTGAAGAGGGCTTAAAGCGGTTTATAGGCTGGTACCGGAAGAAGGATCAGTCATAACTATTGTTATTATTGCGATTTGCGCCTTGATCGATGGGGCCATCTTGAATCCAGATTTTGTCGATTATGGCGGTTTTTCAGGTTATCGAAGACGATCCTCGCGCGTTAAACACATCGAAACCAGCGAGCGGAATATCACATTGACACCACTCCGTCGCATGACAAAGGACACTTAGACAGAGGAGATCGCAATGAGCAATGCGTTGATTATCGGGTTTATCGCTGCCGGTGTTTCGGCTGCGACGGTTATCGGGCTTGAGGTGTCCGGTGTAAAGAAAGCCATTGTCGGGAGTGAAAGCAGTACGCTTGCGCTCGCCGGGGACGAAGAAAACGACCCCGAGGCGCTCAAGCAGCGCATTGTCGAACTCGAAGAGCAGATCGAATCTCTCAATAACTCCGTAGCGACGGACGCTGAGGCCGACGGCTTGCGCCGCGACCTCAAGAAGGTTGAAGACATCGCCCGCGATGCCTACTCGCTCGCCTCGTCCGGAACGGCGGGTGGCGGCGAATACGCGGCGACAGAGTCCAGCGAAACCACGGATATCGAGGTATTGGTCAACGACGCCCTCGACAAGCGCCTCGCCGAGGAGAAGGCTGCCGCTGAAGCCGAGAAAAAGAAGAAGCAGGAAGAGCACAAGGCCAAGACTCGCGAGCAATTCCTCGAGCGCACCACGAAGACATTCAACGATCTCAAGGACAAGCAGGGACTCACGGAGTCCACCGTAGCTCAGGCGATCCAGTATGTGATGCTCGGTTACGACAACACCGTGGCGTATAACGACGACATCAAGGTGCGCCGCGAACAAGGCCAGACCATTACCGAGGAAGAGATCAAGACGGAGCGCGAACGCATCAAGACGGAAACCAATACCGCGCTTGAAATGCTCTTCTCCAAAGATCAGTGGGTCGAGGTGTCCAAGGCCGTCGAGCGCATCCCGCGCGACATGGGCGACAACCGCGGCAACGAAACTCCCCGCGCTTCGGCGGATTCACCGCGCGCGAAGCCCAAGGGGGATGGCGGCGCCCGCCGGTAACCTCTATCATATTCTTTGCGAATGTTCCCTCAGACATTGGCATGAAGCAGGAGATACGCCATGCGATGGAACATCATGACCGGGGTGTTGTGCGCGGTACTCGCGCTGGCCGGAGCGCAGACCTTCGCCGAGAAGGATGAAAAGAAAGAGAAGGGCGAGCGCAAGGAGCGCGATCTCGCCGATGTTTACCGCATTCCCAAAACACCCGACCAATCCCTCTCCAATGCTATCGCTATCGAGCGTTCGCGGGCAACGGTGAAATCGCTCTCGCTAAATGAGAAGGCAGCCTCCGGTTTGGAGAAGCTCTATACCAATGCCGCGCAGAAGAAGATCGACACCATCAAGCATGCCCATGAGCGGCGCGCCGAGATCGAAACCGCCTGCCGCAAGGCGATAGCCGCGCTGAAGAGCCAAGACTCCGGCGGGGAGGGGAAAACTTCATCGCGCGATGAAGATGCAGTGGATGGCGAGGCCGTGCTGCGCATGATCGCTGCAGCCAAGCTGCCTCGCGGGCGGCGCATGCAGTTGAAGGACACGCGGGAAGCCCCGGCTGCCGTATTCGACGAACTTGTGAAGGAGCTTGAAACGACGGCGGAGGCATTGGAGAAGAAGGTCGATAAGATCGCGGGTCTCATCGACGACGACGATCCCTGGGCCTATCCCGAAAAGATCGAGGCGATCGATACGGCCATCGAAGAGGACATCAAGCGCGTGCTTTCACCCGAGCAGTATCTCGCCTTTACCGAAGGCGCGGCGAATGAAAAGGGCGAGAAAGGCGATTACTTCACGTTTCTGGACGGGCTGACGCGAGTCCCCGGCATGAGCGACGACCAGCGAACGAAGATTCTGGAAGTCTTGAAAACTACCGACATAGATTCAACGGAGAAAGAAAAACGCATCCGCGACCAACTCACCGCCGACCAAAGAAGGGCGCTCGCTCCCCGCCACGACAAGGAACCCAAAGACGGCGGCCCGCTCTCGAAGGCGAAACACAAGAAGAGTTGATGTCGTAGCGCCACGCGGCCGGTTGCGCTACTTTACAACCGAAGGGGCCGTTGCCGGCCCCTTCGGTTGAGATGTAGATGTGAAAGCCTACTTCGAGCCCTGGGGTTGCGGCTCGTCGCCGGAGTTCTCCGCCGCTTCGCGTTCGAGGGAGATGGCGGCCATGGCCTCCGCCTCCGCCCGCTCGGCCTCTTTCTTCGCCGCCAGTTCGCGCTCGAACTCCGCGAGCACGTCCTTGCTCTTTCCGGTGAAGAAGAGCAGGAATGGACCGGCACGGACGATGGAGAAGTAGGTGCCGAACAACAGGCCGAAGAACAAGGTCAGCGAGAACGACCTGATAGCCGGCCCGCCGAGTACCAGCATCGCCAATACCACGGCAAACACCGATGCTCCCGTCAACACGGTACGCGAGAAGGTGCGGTTCACCGCGACGTTGATCACCTCCGGGAAGGGGCGCTTGCGCCCGGTATCGAAGTCGATCTTCAATTCCTCGCGGATACGGTCGAAGATGACGATGGTATCGTTAATGGAGTAGCCGATCACGGTGAGTAACGCGGCGACGGCGTTGAGGTCGAGCTTGATATCGCCGAAGATCTCGTCGGCCACGGCGAGCGCACCGAGCGTGATCAACACGTCCTGAATCAACGCTGAAACGCCGGCATAGCCCCACGCAGCGCCTTTGAAGCGCACTCCCATATAAATAATGATGCCGATCAACGAAAGGATGAGCGCGATCACCGCGCGCGCTTGTGTCTCGCCGGCCACGCGGCTGCCGATGGCGCTCGCCCGAGGGAAGGGGTTCGAGACGTGGTTTCCGCTCCCGTCCTCGTTGAACCAGTCCTCGATCTGCGGCTGCAGGCGTTCCAGAGCCGCAACGGTCTGGGCGCGGCCATTATCGTCCCAGGTGATCTTGCCGCTCGGCGTCTTGATCTCGAACTCGCGGCCGGCGTTGTTCTCGATAGCGCCTGTCGCGTTAACGATGACGATACCGGACTGGATCAGCGAGTCTTCGAGTTTCCCGCTCAATTCCCGGAGTTTGGCTGAGAAGACGGCGGTGTCCTCAGGTTTGTCGAGACGGACGAGGGCGGTGATTTGCCCCTTGCTCGCGCGTGCCTGAACGATGTCGTCTTTCGCCGGGAAGGCATCGTCCTTCGACATCACTCCTGCGCCGATGGCCGTCAACTTGTCCTTGAGCGCGCCGTGGAACTTCTGGGCCGCATCGTCCAACTTGTTGCCTTTGATCTTTACATCGGCGATCACAAAGGTAATGGCCTGCGTCTGCTTGTCGGTTGCCGTCTTGAACGACGGTGTCTGCACCGTGCCGTCGATGTCCTTGAACCAGTCGTTCTTGAGCTTGTCTGTATCCCCGGCGTCGAAGCCCGGGAGGTAGTTGAGCCAGTTGTCGGTATCGAGCATGGAAGGCTCGATGCCTTCGGGCCGGCTGACGCTCACGGTCGCGCGAAGCTCGGCTTCCTCGACAGTAGAGAAACTGGTGGAGAATCCGTCTTGCACCAGTTTTGGCTTTCCGTCGAGGCCGTTGAAGGCTTGCCGCAAGTCGGATTTGATCTCCTCGCTGCGCGCGTCGGTGACATCCGCTCCGGTCTTGCTCGGGAAGCGGATTTCAAAGCTTTTGCCGCCGGAAGAAGTTCGCTCGTTCTCGTCAGCATCCTTTTCGTCAGCGTCCTTGAGCGCAAATCGCGCTTGAGCCTCGACGGCGCTGTATTTCGGAAGGCCGTCGGCATTCTTGATTGACTCTACAGCCTTAAGCACGCTTTCACGCGACGTAGGCTCGGTGAATTGAACGACGATCTGGTTGCCGCCGAGGAAGTCGAGACCAAGGTTCTTGTCCCAGCGGTAGAGAAAGAAACTGAACGTTCCCAACATGACGATCAGGTTGATGAGCGCGATCTTGCGCCCGAAGCCGACGATATTCCAATTGGTCTGCTTGAAGAGCTCGAGTCCCTTGACCTCGGTAATCACGCCCTTCTCGAAGCACCAGTACATCGAGGTCTTGTAGACCAGCAACGCGACATAGAGGGTGGCGAGAATTCCGATGCAGAGCGAAAGCGCAAAGCCTGCAACGGCGCCGGAACCGACCTTCGTCAGGATGATACCGGTGAGCAGCGTGGTGAGGTTGCCGTCGACGATGGCGGTAAACGCTTTGTTAAACCCGGCGTGCAGAGCGGCCCTCGGGCCTGCGCCAAGCCGCCGTTCTTCTTTGATGCGCTCGTTGATAAGCACGTTGGCGTCGATGGCCATTCCGAGGGTGAGCACGAGGCCCGCGATACCCGGCAACGTCAGTGTCGAGAGGAAGAGCGACATGATAGCGAGAATCAAGAGCACGATCAGCACGAGGTTGAGCATCGTGAGCAACCCGGTGCGCCGGTAGAAGATCAACGCGAAGACGAATACGGCCACCGCGCCGATCAGGAGCGACATCATGCCGCGGTGAATGTTGTCGGCGCCTTCCGACGGGCCGACGGTTTCCTCGCTGGTGAGTTTGAGGCTCACCGGTAATTGGCCGGATTTCAGCGTATCGATAAACTGCTTTACCTCGGCGCGGGTAAAGCTGCCGTGAACCTGAACGTCCTCTCCGAGCTTCTCGTTAATGCCCGGCGCGCTGTAGACGCGATTGTCGATGGCGACTGCGAGATGGCGCGGGTCGTCCGAGTGCTGGTGGTGCTTCCCCGTGATCGCTTGCATCACGACGATGCCCTGATTCTTGAGCTTGAAGCTCACGGCGGGCGCGCCGAATTTGTCGGCTGACGGTGTGGCGTCGGCAAGGAACTTACCGCTAATGGGGTAATTCTCGCTTACTGATGGATCGGGGAAATGTTTTTGAACGAGAACGGCTTCGAGTCGGATGCGCGCCGTGCGTTCCTGGCCCTTCTTGTCGGTAAATTTTGTAATGACCGTGCGGTCGAGGACGACGGCCAACTTGTTGGCGTCGGTATCGCCGCCGAAGACCGGCTCTTTACGATCCGCGTCCGCCTCGACTTCGATGCCTTCCTCAGGGCTGTACTTCAGACCGCCGTCTTTGGCGAAGAGATCCGCCGCCGTCTGGTTCGGCTGGATCTCGTACCATTCATACCACGTCGGGTTTTTGTCCGGCGGGTTGGGATAGATGTCTTTGGCCGTCTTGTCTCCGAGAACATCCTTCACGTTCGGAAGCAGCATGAATTCCAGCGCGCCGGTGGAGCGCAACGTCTCCTTGATACGCTCCGTATGGGCGGCTGCGAGCGCCGGAATCTTCACCTCGATCTCGTTCGTACCCACGCCACGAATGTTGAGCTCGGTCATACCGCTCGCATTGAGGCGGCGGTTGAGGGTTTCGATCGTCTGGCCCACCATGTCTTTGGCGCCGGCTTCCCTCTCGGCGGCCGCGCGTTTGGCCGTATCGGCGTCGAGCGCGTCCAATTCAGACACGGGGACGGCGCCGGAGTTCCGCAACAGCGCGCGCTCAGCGTCCGTGAATACGGGGACGCGATCCGGATTATCGCGGAACTTATTGAGCGCAAGGGCGATGTCGTCCGGGAAGTTGTTCGATCCGCTCTTGATGCGGTTGATCCAGGCATTGTAGAGATTGGAAAGGCGCGTCTCCGCGTCCACCACATCCTTGCTGCGAATCAGGAAGCGCAGGGACGTGCCGCCCGCGAGGTCCTGCCCAAGGTTTACCTTGAAACGGTGCCAGGGGTAATAGAACGAGAAGCGTCCGGAGACTTTTTCCTGAGATTGTTTGCGGATCTCGTCCGTCAAGGCGACGGTGAAGGTTTTGGGGTCTTCCTTTTCCGTTTTCCCGTCGGGGCGCGTATCGATGCTGACGCTCGCCCGGTCGAAGACCAGTTCCTCGTCGTCTTCCTTGTCGAATTCCCTTTCGTCTTTGAGCGTGATCTCGTAGCCGTCGGTGGTTTTCAGCGACGTGCTTTTCGGCAGATAATCGGCCGTTGGCGCGTAGATCGGATCCGACGGTTTCGGAATCGAGAAATAGACAGCGAAGATAATCGCAACCCAGACGTGCCACTTCTTGAGCCAGTTCAACATGGGAAACTCCAGAGAAAGAACAACGTTTTTAGCCGTAGATGAACACGGATGAACGCGGATAAGGAGCGTTCAACGAAAGCTATACCAAAGATGGTGGAGCGCGTGCGCCGGCGTAACCAGCAATGGCCTGACCGATCTCGGTTCGTTCGTGTGATGGCCATGGAGCAGGAGGATCCATATTCAAATCGGGCAACGGCGGGGCGCGGGGTGTCAGTGCCGCGCTGTCATTGGCAGGAAATGCAAGCTGGATATCGTTCGACACCGAATGATCGAACGCCTCGATACATTCACCATGATCTTCCGGTTCCGGCGCAGGAGCCGGCAATTGGCAGGGCAGCGAAGCCGCGTGATTGGCGAGAACAAGCGCCCGGGATTCGCTTTCCTTGTGTTCAGGACACTCGCGGCTACGCTCGCGGGAATCGCTCGCGCCGGCAGCCGCGAGCAGTAAGCCCTCGGCGGATGCTTGGGCGATCGCGATACGTGGCGCAGCGAGCGAGAGCAGGAACGCGACGATGGCGAGGGCGGCGCGTCGGCGCATCGCGTCATTCCGGCGGAAGCCGGAATCCAGAGATGAATCATGGACGGCGAGACTGGATACCGGCTTACGCCGGTATGACGGTGCCTGCGCGTCTTTTGCTGTCCTACTTGCGTACATTCTGCTTGTCCACCTCGTCCGCCCGCATGGAAACGGCATTCTTGTGGTATTCCTCGAGAACGCTGCGGTTCTTGTCGGCAAAGACGAAGATACGGTCGTTCTCGACGCGGTCGATGGTGACGAACTTGCCGTTTTGCAGCATGACGCGGTCATCGCGCTTGAGCGCGTTCATCATTTCGTCGAATTTCTTCTGCTGCTTCTTGCGCGCGCGGGCGGGCAGGATCATGAAGAATATCAGCATCACCGCCAGCAGAATGAAAGGCAGCAGCAAACCCTCCATGCCTGGCGCCGGGGCGCCGCCTTGAGGCTGCTGCAACGACCCATCGGCGCGTCCGGTATCGACCTGACTGGCGGCAGGCGCCGCGCTATTGGCAGCAGGCGTTCCGGCGTTCGCCGGAGCGGGGGCAGCATTCGGTGCGGGCGTTGCCGGGGCCGGAGCGTTATTGTCCTGCGCCAGCACCAAGCCGTTCATATTCCATTCGTTCATCATGTTGGTCCCATTGCTCCTGTGTGTCACTGGTTCATCTCCGGATCCCCGGTTACCTGGCGTAGCGCTCGCTATTCGCTCGCTTGCCTCATGCCTTCGCGGGGACGACGTCGCCTATGGCTTTTCTGTCAAGAATTCAGCGTGCGCTCCCGTTGTTCGATGCGATAGGGTTTCATCACGTCGCCTTCCTGCACGTCATTGAAACGCTGCAAGACGATGCCGCAATCGAAACCTTCGCGTACTTCCTTCACTTCGTCCTTGAAGCGCTTGAGCGAGGCGATCGGCCCGTCAAAAATCTTCTCGCCGCCGCGGTAGAGGCGCACGTGAGAAGTGCGGGAAATCGTTCCCTCGGTGACAAGGCAGCCAGCGATATTGCCGATCTTGCTCGCCTTGAAGACCTTTCGCACTTCGACGACGCCTTCTTCGACTTCGACTTCCTCGGGTTTGAGCAAACCGGAGAGCGCGTCACGGATATCTTCGAACAGGCGATAAATCACTTCGTATTCGCGGATGTCGACATGGTGGTTGTCGGCCAGTTCCTGCGCCGTGGGTTCTACGCGCGCATTGAAGCTGATGATGATCGCGCCCGAAGCTTCGGCGAGGCGTACGTCGGTCGTCGTCACCGAGCCGACGCCGGAGTGCAGAATGCGGATCGACACTTCCTCGTGCTTGAATTTCTCGAGTTCCTCGCGGATTGTCTCGGCCGTGCCGGCGACGTCAGTCTTGATCACGAGGCGCAGTTCGGCTTGCTGGCCGCTCTTCTTTTCCTGTGACCATTGCTCGAGCGTCATCGCCTTGCCTGCGCGGGCGCGCTCCAGTTCCTTTTCCTGCGCGCGAACCTTGGTGGCGATCTCCGAGGCCTTCTTCAGGTCTTCGACGCCATAGAAACGCGCCCCGGCCTCGGGGATCTCCGAAAGACCGGTGACGGCGACGGGTACCGACGGGCCGGCCTCATCAAGCTCGTGGCCGCGCGAGTCATACATGGCGCGAACGCGGCCAAAGCCATGCCCGGCAACGATCGCCTGTCCTTTATGGAGTGTGCCTTCCTGCACGAGCACGGTGGCGACGATGCCTCGCCCCTCGCTCAGGTCGGCTTCGAGCACGGTGCCGACGGCCGGCTTATCGGGGTTCGCTTTCAGTTCGAGGATTTCCGCCATGTCGGTGAGCGTTTGGATCAGTTTCTTGAGTCCCGTTCCTTTAATGGCGCTTACTTCGACGATTTCCGTCGATCCGCCCCAATCGGGACTCATCAAATTATGGGTGGCCAGCATTTGGCGCGCGCGCGCGATGTTGGCTTCGGGCTTGTCGATTTTGGTGATCGCGACAACGATTTCGACCCCGGCGGCTCGTGCGTGGCTGATAGCTTCCACCGTTTGCGGCATGACGCCGTCGTCGGCGGCGCAAACGATCACGGCAATATCCGTCACTTGGGCGCCACGGGCGCGCATATTCGTGAACGCTTCGTGGCCGGGGGTATCGATAAAGGTGACTTCCATCGGTGATCCGCTTTCGCGTTCGACGGAGACGCGGAACGCGCCGATATGCTGGGTGATGCCGCCCGCTTCGTGGGCGGCGCGATCCATCTTGTTGATGGCGTCGAGCAGCGACGTCTTGCCATGGTCGACGTGGCCCATAATCGTTACGACGGGTGCGCGGATGGCAAGATTTTCTGCGGCATCGTCGTGTTTGCCAAGTTCCGCCTCGATCAATTGCTCGGCGCTCTTGGCGCTCTTGACGGTGATTTCACGGTCGAGTAGCACAGCGATATCGGCAATGATCTCGGCGGAGAGGGAGTCGTTGATGCGAATCAACATGCCCTCTTTCATCAACACTTCCATGATGGCATTGATTTTCACGCCCAGAACTTCCGAGAGCTGGCGCAGGTTGATCGGCAGTTCGACGGTCACCGGCTCGGCGGGGCCTTCGAGTTTCTGGGTGCCCTTGCCTCCGGCGGCGCCGGGAAGGTGTCTCGTCTGGCGCTGGCTGGCGTATGTCGAATCCTTCACGTCAAAACGCTGACGGCCCGTCCGCGTGGTATCGCGGCCGAGACCGCCGGAGCGTCTTCCGCGAGCCGCGGCGCCCTGATCTCCGGCAGGCGGCGGTCCGCCTGGACGAGTTGGCCCTGATGCGCCCTGCGGCCTCGCCTTTGCTGCAGCGCGAGGTTCGGCTTCGACGGCTTTGTTGCCCGTTGGCGCCGCGAATTTCGGTCCGCTCTGTTCTTCTTCGCGCTTGACCGCTGGCGCGCCAGCAGCGGCAGCACCAAACTTCGCGCGGAAGCTTGCTTTGAGAAGCAACTTTTCAGGGCTCGTCAGCCCTTTGTACCCGCTGCGTCCGATCTCGATACCGATGTTGCGGCCGAGTTGAACCAGTTCTTCAAAAGTAATGCCAAGCTCTCCCGCGAGATCCCACGCGAGCTTGCACGACGCGATACGCGCGCGGTCATCTTCGCTGACGGCGGCGAAATCGGCGATATTGATCTTGAGCGTCTTCGCGATCAAGCCAAGCGCCCCTTCATCGAGGCCGAGCTCGCCCTTGACCTTCTGGGCCACTTCCTGACGCTGGGCTGCTTCGGCTGCCTGGGCCTGCTGCGCTGCCGTCACGGCGTTGTGCTTCTTATGAGCGTCGCGGATTTTCTTCGCGTCGTCCTCGGATATGGACGTATTCCAGACCTTCACCTCAACGCCGACGGACGCGGCGATGTCTTTTAACGCATTCATCTCAATACCGAGCTCGGTATAGAGTTCCTTCGCGCGAATTTTCGCCTGTGCTTTGGCCACATCACCTCAAACATTCATCCAGCGCCGCCCGGGACGGCGCAATCGGATCGTTTTCGAACCAAGGGCGCGATACTATAAGTGCCAGCTTCCTTCACCGCAAGTGTTTGAAAAGCCGTTATTTATCACATCTCGGGCGGCGAAAAACGTCCGTCATGGGGTTATGATGGCGGAAGGGTTCGAGGACGCGCATGCGGGATTTCTCGTGGATCAAGAAGGGGCAGCTTGCCGGCATGGCCATGCCGGGCAGCGCTACCGACATAGAAGACGATCTCCAGTTCCTCCGTGATTCTGGCATCCGGCTTCTGGTTTCGCTTTCCGAGCGTCCGATCGACCCCCAGCTTCTTGCCCGCTATGACATTTCCGCCCTGCATCTTCCGGTGGCGGATTTCACGCCGCCATCGATCGAGCAGCTTCGCAAATTTCTCGACCATGTCCGCTTTACGCTCTCCCAGGGCGGGGCCGTGGGGGTCCATTGCCGCGCCGGCCTTGGGCGTACTGGCACGGTGCTCGCGAGCTATCTGATCAGCGAGGGCATGGACACGGCGAGCGCCATGGCTGAAGTTCGCCGCATCCGGCCCGGTTCCATCGAGACGGACGAGCAGGAAGCGGTGCTCGAGGAGTTCGAGCGCGCGCTCCGTAAAAAGAAGTGAGCGGGAATATTCCCGCGCTTGCGGGCGTTGTCCCATCCGCATACAATTCGCTCCGGGCTAACGAGCGAAAGTTTCGAGCACACAAAGGAGAAATCATCATGGGCGCCGCACTTCAAGAGATCACTACGGACAGTTTCGACAGCTTCGTCAAGGCGACGCCGGTGACGGTGGTCGATTTCTCCGCGACGTGGTGCGGTCCCTGCCAGGTGTTGAAGCCAACGGTCGAGCAACTCGCCGGCGAATACGCTGGCAAGGTGAACATCGGCAAGGTGGACATCGACCAGAATCAGGACCTCGCCGTGCGCTTCGGCGTGATGAGCGTTCCGACGCTGTTATTTTTTAAAGGCGGCAAGCAAGTGGACAGCATGCTCGGCGTCCAACACAAGAACACTATTCAGGCCAAGATCAACGCGCTACTGTAGAAAGAACTGCGAGTAGCACGTTCAAATGAAAACCGCCCCTCGCATGGGGCGGTTTTTTCAATGTCCTGAAATTCTGACGGCGTCGCGATCAACCCGGGATCGTCAGCTTGACGCCGGGGCGCAGGTCGTTGCCGTATTTCTTCACCACGTCAGGATTGGCGGCCTTCCAGTCGTCCTGGGTTTTGCCGAGAAATTTGAAATGCGTGTCTTTGTAGGCGATCTTCCACCAGTTGTCGCCCGACTGCACGGTATAAACGCCGTCCTTAACATTGTTCGCGAGCTGGGGCGACATGGCGAGATGGCTTGCGGCGTTGCTTCGTTGTTCCGCGGGCGGTTGACCGGCGACCGGAGCATCGTTCGTCTGCGAACCGCTCGTCGCGGGGGTCTGCGTGGAAACCGGACGCGCGCGCGAAGGCGTCGTCATATCGCCCACACGCAAAGCAACCGTATCGGGGGACATGCTCGAAACCGGATTCTCCGGCCTCACCGCGTCGCGGCCAAAGTCGATGACACTATCCCAAATCAAGCCAAGCCCAAGACTTAAAACGCAGGCGATGACAATGGCGATCTTGATTCCGCGGTCCATAACGGCTCCTCACAACGGGCGGCGCGCACCGCGATGTGCGGCGTGCAGCCCCCCCCGTGAGGTATCGGCAGGATGAGCGCTTCCTTTAAGGAAATCGCAAATCGAAACGGCGCCCCTTGCGCCATTCACCACTGGCGCTTTCCCAAGACGGCTGGTATAAATCCCGGCAATTCAGACCTTTGTGCGGTGTGCGCGATTCAGGCATTGGCGTGGCCGCGAGGGAAAAATTCCGCCTTCCGGGTCGGCGAAGGCCGGTGGAATGGGGTTCCGTATGAAATGTTTTGCCGTTGTGGTTGCCGCGCTTGCTTTGTGCTGCGTTTCCGCCTGTTCGATATTCAAGCGGGATATCTATCCGGAGAATCCGTACACCGGAAGCATAGAGATCAAGTCTGTCGCGGTCGCTCCTTTTATCGTGGCGGACGATATCGCCATGCAGCCGAGCCCGCAGTTCGGTCTTGGCATGTTCAAGGCCGGCGACGGACGGACGATTTGCTATTCCACTGAATTCGCCGCGACCTTCGCGTCCAACCTTTCGCAGTTCGGGCTCACAATCTATCCGCCGCACAAGGTGGAAGCCGCGTGGATCGAAGCGGAAAAGAACGGCCAGCCGTCCAACCCGATGGCGACCAAAGATCAGGCGATGGCGCTTGGGCGTATGCTCAAGGTAGACGCCATTCTCGTGGGCGAGGTTATGACCTGGAAGCCCTATGACGAAACGGTGCTCCGCCTGCACTGGAGCCTGTTCTACACGCGCTCGCGCGCGACATCGGCGGGCGATGTGCGCGAGGCCGAGCGTTCCGGGCTTGGCGGCGGCGAAGCCGGCATGGATTATTCGAAAATGCCGGTGTTCAGCGAACAGTTGGTGCTCGATTCAGGAACGAAGAAGACGATTGAGGATCTGGAAACCTACACGTCGTCCCTTGGCGATATCGACCCGTACCACAACAAGACCAAGGCCATCACCGCGCGCTCCTATCCTTACTACGTCGAGTTCGCTTCGTGGGTTGCCATGCGCAATGCGTTCATCGACTGGGAAGCGAATAGCAAGTCCGGCAGGTAGAGGTTGCCGTATTTCCCCATGAAGAAGCTCGTCATTGGCGTGACCGGTTCCATCGCTGCCGTGAAGATTCCGGCGCTGCTGACCTTGCTTCGCGGCAAACTTGATGTGACTATCGCCATGACCGATTCCGCGCGCGAGTTCGTCGGGCCGCAAGCCTTCCTCGCGCTCACCGGAAACCCGGTGATTACGACGATCTGGGAGCCGGCCTACTCGAAACCGAAACACATCGACCTCGCGGATGAACTCGACGCTCTGCTGATCGCGCCGGCAACGGCGAATATCATCGGGAAGATGGCGAACGGCGTCGCTGACGACCCGGTCAGCACGCTCGCCATTTCTGTGCTGCCAAACGAAAAACCTGTGATCGTTGCGCCCGCCATGAATACCCGCATGTGGAAGCACCCCGCGACCCAGCATAACGTGGAAACACTGCGAAGCTGGGGCATTCACATCGTCGATCCCGCCGAGGGCGATCTCGCCTGCGGCTGGCAGGGCGTTGGCCGCCTCGCCGAGCCGGATGCCATCGCCGAGGCGGTGCTGCGCATCGTTGGCGAAGGCACGAAGCGAAAGAACGCCGCTTCGCAGCCTAGGAGGAAATAGGCGCCGGAACTTTCCAGGTGATAGCAGAGTTTGGCGCTTCTCAGGCCGATCTTGCCCTGTTCGCCAAAGAATGGATCGTGACCCTTTGCCTGCTTTCTCACGCTTTTCTTGAACTCCGCACGCCGTACTTCGCACTGTTCTTGCGATTGCAAAGTGCCGCAAAAGCGTTAAAGTCTTTGGACTCGCGACGGCGTAGCTTGCTGATGCTGATTGGCCTGCGCGCGGCGTCGTCGGCGCCGGTTGACAACCGAAGGTGGCGTAGCCAAGTGGTTAGGCAACTGATTGCAAATCAGTCACACGTCGGTTCGACTCCGACCGCCACCTCCAAGCCTCATCAGCCCCGGAATCGTCTCCGGGGCTGTTTTCTTGAAGTTCTACACGGGTTTGAGGCTCGTCGGTGGATTCGTATGCCACACGATGACGTTGTTGCTCATGCAATGGTTCAATAACCTGCCATTCGGACGACATAGAACCTACCATTTAGCCGACACTAAACCTACCATTTGGCCGTAAGCTAAAGTACCATTTGGCCGAGACGAGTTTTCGGGGGAGGCGGTGAGCTTCCGTTACTTTGAGGCCAATATGGCTACTGCATCCCAATATCCACGATACATTCGCCCTCGCATTGAAGAGGCGCTGGCAGACACCCCTGTTGTCCTGATTCACGGGCCGCGCCAATGTGGTAAGACGACATTAGCGCGAATGATCGGTGATGACGCGGGCTACGCATACATCACGTTCGATGACGAAATTCATCTTACCGCAGCAATCGAAGACCCCGTGGGTTTTGTGGCTGAATTGCCCGACAAGGTGGTATTGGATGAAGTTCAACGAGCGCCGCAACTCTTCATGTCCATCAAAGCGGCAGTGGATCGGCAGCGCAAGCCGGGGCGCTTCCTCTTGACTGGTTCAGCCAATGTTCTGGTTGTCCCCAAGCTCGCCGACTCCTTGGCTGGCCGCATGGGGATACTGCGTCTTCATCCCTTGGCTCAATGTGAATTGATTTCTCATCGCCCCGGATTTTTCAATGCCTTGTTCGCAGGGAAATTCACCTTCAAGCCGGGGGAACGACTTGGGAAGAACCTAGCACAGCGGGTCATTAGCGGCGGATATCCTGACGCACTGCGTCGAGGAAGCTCCGAACGTCGTGCAGGGTGGTATCGCGATTACATCGAAACGCTGGTACAGCGGGACATTAGCGATCTGGCACGGATCAGCGCCTTGGACGCGCTGCCACGATTGCTTGAACTCGCCGCTGGCCAGACGGCAAGGTTGGTCAATGTGTCAGAGCTTGCTGGCCCATTCAACCTCAACCGAAAAACGATTCGTGACTATGTCACCCTCTTGGAGCGAGTATTTCTGCTTGAACTCTTGCCGCCTTGGCATACCAATCGTTTGAGCCGCCTCATCAAGAAGCCAAAGCTTCATCTGGGGGACACCGGTCTTGCCGCCGCATTGCTCAATTTCGATGCTGACGGCTTGATGCAGGATCGCGACTTTTTTGGACAGTTGCTTGAGACATTCGTTTTTCAGGAGTTGCGGCGTCAGGCCAGTTGGTACGAGAAACACATCGCGTTCTACCACTTTCGCGACAAAGACGGCGCTGAGGTTGACATTGTCGCAGAACTTGGCGCACGCGGGGTGGCGGGCATTGAGGTCAAAGCCTCTTCGACCGTAACCGGGTCGGACTTTCGCGGGTTGCGTAAGTTGCAGGAAGTTACGGGCAAACGCTTTCTGGCGGGAGTCGTCCTCTATGACGGCGATAGCGTGGCGCGATTCGGTGAAGGTCTCTATGCCGTTCCGATCAGCGCCCTGTGGGAAGCATAGGCAGGACGTGCGTTCATTCAAGGTATCGCTCAACTTCCTGAATAAGATCGAGGGGGTTGAATGGCTTTCGATAAATGAATTTTGGTTTGAGTGCGCGTAGTGTCTGTTCCTGTTCGGTCGAAGCCGCGCCTGTGATGACACCGATCAGACTGCCATGCTCGACAGAGGAATCCTGAAGCGCCTTGATAAAATCTATGCCGTTCATGCCGGGCAGGGCGATGTCCACAAGGATGACGTTGAAAAGAAGGTCGCGACTGGTCACCAAGGAAAGCGCATACGACGCCTCCGGCGCGTCGCATACCAGCCAACCCTCGCGCTCGAACATCATGCCGACAAACCTGCGTAGCTGCACGTCATCGTCGATGATCAGCACGGATAAATTTTTCGCCCGCTTTTTCTTCACGTTTGTCCCCTCTTGCGGAACGCTAACGCGGTCTTCGTTTATCGCTATGCGCCCAGCACTTCGCGTATCTTTTTCAAGAGTTCGTCAGGAGGGCACGGTTTGTTCAGGAACGCTATGCCACCGTCAATCATTCCATGGCGGATGATAGCATGCTCGGTATAACCGGACATGAAGACGAACTTTGTTGCAGGCCGCGTCTCGTGGAACTTCTGCGCAAGGTCGGGGCCGCTCATTTTCGGCATAACGACATCAGACAGCACAAGTTGAATGGTGCTGTCGTGCTTTCCGGCAACGACGAGCGCATCTTCCCCATTAGTCGCTTCGAGCACGGTATAGCCCTTTTTGCGTAATGTTCTGCTGACGAGCTTGCGTACTCCCTCTTCATCCTCCACGAGCAAGATCGTCTCTGTTCCCATGGGCATTTCCTCGGTGATCTTGTCTGTGTCGCGTTTTTCCGCCTTCTCGTCAACGCGCGGGAAGTACACCTTGAAAACTGTTCCCTTCCCCAGCTCGCTATAGACCCAGATATGGCCGCCGCTTTGTTTGACGATGCCGTGTGCGGTGGCAAGCCCGAGTCCTGTGCCCTTGCCTGCAGCTTTCGTTGAGAAAAACGGCTCGAAGATACGCGAGCGAACTTCCTCCGTCATGCCGGTGCCGTTATCGCTCACTGAGATCAGTACGTGGGAGCCAGGGGTTACTTCCGGGTGCGTCATGGCATATGCCTCATCAAGGTAGGCATTTTTTGTTTCGATGGTCAGCCGTCCACCCTTTGGCATCGCATCGCGCGCATTGACAGCGAGGTTCATGACGACTTGTTCGAGCTGTCCCGGATCGACCATGGTATCACCGAGGTTCGGATCAAGCTTTGCTTCAAGTTCGATGTCTTCACCTATTAGTCTGCGTAGCATTTTCTCCATATTGTGAACGGTCTCGTTCAAATTGAGCACTCGCGGCTCCAACACCTGCTTGCGGCTGAAAGCCAGAAGCTGGTGGGTAAGAGCCGCCGCCCGGGTTCCCGCCGTCAGGATCTCCTGCACCTGTTCTTTCTGATCCGGATGTTGAGCGAGTTCTTCAAGGAGGGTCTGGCAATAGCCATTGATGACCATGAGGAGATTATTGAAGTCATGCGCTATTCCTCCTGCCAATTGACCGACCGCTTCCATCTTTTGGGAATGGAAAAGCTGCTCTTGATTCTTGCGAAGTTGCTCCTCGACCAGCTTATGCGCAGAAATATCCACCGAAAGAATCAGGATTCCAGCCTGATTGGGACTGATGCGCAGGTCAAACCAGCCCGTCTTTCCGTCCGGATATGTAAAGTGGTTGATCATTTGCTGAGGAGTTCGCTCGACCATGCACCGCTGAATGAGTCCGAAGACTTCGGTCGTGTCAATGCCGGGATACATGTCAACCATGCGCTTGCCGATCAGTTCTTCACGGCTGATTCTGCTATGGATCGCCGCCGTTTTATTGACGTAGACATATCGATAGTCGAAATCGAGGATTTGAATCCCCTCAAACATCCCATCAAGTATCGACTGCCAATGGTCTTCTGGCGTCGCCGAGGCTAGCTTTGCTTCGAGTGCAGCAATCTTGTGCTGCAGGGCTTCGATGGATTGTTGTTGTTCGTTCATGGGTAACTCTGATTATGCTGTTCAGGATGTGCCACGAACACGCCTCACGCGCCTAGCACGCTGGCCGAGGTGGAAGCCTTGGCCGAAGCAGCAAAAAGCGGGATGCCCGGGTTTTTCCGCTTTGCCGTTTCTCCATCGCCGATCAATGCCAGCCGCTCGACGCCGCCCGAAAGTTTGATCACTTCCATCAACGTATCGCGTTCGTCCTTCGGCACGGTGTATTCGTAAACGACAACGACTTTCGGTTTCGATGACGAAAGCGCGCGCGGGAACTCATTGAAGTTGTCAACGTGCAGCACTCGGTACCCAAGATGAGACAAGTAAATGGAACTCGCGCAGATGCCATGCGCCGGGTCGAATCCCGCGATGACGGCATTGCCCTGCCTGCGAATGATGGATGACTGATATTGCGTAAGGAGTTCGCTTGCTCCGAGGAAATCAAGCGTCAACACGAAATCAGCATGGAAGGTCGATACCGCCTCCTGAATATCTGCCTTTGAAATCCCGGCGATATCGAGATAGGCCGTCTCAACGTCGCAGATACGGTCATGACCGGAACTTCCGAGACCGAGCATGGCGACATAATAATCGGCGATAGCAAGCAACGCCGCCCCGCGCCGGTCCCCGATCGCCGCCCGCTGCAACTGCTGCGGTGAGCCATGATGATGAACGATAAGTTCACGTATTTGTGCGGGGAGTTTCCAGCGTTCCAACAATTGACCGGCGATGGCGCAATGGGTGATCTGCAGAATGTGGCGTTCAGCTTCGTAAAGATGGCTCTGGTACTTCCGGGCATAGTCGCAGACCCGCATATAGTCGTTGTTGGCGTATTCGTGAAGCAGGGCTTTCCCGATATCGTGCAGCATTCCGGCAACGAAATACGTTTCTGCTTCTTCTGTTTTCTTGAGATTGATCCCGATGCGTCGCGCAAGTACGGCAACGGCGATGGAATGAAGCCAGAGCTTTTCCTTGTCCAAGTCACCCGGCTTATTACCGCACGAACGAAGGTGCTGGAAAAGTTCAGCGGAAAGTATGAGATTTTTGACGGTATCGAATCCGAGCCGCACAACCGCTGTCTTGAGATCGACGATCTCTGCATTGGTCGTGTAGAAGCTGGAGTTGACGAGTTTCAGGATACGAGAGGTCAGAGAAGGATCATGACGGGCGATTTCGGCAATGTCTTCAGCCCCGGTTGTATCCGACTCAATCGCGTCCGAAAGCTTGTCGATAATGGCCGGAACCGTCAAACACGTTGACACAAGTTCCAGAAGTTTTTCGGTTCCCTCGAAGTTCCCGGAGATGTCTACGCGCGATGTTGCCGTTCCATGCGTCGCGTGGGAACCCAAGGCTCCATTTTGCACGCGGGTGACCCTGGATTTCTCAAGGTGAGATTCAAGAGTTTGGATAAGTTCTTTTGGATCGACAGGTTTTCGGAGGTATGCAACAGGGTTGAGGCTTACAAGCAATTCCTCTTCTTCCCTGGAAGCCGCGCCGCTCATCACCACGACAGGAACCTGCTTATCGACGCCGATCTTTTTCAACGCTCCAAGAAGCACGATGCCGCTCGGGCCGGGCATGCGAACGTCAATGACAACTGCGTGTACCTTCGTCTTGGACTGCAGGGTTTGGAGCGCGCTTTGGGCGTCTCCTGCCTGATAAACCTTCCAATTCGCTTTTTCGAAATGGCGTTTGAGGAAGTGGCGAATCTGCGGATCATCATCGACGATCAATATGCTCGGCATAACTCCCTCCGAAGCATTTCGACGCAATGTGCGGCAGTTGTGGTACTTTTGATGAAATTCACTAAACCAGAATGGCGGGTTGTACCCTATTTTGATTTCGTATTCCAACCATTTCTAACGTACTGTAGCATAGGTGGCGTATTGTCATATTTATGCCAGGATTGCCATTTTTAGGTTTTTGCTGCTTTTCGCGCTCAAGTCATAATTGGTTATTTGCCACATTATTGATGAAATAAAACGCGAATTAGGAATCATTATTCATGAGTTTCACGCTTGCAACGACTGATGCGCGAATCTTGATCGTTGATGACGATGCGCAGAGCGTCGGCCTGCTCACCCATATCCTGAAATCCAAGGGGTATACAGCAATCCAGTCCACCACAGACCCGCGAAATGCTGTCTCATTTTATCAGCAGTTTGCGCCGGATTTGATCCTTCTTGATCTCAATATGCCTCATCTCAATGGATTTCAGGTTATGGAAGCATTGCAAAAAGTCATGGACGATACCTACCTCCCCGTCATCGTTCTCAGCGGCCAAGGTGATCAAGAGAAGCGACGGCAGGCTCTCGAACTCGGGGCGAAGGATTTCATTATGAAGCCCTTCGATCTTATCGAGCTCCGCACGCGAATTCAGAACATGCTGGAGGTACGACTGCTGCATAACCAGATTCGCGAGCACCGCAATCAACTCGAACATTACGTAAGTCCCTCGACGCGGCGAGTCATCCGTGAGGGTAAAGACGAAGGCGCAAGCCTGGCGCGACGCACGATTATTTTTTCCGACCTGCGGGGATTTACCAGCTTTTCGGAGCGTTACTCACCAGTACTGGTCTTTGAAATTCTCGAAGGCGTGTTGGAGGTACAAACCGATGTCATCGAAAAGCATTCCGGCGAAGTGGATAAGTTCATCGGCGACTGCGTGATGGGAGTATTCATTGATGCCTCAAACGCCGCACGTGCGGCACGCGAGATGATTGAGGAAAGCAAAAGATTCCTTACCCGCAGCGGGTCGCCGGAACTTATTCCCGGTATTGGCATCAACACTGGCGAGGTGATGGAAGGCGTAATCGGGCAAAAACATCGGCGAAGCTACACGCTGATTGGTGACACCGTGAACGTCGCCGCGCGTCTGTGCAGTTCAGCTCCATCCGGTCATATCGCTGTCAGTGCATCGACGTATCAGGAGCTTGATCCTTCCCTCCAACAAATGTTCGCCCTCGATAACGATGTCACCATGCGCGGGCGCAGTCAGGCCGTGAGCGTGCGAATGCAGCGCGTTAGCAACGAGTAATCTCTCACCGCTTGTCGCCATTCCGGGGTATCAGCCCTTCAACAAGTGCCAAGATCGTTTTTCGTGCATGATCGGGAAGCGTTGGCCACTGCGCCACAACGGCGGCAAGGTCAGGATGTTTTTCGGATAAAAACGCCAAGCAGGACGCCAAGCGGAAATCGGGGTTTTGCGTATCCTTTGATTCATCAAGAGGTTGTGACTTTTCGATAACTGGTTGCAAATCAGTCACACGTCGGTTCGACTCCGACCGCCACCTCCAACTCTCATCAGCCCCAAATTCGCCTCCGGGGCTGTTTTCTTGAGGTGTTACGCGGGCTTGCGGCTGATCGGTGTTTTTCACAACAGCAAATGTTGATTCTGTTTTTGCGTCTTGGTGTTGAGCCAAAATCGGGCCATTTTCTGTTTCCGATGCCAAGATTTCCGCCACACTTTTATCGGTTCCTGTAGCCTGCTTTTTCCCTTATGAACCAGCATGAGTCTTGGCAGGCGTTCAAGGTCCTGTTGCTCTGCTTCGCGAAGAGAATGGATGTACGCGGGCGCAAGCGGCTGCTTGTTGAGGTGTGCGAGTCGTTTGCCGATCCGAAAACAAAAATCGTGAGGTGCCGGCCTTGAACGAGGCCACGGCGGAACATAGCCAGAAATCCGCAATCCTCGTCACGAAAAATGAGCACGAGAAAATCTTCGTGGACCACGGCGTCATCAACGCCGTTCCCATGTGGCGCCTCTTGCTCGATCTGTCCGAAGTACGGGCATGGTTCGCGATAGGCAGCGCGTACCTGTGAAAGTATCGCTTAGTGAAGCTTTGCAGCAGCGGTGGTTCGTGCTCGTTCCCAGTCAGAGCCTTGCTACAATGCGCTGCTGGAGACGGGCAATGGGAAAGCGGATTCTCGTTCTTGCGCCGCATACCGACGATGGCGAGCTTGGTTGTGGCGGCGCCATGTCCCGTTTCGTCGAGGAGCGCAACGATGTGTTTTATGCGGGCTTTGCGCGCGCCGACGTTGCGATGGCGGAGGAGAAGCTCCCCCCCGAACAGCCGGAAATCGAAATGCGCGCCGCAATGAAAGTCTTCGGCATCCCGGAGAAGCACATCAGACTTTTCGATTTCCCTTGCCGTAACTTTCCCAAGCATCGTCAGGAAATACTGCAGGCGATGTACGATCTGAACCGTGAACTGTCCCCTGATCTCGTGTTAATGCCGGCGCTCGGCGACCTGCACCAGGATCACGGCGTCGTGGCCGCAGAGGGAATGCGCATCTTCAAGCGTACGACCGTGCTCTGTTATGAACAACCCTGGAACACCGTTACGCTGAGCACCGAGGGGTTCGTGCGGCTTGAGGAACGTCATGTCGCGACCAAGATCCGCGCGCTCGAATGTTATGTTTCACAAAAGAGCCGGAAATTCTTGAGCGCGGATTTCATTCGCGGGTGGGCGCGCACGCGCGGGGTACAGGCTGGCGTCGAATACGCCGAGTGCTTTGAGGTTCCACGGCTGATTATTTAGAACCATGCCTTCCAATCCTAATAAGCCCTCTCCGGTTGACACTGCGCGCGAGATTTTCGCTGCCGCATTCAAACATCACGGACCACGAGTTGAAGCCCTGCTCTGGTCGGGCGAAACGTCGCAACGCGAACGTTTTGGCATCATGTGCGATATTGGCGACTTGCGTGACGCGCGGGTGCTGGACGTCGGCTGTGGGTTCGCAAGTCTATACGATTATCTTTGCGAGAGATTTGGAAAGATAACTTATACGGGGATCGACATAACGCAGGAGTTTCTTTCGGTCGCGAGGGAGCGCCACTCCGGCATAGACGTGCGTCTCGCTTCGATTGACACGTTAGGCGGCGACGAGCGCTGGGACTACATCTTTTGCTCCGGCATCTTCAACCTCGCGTACGGCTTTCGCGATCTGGAACTCAATCTCAAACACATGTTCGAGCGCGCGCAAACCGCCGTAGCCGTCAATCTTCTCTCGGCACATTCGCTTGGCGCACTCAACGTCGAAGCCTCGTACTTTGATCCCGCCGACGTTGTGACACTTGCGGCGCGCTTGTCGCGATCATTCACCTTGCGCCACGATTACCGCGCGAACGATTGCACGCTTTATCTTTACAAGCGTTCAAATTATCCGGGAAGGGACGTCACGCCGGGTAACATTCGGGCAGATGCCGTCAAGCGACCGTACGCATAATCATAATGCGTTGGCCGTGTTCTGTGAGCCGACTGGAGTTTCTAAGACGGCATTCGCGTAACGCGCGCCCGGTGCCCCTATCTGCAATGGTGGTGACGCCGGTGGCTGTGGCAGTGGTCGTCATGATCGTGGCAGTCGTCCCAACAGTCGAGGATGATACAGCCGCTCGACAGTGTCGATCCCGTTGCTAACAAGACGCCAATCGCGATACCCTTGAAATTCAGTTTCATCGTTCCTCCTCACGCGCTCTCGGGCGCATGAGAAGTCTACGCCATCAGAAAAAGAAGCCAACCCCGGCAAGAATTCCGCCTGCCACAATTCCGGCGGAACGCGGCGGCATGGGGTCCGGCGCTTGCCATGAGCGTGGATCGATGAGTTCTGCCGCCGGTGCATTGTCAGGCATTACGGGGAACGTCAACCAGCGAGGCATGGTACGCATGGGTCTTGCCCGGAAGGAACCAGGGCGAGTACAATTCGGTACGAATAATTGCCAGCCGGACACGGGCTTCTGTGGAACGAACCGCGACGACAGGGGGCGCAATGGCGAGAGATGGCGACAACTCCGCGGATCAAGCGTTTCAAGATCGGATCGCATGGCTCGTCAAGGAACACACCCTGCGCGGCCTCGCGCGAAAACTCGAGGTCAAGCATCAGAATATCCTGCGCTATCTCAAGGGCACGCAACCCTCGGCATCGTTTTGCCGTTTGCTTGTGGAAAAGATCGGCGTCAACCCGGCATGGCTGCTGACGGGGGAGGGGAGCCCGAATCTCTCGGACGTCCCGGCGACCTTGGCAAGCACGGGGTCAGACTTGCTTGAGCTGGTGCAGGCGATGACAGCCGTTTCAAAGATGCGGCTCGGCGCGCTCGCTGGCAAGCAGCACTTGAAAGTCATGCGCGAACTGAACGACGCGATGGTGAGCTACGACACCTTGCGCAAGCGTTTGAATGCTCACAGCAAAGCTTCATTCGAAAAGATCATTGACATGCTGCGCAGAACTATCAGGACAGACGATACGAACAAAGACCTCGATAAAGCCCAATCGCTTGTGGCTGCCGGAAAGCAGATATCGCTCCTGTGTGACGAGCCGGTGTTGCGCCATGAATTTCTTCGCCAGGTGGCGGGTTATGAATTGCTTCGCGGGAACCCATCCGAAACCGAGCGGAACTTTCGCGAGATCGTTCTGGCGGGTTTCATGATGCGCAAGGAGGGGCTCGACGCAGGAGGGTGCAGCGACGCGCTCAATCTCGTCACCAGTTTACGCCAGCAATTCCGGCTGCCCGAGGCGTGCAGAATCGCGGAAGCCGCGCTCGACCTCTCGATGCCATCGATCAGGCGCACGCCTGAATATCATTCGCTGCTCGAATATGCCGGGCTCAACGATTTTGAAACCGGCAATCTCAAACGCGCGCAATCCCGGTTAGCGCGAGCCATGCCAAAAGTTGGCGCCTCGTCGCGGCTATGGGGGACCATTCCGAGAATAGCGGCTCTCAATTTCTTCTCTGGGACCATGAGCTACCGGGAGGCCAAGGCGTATTGCGGAAGCCACGGGGTTCTATGGCTCGGTGTCATGGCGCTTTGGAGCGAAGAGCCAAAGCACCTCCAAGACGTACCAGAGTTCATGAACGCCTGGAAAGGGCCGCCGAATTTCTTCCTTGCGTTGCAGGCCGCTTACGCCGAGCAGGTGCTTGGCTCCCTACGCGCTGGTTCACCAAAAGCGCTCTCGTCGTTTGACAGCGCGATCGGGCGCCTGCCTGTACCCGATACCTTCGCGCAGACAAAGCGCTGTATCGCGCCGATCGTCAAAGCGCGGGTGGCAATCCATGTGAAGGACCGGAAGAATGCGGTCCGGATATTCCTGGAGGCAGAACAATACCTGAATTCCCTCGCGCCGGCTATTGCACTGCCCGTGCATTTCGCGGCGATGCACCACCGTAACGCGCTTGCCCTGAAAGGCGCGGGTGACGCCCTCGACAAAGCCAGAGCGCGCGCGTTGAAGTTTTTCCGCAAGCACGTCAAGGCAGGGTATCTGCTTTTCGAGCCGCTGCTTGAACACTCCGCCGTCTAGCAGGCCGCTGCAAGAAGGCCTGTTTCAAGGCCCATGGATGGTTCGGCGCTGTCGCGCGGTAAGCACGCAAAATGCGCGCTATACCAGACGAACACCATAGTCGGGCAGTTCGCGTGATCTCCACCTGGGTTGGGATGGTCCTAAGTCGGACCGGCACCGTCATTGCGGTACGATACGAGACCAATAGTTGGTTCGGCGCCCGCTATTCGCGCTATTGAGCAATGCGTTGCCCATAAAATGACCGCACATCGATATGTCGCGCCTCTTGTGGCGAACGATGTGTCGAAGGTCTGGTTCCCCATTCTCGTGGTTGAGCGACACAGGAGAAGAAGCATGGGGTCGAAAAAATTCCCTTGGTGTACGCCGTCTGGCATCTGGTGGTCTTTTGCGGTCGTAGTTGCCTTTGCGGCGTTCATGCCCTGCGCATTGGCGCAGGGGAACGTCGGAGATTACCAGATAACGGCCCCCTTGCCGGGGGCGAATAACCGGTTACCGAATGCGGAAGAGCAACGCACCTATTCCCCTGTGGTGTTTAAGGCGACTAGCAAGTGTGTTATCCGTGAGCCCAATAATCAGCCACATTATCCGACCCAGTGGACGATCGTATCGGGCAGCATTCCCAGTGGGATGGAGTTCAAGGCTCTCCAGAGCGTCCGTTATAGGCCTTCGACTGGGTCTTATGTAAGCGTGCAAGACTATAATGCAGCAACCGACCAAGTCTTCCCCGAATGGTTTCAACTCACGAAAAAGCCTGCGCAAGGAACCGCTGGACAATACACCTTCACGATTCGAGCCTCGCTTCCAATGAACCCCTCGCCGCCCTATACCGGCGCTCCGCCGGCGGCGGCGGAAATAACGTATACGTTGGTCGTCGACGGCCCCGACCGCGACTATGAGATTACCGCTCCGACATCGACAACGTTGGCGAACGCAAAGGTCGGCAACCAATACAATATCCCCTTTCGGGCGATCAGTGGCTGCATTGTCGAGCCTAGGCTGAATTCGACGGCGGGAGAATGGAGGTATCCGACGATATGGACGGTGATTGGAAATGCACCGCCGGGTCTGGCTCTCGTTTCCAGTTCCGTCATCGGTTACGACCCAGACACCGGTTTTATCACGGGAACGACAAGGGATTCCGTTACAGGCCAATGGATCACTCCCGACGCTCCCAATGGAATAATCTACGCTGGAGACGTTCAATTTACCGGTATTCCCGAGGACGATGCTGACGGAGCCTACACTTTTATCGTGAGAGCTTCATGGCCGAACGGCGCGCCTTATGTAGGGCTCACTCCACCAGCGCCGGTCGAAGTAGAGTACACGCTCGTTGTCGAGCCGGAATTCCCGCCGCCGGTGATTACGACCGATGCGTTGCCCCTCGCCTATGATGATGAGGGTTATGCAGCCCAGATAGCTGTCGATGACGGCGAAGCGCCGTTCGCGTGGAGTGTGGTATCAGGAGCTCTGCCTCTGGGCCTTTCGCTCTCCCAGGACGGCTTGATCTCCGGAACCCCTGAACCGGCCAGCTCTCTCAATTCTCCTTACACCTTCACTATCTCGGTCTTCGACTCCAACGGCTCCGGCGCCCGGGAAGCAAGCATGCGGTATCAACTTGAAGTCCTGCCTTCATATCTGCGTTTCACGACACAAAGCATTCCCTCCGGTTATGAAGGCCTTCCCTACCGCGCGTGGATCGAGGCGAGTGGTGGCGAAGCACCAAATTCCTTCAGCGCTATTTCAGGAATGCCCGATGGCCTCTCCATGGACACAGATGGCCGGATATCCGGAACGGTGGCGAACGATGCAGCTGGCCGGGCCGGGTCTCAGACCTATAGCCTCGTTGTGGACGTCACCGACAGTCATCCGGTCTACCCCCAGACCGTGCGACAAACTTTTGCCCTTATTGTTACCACCGACCGTAGCGGCGCATTTCACATCAGCACGTCGAGCTTGCCAGCAGGTACTGACGGAGAAGACTATCTGACGCAGCTTGTCGCGCTTGGCGGTAGCCGCGACTATAGCTGGAGCACGGACAATCTGCTGCCGCCGGGCGTAAGCTTGAGCGATTCGGGGCAGCTTTCGGGAACGGTGGATAGCGATGCCTCGACGTTGTCACCCTATGTGTTGACCTTGACAGTCACCGACAACGACACTTCAGAGGAAGTCAGCGCCACACTCCCCCTCAACGTCCTGATGGAAGGCCACATCGCCCCGGACCTGCGCGGGACCAATATCGCGCTGCCCGACGCCGTCGAAGCTGAGGCCTACGACGTCGAACTCGAAGCCATGGGCGGCGTAGCCCCCTACGTATGGGAAGCGGTCAATGTCCCCACTGGTCTTTCAGTGCTGCGCGATGATGGGTCGTGGTTCCTGCGCGGCGTTCCCACACCGGGCGTTGCCGGACGGGCGGCGGTTATGCTTTCGGTCACGGATAGCGAGGACACCGTGGAGAGCGTCTCCTTCTCACTCAACGTGGCCGAAGCCGGCAGCAGCCCATTGGCATTCATTACGTCGGTGCTGCCGCTGGCCCGCATTGGGCAGAACTATGGCCCGGTGGTTATCGAACTCGAGAGTGGCGAAGGGCCATACACGCTCACCCAACAGGGATTGCCCTCGGGTCTATCGTTCCAATCCTCAGGCTCGACTTGGTATATCGACGGAACCGTGGAGAACGAACGATTGGGCAGCGTTTCGGGAACACCCTATGAGATCACCATCATTGCCACCGACTCCGCCGGTTCCGTCGCGGCGCTCGTTACCACGCTCGTGGTGCAGTCAACGGCGTTGGAAGACAGCTCAACCCCCGGCATAGGCGCCATCGCAGGAGGCCTCGTCACTGGAACAGCCGCTGCGGGAGCATGCGCGCTCGAGTGCGCGCTGCCACGCTGGAATATCATATGGCTCGCATTGGTCGCGTTGGGCGCGTGCGCGGCCATTCGCGCTTCGATGGCGCGTAGAAAATGAAACCTTTCCCATAGGGGGTCGATTCGGGCCGTCTCTCAAGCGTACCACTCAAAACCGCCATCGGTACGAATGTGTACCGGTTTTGTGAGCATCATAGGATAAGACGGCCTTCCCATACGTAATCCATGCAGTAACGCTGGTCGATGCTGTGCGCACATAGAAAGAACACCATGCATCATATCCTTGCCATCGCCCTAGCTCTCGGATGCCTAGTCAACGCCACGCCCATCCTCGCGCAGTTCTCAGACTACAAGCCCTCGAAGTTGGTGGGCAAACCCTGCCCGGAAATCCCGCTTGAGAACTATATGTTGCAGGGCGACTTGATCGCGCAGGCGGACATGTATGGCCGCGTGGTATATATCGATTTCTATCAGACAGGCTGCCCAAGCTGCGAGAAATACGGCATGCCGCACGCTCAGGAACTCTTCGAGAAATACAAAGACAACCCGGACGTTATCGTGATGGTGGTGAATACCGCCTTCGAGAAAGACAGCAGACCGTTCACCGCGGACGAAGCAAAGACAAAGGATCATCTCGTCAAAAAGGGCTGGACCATGCCCGTCGCCCGGGACAAGGACGAACGCTGCATCGATGAAGTCTTCGGGCAAGGCACCACATCCGGCCTGATTCTCGACCCATCCGGGGTGATCCGTTACCACCAGGTCAACCTTGGCGATGAGAAAAACATTGAGCGCATCATCGAGGAACAGATTGCAACGCTCAAAGATACCGACGTCCCAGCGCCGTACAGCACGCACGTCGCGCTCGCCGACACCGTTCGCTTGATCGGCGAGAAGGACTACGGTGAAGCCCTCCAATCAGCGAAGGACGTTTTGGAATGGGAGGAGAGGGCGCTCAAGGAAACGGACGACAAGCAAGCAAAGGACGACGAGGGCGCCGAGAATTTTTCCAACCGCAATCCGAAGGAAGCGGCAAAAGTCGTACGCCATGCGCGTTATTTGATTTCGCTCATCACCAACTCCTTCAAACGCCGCTGCGCTCATTGGACGCGTCTGCAGACCTATGATCCACCGGCGTCCATTCCTTACGGAGAGACTATCGCCGAAACTTTCAGGGGTGTCGACCCGGAATTCGACGCCACGGCGGGTTTGGCAGGTTTGGCGACCATGACGGACGAGTACAAAGCGTTCGTCGCCCTCGATGAAGAGTACCAGAACGCCCTCAAACAATACGAGAAAGAGACAACCATCAAGGGCGGCGATGCCAGCAAGTCCGTGGCGCTCATCAAGGATATCGCTGAGCGCGGCAAGGGAACCCGCATCGGCGACGACGCAATGGCGTTCTTAAAAAACATTGGCGCAGCCACGGATACTGACGCGCCGTCCGATAAAACAAACGAAGCGGATGATTCGATTCCACAGGAAGAGACGGAAAACCAGCATTCGGAAAAATGATCTCTTCGCGGATACGTCAAGCCAGCGCGCAAACCATACATTGCCCGCTACTTCGCCTTCTTCTCGCCGTCGATCGAGAGCACGCTCAAGAATGCCGCTTGGGGAACCTCGACGTTGCCGACCATCTTCATGCGCTTTTTGCCCTTCTTCTGCTTCTCGAGCAGTTTGCGCTTACGCGAAATGTCGCCGCCGTAGCACTTGGCCGTCACGTCTTTGCGTAACGCCGCAATGCTCTCACGCGCGACGATCTTCCCGCCGATGGCGGCTTGCAGCGCGACAACAAAGAGATGGCGCGGAATCTGGTCTCGCAGGCGTTTCAAGAGTGCGCGCCCGCGCTGTTCCGCGAAGTCGCGGTGGATGATCATGCTCAGCGCGTCCACTTCCTCGCCCGCGATTAGAATGCGAACCTTCGCCAGATCGCCAGCTTTGTAGCCGCGCAGCTCGTAGTCCATGGTGCCGTAGCCGCGCGTAGCCGACTTCATCTTGTCGTGGTAATCGAGGATCACCTCGGCGAGCGGCATGTCATAGGTAATGATCACGCGCTCCTTGCTGAGATATTCCTGATTCACGAACTCGCCACGCTTGTCGGTGCAAATGGCCATGATCGCGCCGACGAACTCTGCCGGAACGATGTTGGAGACGCGCACGATCGGTTCGCGCACTTCCTGAAAACGCGTGGGATCGGGCAACTCGCTGGCTGCCTCGATCAATTGTACCTCGCCGTTGTTCATCAGGATTTCGTAGTTCACGTTCGGCGCGCTTTGCACAAGGTCGAGGTTCATCTCGCGCTCGAGCCGCTCTTGCACGATCTCCATGTGCAAGAGACCGAGGAAGCCGCAGCGAAAGCCGAGACCAAGCGCGCTCGACGTCTCGGGAACATACGTCAGCGAACTATCGGAGAGGCGCAGCCGTTCCAACCCCTTGCGCAGGTTCTCGTAATCGGCGGGGTTGGTCGGGTAGATGCCGCAATACACCATGGGTCGCGGCTTGCGGTAGCCGGGCAAAACTTCGATGGTGTCGGCAAATCCAAGGCGCGTGACCGTATCGCCAATGTCCACGTCCTGCACCGATTTAATGCCGGCGATGATGTAGCCC
>JABWBM010000166.1 GCA_013360495.1 Planctomycetaceae bacterium
CTCGACACGTGGCTGCGCAGTCAATACCGCAACATCGAATCGGTCTACATCGTTCATGACGCGCAGGCGAAGGAAGTGGACGAACACACGTTCTACCACCTGCGCGAATCGGGTGGCACCAAGATCAGTTCGGCCTATGAACTTTGCCGCAATGTGATCCAGCAGCGCTATGACCCAGCGGAATGGAATATCTATCCTTTCCATTTCTCCGATGGCGATAACTGGGGCTCGGAGGACACGGAGAAGTGCATCGACCTATTGAAAGGCTTCGTGCTTCCCGCGAGCAACGTATTCTGCTATGGGCAGGTTCGGAGCGCCTATGGTTCGGGGAAGTTCAAGGGCGATCTTGACGAGGTATTCGGCGGCGATGAGCGAGTGATCACCACAGACGTTGCCAACAAGGAAGGGGTCCTCGGCGCGATCAAGGATTTCCTCGGTACGGGGAAGTGAGGGAGCGCCGCGCATGTCCGCGGAACAATTGCTTTCGTCGCACCTCACATGGCATCGGACCGACGCCGGGAGTAAGTTTTTCTACTATGCGGATAGTGGTTTGGGGCGTTGCTATCTCAAGCTCAACGACTTTCCTGATGAGATGATCTACACGCTCTATCTCGGTAACGATCCTTTATGCTCAATTGAGGAGCCCCCTTCAACGTGGATAATTCCAGGTCAGAAGCGATCCACGGTGCCAGTATCCAAAATTGTACCGAATAAAAAGGGATACAAAGTGCTCGTTGTCGATCCCTACGGCGGCAATGAAGCCGTCTTGCTTCAAGCGTTAGAGGCCGGAAGCGTCGAGTCGGTCTATGTCTGTCTCGCCAACCGTTTGAAGCCGGGAATTCCAACAACGACAAAAGTTTTCCAAGCGCCCGAGAATGCCCGCGGGCCATTTCGGGCGTCGGGGCTACGCCTGCTCAACCCACTGCGACGCGCGTGGCTGCTTGCGAAGCAGGTGGTGTGTCTTCGAGGTGTGGTAGCGGAAGTTAAACCGGACATCATCATCGCTATCGACATCGAACTCGGTTTGCCCGTCGCGTTGAAAGCGCGCGGAGTCCCCGTCGCCGGAATCTCGGAGGGAAGCGATATCCTTGTCGTACCCCGCCGTTCGGAGAAACAGAAGCGCAACCTGTGCCGCTGGCTGCGGAAATCTCGTGGGATGATCGTCTACACAAAACATCAGGAAGACGCGCTGCGTCTATTCCAAAGTCAAAACATGCCCATTTGGATTCGGCGTCGTACACAGAATATCACGCCCTATTCAGAATCATTTGAGTTGGTTCCTAGCCAAAAAGCGCATGAGTTTCTGCCAGTATTCCGGCTCGGCGCGTGGCGCGACTGCGCGGTCTTCGCGCCGCTGGCGAATCCTCTCGCGCGCCAGGTGCCGCTCGTGCTCTGCCTGAGAGGAAGCAGCGCTGTGTATCGCCCCGAGGTGTTGGTGGAGGCGTGCGCTCGCGCGTACCGTCGCGCACCTTTTACGCTCAGGATGGCGGCTGCGAGTGATGATGTTCCGCGTTTGCTTACGGTTGCTCAAGCCCATGGGTTGCCAAAAGATGCCATCGCATTTGTCACCGAGCGCATTCCCTATGAGCGCATGCCGCTCGAGTACGGGGCTGCCACGGTGGTGGTGCAGGCGATTCTCGACGAGTCGCTTGGCTATACCGCTATCGAGGCCATGGCCTGTGGGCGGGTGATGGTGCAGCCCGACTCCGAGGTGGCGCGCGAGGTGCTCTCGCCCGAGCAACAGGCACTTCTTTCCGGACCTTCCGCGGAGTCACTGGCTGAAAAGATGGCGCTCGCGCTCAATGACCATAATCTGCGCCGCAATATTGAAGACGCCAACCGCAGGCATGCGCTCAAATACTACGACCGCGCGAAGGTGTTGCCGCGTGTTGGCGCCGGTTTGCAGGCATGGCTCGCCGGAATCATTCAGGCGTATCGGGCAGGAAAGCCTTGAGCTTCTTGGCGTAGTCGTTGATCGCTTGGGTGTATTGATCGCGCTTGCCGCTTTTCTCGACGGCGGATTCGAACTGCGCGAGCGAAGCCTTTGCGTTGCCGGCGTACCACTTCATGTCCTTGGTGAGCGGAAGCACGCCATCAAGCAAGCAATTCAATTCCTCGCCAAGGAATTTGATCTGCAACGATGGGATGCCGACGGCGTCTGCGGCCTGCCGGAAATGCGATGCAGCGCCGATGAAATGGCCTAGCGCGACATCGCGCGACCGGGCGGCGCGTTCTGATTGACCGTCATTCTGCTCGCGTTCGGCGGCGAGCAGGTTGGCCCTTGCCCATTCGCGCGCGATGAGCGCCAGAACTTCGTGGGTATGCGGGTTGATGGACGCGATGGTGAGCGAATCTTGCGCCAGTTGCTCGGCCTCGAGGAGTCGCAGCCGTGCCAGCGCCTCGCGCGCTTGAGTCGTCATGCTCACTGCGCGTTGCTCGATCTCGCCCGTAAGCTTGTTCACGTGCTCAAGCTTGGTATGCATCGCGCCGGTGTCGCCGCCGCGCGCGGCTGTCTCCGCGATGGATTGATCCAGCGAGCTTTGCGCACGGCGCAGCGAGATATAGGCAAGTCCAAGATCAGCGGGCAAACCAAGCGAATGATAGAGCTCGCCAGCGCGAATCTGCGCGTCGACGTTGGTGGTGAGTCCCGCATAGAGCGTCGCGGCTTCGCGCTTTTCACCGGCGGCGTCATGTGCGCGGGCGGCGAGATGTTGCCACTCGGGGTCGTCGCTGCGGATCGCGCGCACGCGCTCCATGGCTTGCTTCGTGTCGCCACTGTCGAGCAGTTTGTCGACCTCCTGAATGGCTTTGCGCAGTTCCACACGTTCGATGCGCGCGAGGAGGGATTCGCGGGCCTCTGCGTCAGTCTCAAGATTCTTCGCGGCTTCAAGTTCCCGCAATTGTGCGTCGGGATCTTGAAGGAAGAATGAAAGCTTGCGGTGGACGAAGGCAAGCTCAACGTCGAACGCGCCGGGTTTGAGGTTGTAAACTGCTTTGGCTTTCTCCAGCCACTCTACAGCTTTTCCAAGATCGAGGGTCGCGAGGTTCTGGTAAATCGCGCCGAAGCCTTCGAGAAATTGGCGCGACGGGTCGACGCGCTGCAAGGCGAGCGCCTGCTCGTAGATATCCACCGCTTCGAGCAAGATATCGATGGCTTCGCGCCGGGCGTCCTGCGCGCCCGCTTCGTCGCCGCCGGCGAGCAGCTTGCGGTATTCGCCGATCGTATGGCGCGCCCAGACGTAGAGCAGTTCGCCCGTGGAGCGCAGCACGTCGCGCCGGAAGATCGGGTTGTCAGCGACCGCGCGCTCGAGCTGACGATAGGTTTCGACGGCATCTTCGTAGCGGCCTGTTTCCTGATAAAAGGTTTTGAGTTGGCTCAAGGCCTCAACCTGTTCATCGTCGAGCAGCAGCGCCATTTTGTAATACTCGATCAATATTTCGGTGTGTTGAAGGTACGCCTCGGACGTGTGGTCAGGAATGGTTTTGTCGATGCGTACTTTCTCGGCATTGGCTTTGCGAACGATGCGATCGGCGAGGATCTTCGCGGCACGCTCGGAAAGCAGCACCACCCGCCCGATCAGGTCCCACATATCCTGATAGAGTTCGCGGGCGAGTTCGACGTTCCCGTCGCGGGCGGCCGCATGGGCGCGCGGGCCAATGTCCTCCAACCATGAGAAATAGATGGTGCCGAGCAGCGTCGAGGTGAGTTCAAGTTCGGTGTCCTTGTTGTAACTTTCGCGCAGCAGTTCCTCGGCGCTTTTTCGGTCGCCGCGCATGGAGATGGCATGGCCCAGCGCCGTGAGAAAGCCGGCTCCGGCGCGAGCGGTCTCCGTATTGCGTCCGGTGAGCTCCATGGCTCGCTCGACATAGGCGCGCACGACGCCAAGCTCGGCGCCGAAATCCTTGTTGTCGGCGAGTTCGTAGAAGAGCGCGGTGTCGTCGGGCGGAGCGTCAACGGTTTCGCCCGTCCGCGCAAGCCGCGCCTTGCAATATTCCTCACGCCATTTGTCGCGGAGTCGCACGAGTTTGGCGTCGGCGACGCCGATGCCGATGGCAGCCAATTCCTCGCGCGCGGGACCGTATTCGGTGTCGATGCGGAGTTCGTCCTTCAATTCCTGTTCCGCCTCCTGTACGCGGCCGTTTCTCAGAAGAATCTTCGCGCGGATCGTTCCCGGCCCGGCGCGGGGCTGTTCGAGGGGAACGGCGCTTGCGTCGTGGAGAATCGCGAGAGCCTTATCGTCGTTGCCGGGGGCGCGCTGAACGGCCTCGGCCTGCTTGATCAAAAGATTGAAACGATGGGGATTGGTGAGCGGGGCGGATAGCAATAGTTGCTCCGCGGCCCGAGCATAGAGCATAGCCGCTTGATCGTAGAGCTTGCGCGCGGGTTCGGGAGGCTCGGCGGCATCGCCCTCGACGGCTTCGGCGTGCTTGAGCGTGATGTCCGCGCGCATTTCCAGAGATGGCACGTCTTGGTAGCCGCGCTTATCGTCGTAATCGTCGATATGAGTGAGTGCCTGCGCGAAGCCAGCGTCGTCGCGCCCCTCATATGCGCGCTGGGCGAGCACGGCAGCAAGGTTGAGCGACGCGCTATGAAATGTTGGCGAGAGCGTGACGCCCTCACGGAACGCAGCTTCGGCTTCACTGGTTTTCTTGAGCGCCGAGTACGCCTGCCCCCGGAGATTTGCTATGGATGCTAGTAGCGAGTTCCGGTCGTGCTCCGTGCGCCATGGGATATCGAGGGCGGTTTTTGCCTGTTCCGCCCAGTGCATGGCTTGCTCTGGCGCGTCAAGTTGAAGCTCAGTAAGCGAGAGGGCGAGCAGCGCGCGCGCACGGTCGTAGCGGTAGGTGCGCGTCGGCGTGCTCGAAGCCTGAAGGTAGAGGTCGCGGGCCTTGGTGAGGCGCAGCCTGCGAACCTCGCCCGTGGCATAGAGCGCGTCTTCCTGATAGCTGCGTCCGAGGTTAAAGAGGGCGACGTGGTTTTCGGGATCGGCGTCGAGCACCGATGACCAGAGCGCGCGAGAGTTGCGCCAGTTGCCCGTTTGATCCCAGGTGTTCCAGCCGTACCAGAGGAAGACGCCGCACAGGGTTGCGATGAGAAACTGCTTCGTCAGGCGGCGGCGCTGCTGGATCATTGGAATAAACGCTATGCCGAAGGCAACGATCGCAATGCACCAGCCGATTGATGGCAGGTAGGCATAGCGGTCGGCGTAGGCTGTGCCGGTCACGAAGATCAGGTTGGATACCGGCACGAACATCAGGACGAGCCATCCCATACCAATGGCGAAGGGAGCGAGCCAGTGCGGGGCCTTGGTCGGTGCAATGCGTGTCGCCTGCCAGCAGCGGGCGAGCGCCACGAGCAGAAAGATGATCGTCAGCGCGCCAAGCACCGGCGCGTTGCCGATGCCGTGTTGCACCGGGTAATCGACCGCTGCCTGCGTGGGCCATCCGATCACCATCGCCTCGACGTAGCGCCACAAAGACGCGATGGACGTGAGCGTGCTGGTCAAACGGTCGCCGCCGAATGGTTCGCGGATAAGGCCGTTGCTGGCGAAGCGGTAGCCAATGATGAACGTGGTCGCGGCGATGGCGGCATAGGGGGCGAGCAGGAGCGCGAGACGTTTGAGAGAAATTGGTGTGAGCTGCGGACGCAAAAATATTTCGAAGACGATTAACGCGCCGGGAAGCGCGATGGCCGGAACCTTGCTCAGCATGGCGAGGAGGAACGCGAGGACGGAGATGATGTACCACGTCATTCCGGCGGAAGCCGGAACCCAGTTCGCTTGGCCTTGCGTCGGGGTCTGGATACCGGCTTTCGCCGGTATGACGGTGGGTCGTCCGGGAGTAACAATTCGCTCGCGATACCGCAAATACCCGAGCGCCGATACGAGCGTGAAGCACGTCGCCAGCAGATCTTTTCGGGCGCTGAGCCACGCCACCACCTCCACGTGTACCGGCATGAGCGCGAAAAGCAGCGCGCACAAGAACGGCGGCCAGCGTCCGGCAAGCAAGCGTCTCGCCAGCAGCCAGACGAGGACGACGTTGAGCAGGTGCAGGAGCCAGTTGGTGAGCTGGTACGCCGTCGGGTCATAGCCGCCCATGGCGAAGTTCAGTGAATAGGAGAAGTCGCGCACAGGAAGATACTCGTTGCCCAGCTCCTCGCGCACGGTGAGCGGAACAGTTGGATCGAGGATGGCGGCCGTTTTGTCCGCGTCGAAGCCGCGAATCCAGCGGTTCTCGGTAATTAGCCAATTGTCGTCCCAGTTGGTGAAGCCGTTGCCGAACTGCCGCCCATAGCAGATCAAGCATGCGAGCACGAGCGCCGCAAACATGGCGAGGTGGATGCGGCGAGATCGAGTGGTATCGGGTGGCTGCATTGCGGGGCCGCCGATCGTGGCAGGGGAATGTCGAGATGAGTATAACCAGTTGTACTGTTTTCACAAAGACGCGATAGTTTTATGAACGTCATCCCCGCGAAGGCGGGGATCCAGTCTTATGGTTGGGAAATACGAGGATGGATTCCCGCAAAAGCGGGAATAACGATGGGAAAATAATTCGACGGCAGGACTATGGCCCTCTTCCTCGCATACGACCCCGGCTACACGCTGAACTTCAGCGAGCACGTCTTCCCTGTACGGAAGTACGAATTGATCGCGGCTGAACTCATCAAGCGCGGCGTGGTGGGGGAGCGCGATTTCCTCAAACCCGATCCAGCCACAGATGAGCAACTCCTGCTCGCGCACACGCCGGAATTTCTCGAACGCTTGCGCCGCTACGCCGGCACCAATCCCATGGCGGCGCTTCATGAGTTGGAAGCGCCTTGCTACCCCGAGACACTCGTGGCAAAGCGCTTCATGACGGGTGGTTCGATCCTCGTCACGGAGAAGGCCATCGAAGCGAAAGGTTGCGGGGTCAACATCGGTGGGGGATTTCACCATGCCGAGGCCGATCGTGGCGGGGGCTTTTGCTTTCTCAACGACATCGTGATTTCCATTCGTGTTGCCCAGAAGAAGGGGTTTATCCGGCGCGCGCTGGTAATCGACACTGATGTGCATCAAGGCAACGGCACGGCTTCCATCGTTCTCGACGACACGACGATCCGCCTGCTCGATATCCACCAACGCGACAACTATCCGACGAAGGTTCCGGCGGAATTGAACATCGGCCTTGAGGATGGCTGCGGTGACCGGGAGTATATCGAGGGGTTGAAGGCTGGCATCGAGAAGGTGATCGGTGAGCATGGTCCCTTCGACCTGATCCACTATGTTGCCGGGGCCGACCCTTGGAAGGACGACAAGCTCGGAGGTTTGAAGCTCAGCATGGACGGTTTTCGCGCGCGCGATCGTTTGCTGATCGTCACGGCAAAGAAACTCAGCGTTCCTTTGATAGTAACGCTGGCTGGCGGCTACGCCCAGCGAACCGCCGATACGGTCAATATCCACGCCCAGATGGTCGAGGAGATGATCGCCGTGTACGGTAAAAAATGACCAACGGATCGGCCCGCCGGGCGTAGAATGACCATATGAAAGCGATCACACTTCTCTCGTTCGTGTTGCTCTTGTCTGGCTGCGTGACGGAACGCATGTCAGAGGATGGCAAGTCGCTTCCGCCCGAGTGGAATGCGCCACCGAACGAGGATTTGCCGCTGAGCGCGGAGGGCCATTTTCTCTGCACCGTGACGCGAATCATTGATCCGGTGACGGTGGTGGTG
>JABWBM010000016.1 GCA_013360495.1 Planctomycetaceae bacterium
CGCAAACGCGATGGAAGCATCGTGTGGCGCGATGCTTTTGGCCGGCTGCTGGCGACGATTTCGAACAACCAAAGCAAGTGAAGGAGATACACGTATGGACGATTCTCAACTGGAACGCGAATGGAAGCCGAACAAGCCCCTTCTTTTCACAATGGGAATCATCCCAACCCTTCCCGCAGCACTTATGCTGCTGGATATGGGGAAAGGGTCTGAAGGTGCGGGCATGTGGGCCGGCAACATTGGCATTTGGTTCATCCTTCTCGTCATCACGCACATCGCCCTACTCGCTTTCCATCAAAGCCTTGGCGCCTTTCTCATCGGAGGGATTCTTGGGCCATTTCTTGCTTTCGGCGTGGTTGGGCAGGGAGTCTTCAGTGACAATTCAACGATGTGGTCGTTGATGGGCTTAGCCGTGTGTGCGGTGACAACGATGGCGGGGCTTGCGATTCCAGCCTCGTATCGTGTTCAACTCTTCTCCAACCAATTGGTCGTTCGTTTCCTCATCTCCCGGCGCCGAATGCCGCTTGAGAACATTGAGGATGTTGAAGACAACATCGTTGGCAGCATCCTTTTTCATCACGGCGGCAAGCGTGTAAGGGTGTGGCTCATTGTCGGAGCGCATGAAGCGGCCGAAACGATCACCATTGCATCGAGACGCGCGCGTGAGGCCGTTGCAGGTAATTCAACGAAGCGCTTTCCACCGTCCGAACGCGGACAATTTTGCACTGAATGCGGCGCACCAATGTCCGCTGAAAGCAAATTCTGCGGCGAGTGCGGCGTGGCAGTGTAAAGCAGAAAGGAGACCGAAGGGGCATGGGAGTCCAGAGCGACAATCAATATGAGCGCGACTTTCAGCGTATCAAAGACGACCAACAGGAACGCGAGTCCACTGTCCAGCACAAATACGCATGGTGGTGGGACCTCGAAGATCAGCAGGTGGTTACAGGCGTGTTCGCGTTTATCGGACGACAGATCGATCTTCGCTTCCGCCGTCCGTTTGAGTTTCCAAATCACGAGATCGTGAGGGAAGCGGAACACCAACTGGCGCAACTCCAATTTCCTGCCGCGCCTGGACGATCAGCGCTTCCATTCCAGGAATCCACAGGCTGCATGCTGCCCGGATGCGCGATCTGGGCCATATTTCTGATGTATCTTCTGATGTTCGTGTTGGTTGGCAGCGACGGCGACTCGGATTTAATGATGAATTGGATTCTTCTCGGGGCAGCACCGCTTGCTCTCCTAACGTGGGCTGGTTACGTCCAGGCAAAACACCGTCTGCGTAAAGACAATCAGGAAATCGCAGCGCACAACAGCGCAGTCCAAGCTGAGTGGGGTTCATACCAAACCGAGTATCAACGAGTGGATGCCGCGCGTAACAGCATCCTCCAGCGCGTATCGCCATTTCTCAGGCGATAGATCGGAACCAAAGCAAGGAAGGCAATCGTATGGATTTGAAAGCGATAGCGATATTTCTCGGTCCAATGGCCGCAAAGTATGGAAAGAAGGCCCTCAAAGGCATGCTCGCAGACGAAGGCGGCAGCGTTGATCAAAAACTTGAGTTGTTGGCACAACACCAAGTATTTATCGCCGCGGCCCTACGCCGTCAGTTGATGTACATGACATTGTTGTTGGTGCTGATTCTCGTTGCCGCTACCGCAACAGCCGGGCGTGTATTCGGCATTTGGTAGGGAGGAACCATGTCCGAGCGCCGCGTGTGGATCATCGTTACCGTGGTCATGGCTGTCGGGCTGGCGGCGCTTGTCTTGCTTTCGATATCCTATGCCCTGGAAGGGCGGAATACCGCGTTCAGCATCGCTGCCGTCGGATCTATTGTACTGTGCTTCCTGACGCGCAATGCGCTGCGTGCGGCCCTCTCAGAACTCAGTCCCTTCCAGAAGTGGGCGAATGACGCCATCTTTTCCGTGCTCGATGACGACGATTTCATGACCATCGATGACTGGAAGCCTCGCAAGGTTATCCCCAAGCTCCCGTTCCGGAGGAAAGCCTGTCCTCAGCGGGGCAAGGTGCGGGTGCCGAAGAAGAGGCAATCCTCCTGAAAGCATCGTCACGCCTTTGGCGGTACATTCCCTACCGCAGAGTTGATGCGTTCTGCATTCACCATTGGCGAGGTGTATTGCAGAATCGCGGAGCAGGCTTTGATGCGGTCGGCGGGCCTGATCTCCCTCTCTGCGAGGTCCTGAAGCATTTCCAGCGCGCCCATGTATGCCCCGGTGGCCGATGTTCTGATTTCATCCCTCATTTTTGCGATCTCCTCGCCGCACATTAAGGCAAAACCTTCGTCCTCGCGCATCCAGTTCGCCAACGTGTTGCGATCAAGGGACAACTTCGTAGCAATCGCGGTCAGGCGCATTCCGGAGGCAAGCATTACGGCTGCCCGAGCCTTCGCCCCGAAGTAGGCATCGGGCTTGAATATTGGCCCTGGGTAACCCTGCGATTGTGCTGGTTTTTGCCGCTTTTTGCTGCTCATCGACACGAGCGCGAGCTTGTCGGCCTCAGAAAGCTGAGATTTCTGCTCACCAGCATCCACATCGACTTTACAAGCGCCGCTCTGACCAAAGACCTCGGCGAAAGGATCATTCTTAATTTCATACGACATACAAAACTCCTTGCGAACGTTGTTGAAGAGCCATGTCCACCAACGTTGTAATGAATATTTTGGATCGCTTTGATTTGTGGCGATGATTCTTGGGGCGGGAATCTCTCAGCGAATGCAACTATTCAATTTGAGCTCGTTTTGAATTCTTCCCGTCAAGAAGGGCTGGGGGATTTTCCCTGGATAGAAGGCCGCACATAATTGCCGCTGTGGAGTCCGGCGATATGCCAGCACGGAGGTGGATTCCACCGAACTCCCAGCGGTCAAAGGTTTCAGGCCAAAATCGAATGTCAAAAAGCTCTTTATTGCCGAACTCTTCAAAAGCACGTTGTTTTTAATAGTTCATGCCACGGTTGAGGGTCACTGGTAACGCCAAAGTCTGGATTGCCTGTCGATAAACCTCGACTTGAATATGCGACATATCTGGTCCATTGTCCTTGAGTTCTCTGTTTCACCACTGCAATGATCGTTATAGCGATGTTTTGAAAACTCCCATCGGGGTGGGATGATTTTCTCTCCGGTGGAGCTACCCCATTTCCTGCAAGTCTTCGACTTATCGATAGATATTCCTAACGTCCGGAAGTCCAAAGACCCCCTCACCCCCGCCTCTCCCCAGAGGGGAGAGGAGCTGTGCATAGATTCTTTGTATTGGACGGACTATGGTGTGTTGCGGCTGTTTCCATTCCATCGCAGTTTAATGCGTGATTAGGGGCATAGAACAGCGAAATAGCGCGTGCTTGGTATGCGGAATCATAATTACTTTTCATTTTCACCTCGTTTGAAATAGTTTCGCGATTTGCCGGCAAGTATATGTGCTTGGCGCACCATTGATCGGTTGCTTCCGCTGTCTGGTGGATAGTTGTGACGGTTTATAGCCCCATACCCCCATGCTTGCCCCTTCTGGAGATTTGTAGGTGATAATGGTGCTGGATCTCTGGCGTTTTTCCCCCTTTGCCACGCGGGCTTGAAATTCCTTGATCTGTTGGCTTAGTTGGCCCGTGTTCTGGCCTTGATTCGTGAGCAATTGAAGAATACGGGGACCATGTACTGCCCAAGCCTTTTTGGAAGAGGCGGGAAGCTGGCCAGCGGCGCCGTATTTTGCGTGGATGCTGATTTCATCGTCTGACCAGACGACCTTTGGGGTTGGGTCCTTCTGCTTTGCTGGAAGGACCTTCTTCCAGCCCTTGCTGATCCCATATGTATTTTTGTTGTAGAAGGCCGCGCAGAAAGCATTCAATTCGCCGGGGGAGAGCTCGGCGATGGTTTTATTGCCCTCCCGCCCCTGCATAGAGCCTTTGGTGAGGTAGGAGGCGACATCTGAGGCATGTTTGATGGAAGCGTTGGAGTTCAGGGTTTCCACCTTAATTTCGGTGGAAGAGAAACCCATTTCGGCCGTGAGCTTTTTCCAATGATGCCTGAGCCATTGGGTTACTTCCTCATCTGTTGCGTTTTTAAAGTCATCGGTGAGTTTCACAATGGCATGGATGTGGGGGTTCCAGCCATTGGCGCGGGTGCATTCCAACTCACGAACCCAAAGGTAATCCTTAATCAGGCGCTTCCAGCCTGGCATTGCCTTCTTCCCTGGCAGTTTTTTTGCGCCGGTAAACGATTTCATAAGAACGGCCATAAGCCGTTCGAGCTTATCGCTGAGCCTGTGGCGCACGGTGAGCGTGACCATGAGTAACCGGGTTCCCTGGGAGAGTTCCTCATGGATGATAGGAGCGATTTTTTTGACGATTCTGCTGCGGCGCCGCGCATGACACTTTGGGCAGAGCGGCGTGCCGCAATGCCGCATGATTAGGCAATCGCCGCCATTTTTCAAAATGACGGCCTTTTTAAAAGTTTTGCCGCAATTCCTATAGGCCTTGGCCACACGGCGAAGAGCCTCGCCCCCAGAGTGAAGGGAACAGGCACGGTGTTCCACCTCATCGAGGGTCAAAAAAGGAGGGGGCGATGAATTCGTGGCATCGGAAGGCCAAAACTCCGTAGGAGAGGATGGGAGGGAGAAAATATCGTCTGATAATAATCTATTAATCTTATCAAGGCATGTTGCCGATGATGCACTGTGTATAACGCTCATGGATCGATCCTTTTCCGGGGGTGGGTGTGCAGTGAACGCCACGGCAGTACCCACCCCATCTTCATTTTGAGTCAAGATTTACATTGCATTCGAGAGTTCGAGGCGAGCCAGGTAGGCAGCGAGCTCGCGGCGCCGATACGTGATGCGACCGCCAATGGTGGATTGAATAAATTTAATGTCGCCGCGCAGCCGCAGCCGATACATCGCGGTCAAAGAAATTCCGAGAGCTCTCAGGGCCTCTTTCTGGCTGCAAATTGGCGGCAATCCATATTCGCGGGTGAGTATTGATTCGTATTCGACCGTTAGCCGATCCAACGCGGGGTGCCAGTCCTCCCGATTCATTGCAGGGTTCATATTTTGTTCCTTCAGAGAGTGGCGCGTGTGCGCCTATGCCAGACGACCGACCGTGATTCATCACGACCGCTTACGACATCGTTGTAGGCGAGTTTTTTCGGAATCAGGGAAAATCTGAAAAATATATTCGAGTCACGCAGGCGCGACTTGATTATGAGTCGCCCAAGATCATCAGGTGCGGGCCATTCGTCACCACTTAACGCCTTGCGCCCCGCAGTACTCCTTTGGGGAGGAACTGCGAGGCGCAAAGCTTACTACCATAAATCTCAAAACCCGAATTCTGTATGCGGTGTATAGCTGGTCTGTCGATGTCTACTTCCCTTTGGAGTTGCCAGACAACTCGAGGAGATGTCCGTCCATTTGCGACGAAATCTGACACGAGATAGAAGAAATCTCCTCCGTTTGCTGTATTACGAACTTCAGCTTTTCAGCACGATCCGCGCCGGGCGTTTCGGCAAGGTATTTCTCAAACTGAGAAACTTCCAAAAGCGCCATGGCGAGGTTATTGAGCTCATAGACGATGTGCTCCAAACGAATAGGTCCCCCGTTCTGCATGCCCTTGGCCTGCCGTGCCGTCTCAATCTCCTCAATTTGCGAATTCGCCGAAAGAATCGTCTCGGGAATTGATGAGGTAAATAGAGGCGAGGGATTTTCAACATCCCGCGACAAGGTGCCTTCGGATTGCTCCGAACCATTTTCGTTCTTGGTCGGCTGTTTCCTTGACTTTGAAAAAGATGGCCCCAGCACAACTTTTCCATATTTCGGATCGAAATCGTCCGGCATGGTGGCGTTGATTGGATCTTTAGCCACCTTCATATATCTATAGGCAGTGGGTAGTTTTATGTCTAGCTTTGCGCAAGCCTCGGCAAGCCACTTGCCCACCGGAACTTTTTCGCGTTTTGCTGCGGCCTTGCCTCTCAACAAGCAACGCCCGATCCGCAGCTTTGACCAATTCAAAAGCGCCGCGAGGTGCTCGACCTCTTTATCGACGTCGGCCAGTGTTGTGGAACCACGGTCGAGTTTACTCTTTTGAAAGCGTATTTTCGTCACACTTTTTGGCTTTGGCTGTAATTGATGACCTCCTTGGTGTGAATCCGCCGCAGGCTGTACCTTGGCTGCAACATCGTGTGTGCTTTCTTGAAATTCATTTTGAAAGTTTTTCATGACAGTCTTTCCTTTGCCTCCTCAATTGACGAATCAATATCAGGGGGCGATTGATTTAAAGGTGTTAGTTCTACCGGGGTGTGACATTGAAACGGGCGATTTCGCGCCGTTCCACCACAAGCCGACGGCCAACTTTGTAGGTCTTCAAGAGACCGCGAGTTTGGCAAATCCAGAGCCAGGTATAGGACACACCCGTGGCCTTGGGCGCTTCCGTGAGAGGAATCTCGGGGCCAAAACCCTCATGTGCTAAACGCCGATCTTCAAAATCGATGGGCGCGATTTGCTCGCTGCAATACGTCGTTGACATAGCAAATACCTACTTTCAGCCGCGCACGGAGTTGTCCGTGAACGGATTAATGTCGTGTACGAATCCGTCTAACCGCTCACGCGAGCGGCTCAGGAATCGCGTGGAAATTTAGAACCGTTGAATAATGGGAAGCTCTCGACGCGTGGCGCCGGAACTTCCTTTCGCGTATATGGAGACCGCGCGAGTGCGGTGCGGCGGACGCCGCTAGTTGAATAGTGAAGGGGACTCGAGCGATGACGGCGCCAAGGAGCACCTAATCGTCCGGCGGGGAAAGCCGCAAACATTTTGAGCGGCGCGCGTAGGACGCGACTCCCCACCCCTTGGAATGCGATTTGAATATTTTCAACAGCACACGCAAGCCACCGGCCCAAACTCATATAATTGGCGGCTCCGGCGTGCTGCGAACCTTTTATTCTTTCATCCCGTTCCTTTCGTATTCGCGTAACCCACGAGCACAAGCTCGCGCATGATTATTCCCGGCCATTTTACCGCGCCGATGCTCGATCGCAACAATTCGCCGCGTGTTTTCATATAACTCGACGCCCGACGCATCATTCGGCGGCACCGTAAACCTGCACCTTCTCCTGCCCTTGTAGTGTGGGCAGTAAATTCAATGCCGTCAGGCATTTCTCTAATTCTTCTTTGATCCCAAGCCACTCTTCCACGGTAGAGCCTTTGCAGGGCGAGACGTGTACAACGTAATACCGCTCAGCAACGGTTACTCGGTGGCCCATGCGATAGGCGAGTTCGTATGGGCTTGGACCTTCTTTGGCTGCCGCGAGGGCCGAAGCAAAGGTGCTTCGTAGTATCTGCGGCGTCACAAAGCCAAGGCCGGCAGAATTCGCCAATGAGTCCCATGACCGGCGATCAAAGCGCCTCGGCTGTCCCTCGCTCCCCGCGATGATATAAGGCGATCCATTGGCTTTGAGTTGCAGTGCGCTCAAGAGCTTTTCGAGGAGCGGTGAATCGGCGAAAGGAATAGTTCTCTCGCGCTTCGTCTTGATCTTCCATCCGGTATTCCTGTCCGGCTTCAATCGAACGATCTTCCGATTCCAGTCGACATTTTCCCACCTCAGATGGAGCGCTTCGCCGAGCCTCACGCCAGTGAGCATGTACACCAGTAGTAGCGGCCCAATTTCCTTGTGCTTCTTTTTTGCGACAGGGCTTTGAACACCAGTGTAATAGGCATTCTTGTCCTGCCGGGAGCCATGAAAACGGTCGGTATCATGCGTCTCTACCGCGAGGATCAATCGTTTAAGCTGATCCGGCGATAGGCACTCCGGCTCCTTTATCTCCTGGAGCTTGAACTGGGGGAATGCCTCTGACACCTCATGGACAGACAGCGTGACGTATTTCTCGCGGCTGGCCCACCGTAAACATGCGACAGCCGCCCGTCGAAACGCGTTAAGACTCTCGCCGGCAAGGGGGCGCTGCGAGGGTACTTGATGCGCCTTTTCTCCCTCCCCCGACCATTTCAGCTTGGTGCTCCCTGCCAAATATTTCGCATATTCATTGATGGCAAACGGCGACAACCCGCCGGCCGATGGGACCAGTTCCTTGTTTGCGATCAACCATTCCTTGAATCGTCGGAGGCGCGAGCGCTCTGGTTTGACCAGTCTTTCTTCGCGCCCTTTTCCGTAATGCTCTATATATGCGTCAATGACCTCGAGCATCGAGAGTTGACGTCTTCTGTCGATTTCAAGATCCACCGCGCTCTTCTTCAGCAGCATGAGCGATCGTTGCTGTCGGAGCTCCTTGGACTTCTCCGTGAGCCAATTATGAGCGGCTGTTCTGTTCGTGTATCCGAGCTTGGCCAGCGAAACCTTGTGCTTTGCCTTTGTCTTGGGGTCTCGCCATTGGGCTACGAGCGATTGATCGCCATCCTTCCGTCGATAGACGGAGATGCCAGGATAACGAGATTTTTTACGCTCAGACGACATCGCTTGGCCTCGGTTACAAAGGCTACTCCATGGGGGCACCATGGGGGCAAACTTCATTTTTTCGGCTATAAAACTGTTCTATAAGAGTGATAGAACCAGGCGATGACGGCTCGCCTGAAAGCGGAAAAAGGCATATAAATACAGGGTTTTCAGGCTGATTGGAGCGTGAAGTCAGAGTTTTGTTATTTGACGGGGCGTATTTCCCAAGCAAAATGTCGAGGGTTCGATCCCCTTCACCCGCTCCACCTTCAAGCCCTTGTGTTATGCGGACTATACGCCTTTGGCGCAAGGGCTTGGCGTTGGCGATAATCCTTAAACCCGCCCGATAACCTGCCCGCCGCTACGACTCCTCGTTCATTCTCCATGAACGAGGAGTCCGCTCGACCATCATGCTTGGTGGCGAGATTCGTCTTCGGATGCTTGTGGCAATTGGCAACCGCCTTGGCTTTTGTGGTATTTTGCGCTTGAAGGAGCGCCATGGGTATCATGACGCTCCTTCATAATTTCCGATGGACATTCGCCGGCACATCGCGCGCCGGAACGTCTGCGTGGCGCTATTTCCCGAACAAGTTCTTGAGCACCATGTCGAAGATGCCCTTGCCGTCGTTCACCATCATGGTGACCGCGATCGTCGCCACCGAAACCATGCTCAAGAGCTTGATCAGAATGTTGAGCGAGGGACCGGAGGTGTCTTTGAACGGGTCGCCAACGGTATCGCCAATAACGGCAGCGCCGTGGTTGGGGTTCTTGGCCTGTTCCCGCTTCTCGACAACGTTGCCGTCCTTGTCGACGTACTGGCCGGCTTCGTTCTTCAGATACTTGCCGCCCAAGTTGCCCTTTTCGATGTACTTCTTGGCGTTGTCCCAAGAGCCGCCGGCGTTGGCCATGAAGATGGCGACGGCGAAGCCGCAGGCAAGACCGCCCGCCAGCATACCGACCACACCACCCACACCGAACACCACGCCGACAACCACTGGCGCGATGATGGCGAGCAGTGATGGAACGATCATCTTCTTGATCGCGCCCGAGGTGGAGATATCCACGCAGCGCGCGTAATCGGGCTTTTCCGTTCCGGCCATGATGCCTGGCTTCTCTTTGAACTGGCGACGGACTTCCTCGACCATGTAGAGCGCCGCATCGCCTACAGCCGTCATCGTCATCGCTGCGAACACGAACACCAAAAGGCCGCCGATGAAGAGACCGCAAATCACCATCGGGTTCGTGATGGTAATCATGTCAGATTTCAAAATATCGAAATCAGTGCGTGATTGCGCGGATGTGACGAATGCCGCGATCAGACCCAAGGCCGTCAAAGCCGCGGAACCGATGGCAAAGCCCTTGCCAATGGCAGCAGTCGTGTTGCCGAGCGAGTCGAGGGCGTCGGTGCGCTCGCGAACTTCGGGGGGCAGGCCGCTCATTTCGGCGTTGCCGCCGGCGTTATCGGCGATCGGACCGTAGGCGTCGGTGGCAAGCGTCACGCCGAGCGTGGAAAGCATGCCGACGGCTGCGAGCGAGATGCCATACAAACCAAGCTGAGGATCGGAGAAACCACCAGAAAACCCATAGGCCAGCGCTGTCGTAATGGCAATCACCACCACAGGCACCCATGTGGACATCATTCCGGCGGCCATGCCGGAAATGATCACCGTCGCAGGACCGGTTTTCGAACTCTCCGAAACCCGCTGCGTCGGGCGGTAATCATACGCAGTGTAAATCTCGGAGCCCTTGGCAATGAAAAGGCCGGAGAGCAAGCCAAAGACCGTAGCAAGGCCGATGCCCCACCAATGGGTTTCCGGGAAACAGAAACTCGCGATTCCGATGGCCGCAAACGCCATCAGAATCGATGGAATATTGACGGCCCGATGCAAACTTCCCAGGAGATCTTTGAGACTCGCGCCTTCACGGGTTTTCACCAGCTTGGTACCGAGAATGGAAAGGAAAATGCCCGCCGCTGCCATCGCAATTGGCGCGACCATGAATTTCCAGGGATCGACACCCTCGATGCCGGATTTTGTCGCTGCCAGCGCAGCCGGAAACGCCAGCGCCATGGCCGCAAGAATCGAGCCAACATAGGACTCATAGAGGTCGGCTCCCATGCCGGCCACGTCGCCCACGTTATCGCCGACGTTGTCTGCGATGGTTGCTGGATTACGCGGGTCGTCCTCGGGAATACCGGCCTCGACTTTGCCGACGAGGTCTCCGCCAACGTCAGCCGCCTTGGTAAAGATACCGCCGCCGACACGCGCGAAGAGTGCCACGGTCGATGCGCCCATGCCGAAGCTCAGCATGTATTCGCCGATCTTCGCCGGCTCGTCGCCTTCAACGACAATGAGAATCGCAAGCCATGAGATGACGAAGGCCAGGCCGATGCCAACGACCGACAGCCCCATCACCGATCCGGCTTTGAATGCGACCTGCAAGCCGCGATCAAGACCATTGGTGGCGTCGGTGCAGGCCCACGCCGTGCGGTTTGAGGCCAGCGTCGCGGTCTTCATGCCGTACCAGCCGGTGGAGAAACTCGCGATGCCGCCGGTGATGAATCCGAGGAAGATCAGCACCGCCCACGTCGGGTCGGTTTGGAACAGCTCGTAGTTCGCGCCAAACGCGACGAGCACGCCGATAACGATTAACACAGGAATGACGACGTTGCGTTGACGCGTGAGATACGCCATCGCGCCCTCGCGCACGGCGCTTGCGATTTCCTGCATACGCGCGTTGCCCGGCTCGGCACGCTTCACATCCTCGAAGTATTGACGCGCTGTGAAGAGCGCGAACACGCTAGCCCCAGCGCCAACGATCATGAAAATGTAAAACACGCCATTGTCCCAAGGACTCGGTGTTTGTGCCGGTTTCGCGGCTGTTTCAGCCGGAGCGGCGTCTGTTGCCAAGGCGCTGTCCGTCAGCGAACCGCTCAGATCGAGCGACGCGAGGAGCGAATCGCTCCCTCCGGTCAACAATCCTGTGATGATGGTGCAGAGCAAAGCAACAAATCCCACCGCGGCAAGCATGAGCCATACCGGGCGACGAGAACGTGTCTTCATGTCGTTGTCCCTTTCACTGAGCCGGTTGATCTTCGGGTATGTCGGTAAGTCTGTATCTTCCAGTACCTTGCATACCCACTGCGGGCGCATTGTGGGAGTTTTTCTGAAGAATGCCACACCCTAAACGTCAATTTGATTAGTCAGCGCTAACTGGTGGTGGGCGCTGGCGTTACAAACACTCCAATGGGTAGGTATGCGGCCGTGACGGTGCCTGTTAGCGGAGCCGTCGACGAACACAGACTGTTCTCTGGTGAGTTCAGAGTAAACGCGACAAGTCCAGTTATGCTGAAGGTTTAGCGCGATGAATCGAAAACCGCGCCAGAAACATCCGGCGAGGAGCGCGGACGAGGGGCGGGTTCAGACTCGGCAACTTCCTGTTCCGCGCGAGCTTGCACTTCCTGCTGGCGGGCCTGATTGGCCGCGGCGCGAGCCGCATCGGCGGCTGAGGACGCACTACTGCTGGAAACGGCGTTGACTGGCATGAACGGGCTCCTTCCCGGTAATGGCTTTACGATCAGGAAGACCAAGTATAACCCGCACGAAAGCGGAAGGCAAATACCATGCGCGTTCAATCCAACTCGTAGCTCTTGCCGAAGTCGCCGCTATCCAGCTCCGGCATGTTGTAGCCTGAGCGCAGGGCGACATTCCCGTCACGGTATGTGGGGCGCGTGACCGAGGGGACGAAGGTCGCGGTGAACAACAGGCGGCCAAAATTGTCTTTGTTGTTCGGGTTGGCGCCGTAGCCGCGCACCTGCCCGGGAATTCGCAGGGCGACTCCAGCGTTACGGGCGCTCAAGTCCGGCAATTCCTTGAAATCGTTCAACCAGAGGGCCACGCGTTCCGGAGTCCCCTCCTGCATCGGGAAGTAAAGCTCGACGCACACGAGATCATGATGCTCGCCGTTGCGGTCAAACCAGTAATCCGCCACGCGGCCATCGGGCAACAAGCGCCTCCATGAATGAGTCTCGTAGGTCTTGCCCGATTCGGGATGGCGGATGGTGAAGCTTCCGCGGGCGGACAAACCCTCCGGCCCCATGCTCGCCACGTCAGCGAGGATTAACATGCGCCGTACAGCCATCTGTTCAATGAGAATCTCTTTGACATTGCCTCGCGATTTTTTGAATTCCCTGGTTTCGTCGGTGGCGATGTAAGCGTCCTTGCCGTCGTAGGCCTTGATGACCCACGGCCCGCCGAGGTTGTCCTCAGTCCGGATGCACTCCGGACGGACGGTCTTCTCGTCGGGAGATTGATAGAGTTCGACCATCGTGCCTTTTTTCTCCTTGATGGTCTCGCTTTGCACCTTCACGTCAAATTCGTAGATCAGGCAGGTGTTGATCAGGCGCTTGCGGTCGGTCGCCCCGTGAATGCGTTTGACATAGGTCGAATTTTCGACGAGCCACGAGGGGTGCATGAGTTGCGCGCGGCATTCATCCTGATTCGTAAGGGGGATGACGCCCTTGTCCGCGTTAAACCGCACGAGCGTAAAGTCGAAGCCTTCTCCAGGTGGCTGATCCGCCGGCGGCCCCATGCCAACAAGCACAATCACGTCCTCGCCAACGTTTTCAGAGGCTTTGGGAACAAAAGGTAAAAAGAAACCGGTAGATTGCAGGGTTCCATCGCTCCCCACCCGCTTCACTTCATTGTTGCTTACGACATAAGCCTGCTCTTCGCAGATCAGCAACGCTGCCGGAAGCACAACGGACTCTGTGCTCACCGATTCCGTTTCTTTCGGGAAATCGCGGAAGACGCGAATGGCGCGTGCTCCGCCGTCAATGTATGTGACGAAGAGGCTCGATCCGTCGAAGACGAAGGGATCGAGGCATGTGTCGACGGGGTAAAGACCGGAGTCGATGGTCTTGGCGGCGACGGTCGAACCGTTGACCGCCACCAACAATACTTCACCGCGGTAGGCGCGCGCGTCCTCGATGGCTTCGGCGCGGATCACCACGAAGCGGTCGTTGTCGATCCATAGTGGCCTCGAGAAGAAATCCTTTTCGCCATCGCCGAATTTCCATGCAGGCTCGCTGGCATCGGTTTTCCAAAATTGCAGCTCGCTACGCTCATCCTTGTGGAGAAACACCCGAAAGAGCACGCCGGATTGATCAGGACAAGGGCGCGGAGAATCTGCGAGATTCGGCAAGCGCCAAAGAGTTTTGTCCGAGAGTTGACCTTTCTCGTCGTGCAGGAATCGCTCGGCAATGGTGAAGTGACTGGGAGTTTTGGTTGCAGGATCAAATCTCCGCTGAAAGCGCAGCCAGCTGAGCCAACCCTTATAGACGAAGGGTGAATGCGGCACGTCCCAGTTCGCATCAGGTTTTTGATGCAAACCGTCCGCCCGCGCGTGCGTAAGGCGCAGCCAGCTTGCAGAATTTTTGAGCTGCGCCACGGTCAATTCGTTGGACCCCCACTCTGCCGGCGGCCGCCGGTTCCAGATCGGGTCGAAGGCGTCGCGGCGCGAGAGCGTAGCGACCACCTGGAGCCCGCTCTCAACATTCCCGGCCATGAAGTGCTCGCCTTTGCCGTGGGGAATATCGAACCACGAAGCGTCCGGCGCGGGCAACGCGGCGCCTAGGTTGGCGGGGTTCGGAACAGGTGGTTGATCTTCGACCGCTTCGTTCGTCTTTGGGCCCGGCGGTTCGGGCGTTGTGCCCTCTGTTGACAACGACTCATTTTCCGCCGGGCCGGACGGCACCGGCGTGATCAAGTCAGCAAGCAACGGCTCGTTAGACGTGGCGGCAGGCGGCAGTGTCGCGTCCCCCGCTCCATTTCGCGGAAGCGGTGAAACATTGGACGAACCGCCGCCGGGCTGCGGCTTGATGGGCGTCATCCCGTTCGACTCATCGGTCATAGGAAACGAGGGCTCGCTGTCGCCACAGGTAATGACGCCAGCCAATCCAAAAAACGCCAGCAGCAGGCAAACGACCGTGATCATCGTTGCGCGCGCGCGATTCGTAACCGTGGTCTTCATGGGATATCTCGCGGCAGGGGAAGGCTAGGGGCCGATTATTCAACGAAATCGGCACAGTTGAAAGGAAAGCTTTTGGGGAAATGCTGCCGCAAATCTGGCGAAATGATGCCTCGACGCATTTCGTTGTCGCGCCCTGCTACAGCTTTCCCGAAGCAATAATGCGCCCATAGAGATTGAGCATCGGCTCGGCCAGCTCGTCCGGCTCGGCGTCGAGCGTGTGGATGCCGCGCTTCCTGATGTGCTCGTAAATCGTTTGACGCTCATCGAGCAGCGTGAGCGCCGCGAGTTGGCGATAGCCGTCCTCCAGCGTTTCGACCGGCTCAGCGATGGTTTCCTTATAGATCGGGTCGCGCAGGCCGCACACCATCACCACATGCCGCTTCCGCACGGCTTCGATGTTGCGTTGCAGTTCCCAGCCCTGCGCCTCGTTGTCGAAGTCCGTCGCCACGACTACCAGCGAGCGTCGGCGCAGCACATGGTTGAGCGCTACGAACGCGGGGGTAAACGCCGTCTCGCTGTAGCTCGACTTCACGGTCAATGACGCCCGTACGATGCGCGCGAGCTGCCCCGCCCCTGCGCGCGGCGGCAACATGAAGCGCACCTCGCTGTCAAAGATCACCAGTCCGACAAGGTCGGAGCGACGCAGAGCGGCGGCCGCCAGCCGTGTCAACGCCTGCAATGCGAGGTCAACCTTGCGCTGGCCGTGCACCCGCCCGCCCATCAGGCGGCCCGCGTCGCAGCACAACATAATGTGGCGCCTGCGCTCCGGCTCGTAACGCCGAACGGTCAATTGGCCGCTGCGGGCGTAACCCTTCCAGTCCACGGCCGATGGTGGATCGCCGGGGACGTAGGGAGCTAATGAGGCAAACTCGCCGCCACGCCCGACGCCGCGCGTGCGGGCAAGACCGGTGTCGGCATCGAGCATCGCCTTGAGCACGAGGCGGTTGCTGGTGAGCACTTCGATGCCCGGGATGGCGACGACCGTCGCGCGATCCTCAAGGCGAATCATGCGGCGCATCAGGCGCAGCAGCCCGAGTACCTCGACGATGCTGCCCTCGACGGTGTATGCGCCACGATCGACAAGGCGGTATTCGCGGACGACGCGCTCGCGGGCTGAAGGGGGAAGCGTGAGCACAACGGGATCGCGCGGTCCGTTCATGGATCGCGGCAAGATGTCCCACACACGTACTTTTTGCGGGCGGCCGGTGAGGTTCGCGACCGTCAGCGTCATCTCGAAGGGAACGCCGACGCCAACCTCGCCGGGAAGCCTGCGAACACCAATGATTGTACGCTTTCCGGGCAGCAGCAGGATGTCGCCGAATAGAGCGAGCAGGAAAAGGCCAGCGGCGCCTGCCCAGACGTACACAACCCAGTCTGTCTCATAGCCCATGAAGGCCAGCACGACGATACCTGTCGCGAGCGTCACCAGCGTGAGCGCGAACAGGATGGCGAGCTTCGTCGGGGCAAATCGCATGGCTGTGCCTTACAACTCGAATGTTTACCACAAGACACAGAGAACACGGGGAATAGAATTTTCAAAACAAGAGAAATCGTCCACAGATTACGCAGATGTTCGCAGATAAAATCCTATGACTCTCTTTATCTGCGGCATCTGTGGATAAAATACTTTCATTCCTCTGTGCTCTCAGTGCCTCTGGGTGAATCTTCTTTTCACTTCGGGACAGGCACCTTCGCCAAAATGTCGTCGAGGATCTTGTCCGTGGACAGGCCTTCGAGTTCCGCCGCTGCCGTGCGGAACATCCGATGGCGAAGCGCGGGCTTCGCGAGCTCGCGCACATCGTCGGGGATCACGAAATCGCGGCCCGATATGGCCGCGAGCGCCCGGCTCGCCCGCAACAGCATCACGCCCGCGCGTGTCGACGCCCCCGCCAGAAGGAAAGGGTGCTCGCGGGTCTGACGCACGAGCGCGAGGGTATAGTCCGCGATGGAAGGCTCGACCACAACGGTCGTGATGAACTCGCGCGCGGCGCGAAAGTCCGCTTCGTTGAATAACGCGCCCTGGATCATCGCCTCGGGGCTTGCGAGTGTCGTCGGCGCGCCGTGCTGCAGGAATACATCGCGTTCGGCCTGCTCGTCCGGATAGTCGATCACAAGCTTAAAGAGAAAGCGGTCAAGCTCCGCCTCGGGCAAAGGGTAGGTGCCTTCCGATTCGAGCGGGTTCTGCGTCGCGATCACGGTGAACATATCGCTCAAGGCGAAATCCGATCCGTCGGCGGAAACGATACGCTCCTGCATCGCCTGCAGGAGCGCCGCCTGTGTGCGCGCGGGCGCGCGGTTGATCTCGTCGGCGAGCAGCAATTGCGTGAAGACCGGCCCCTTGCGGAACTCGAAGTCCGCGCGGTCGGGGCGGAAGATCGACGTTCCGGTGATGTCGCTCGGCATCAAGTCGGGAGTGAACTGGATGCGCCGGAACTCGAGATCCAACAGGCGCGCGAGCGTGCGCACCAGCAGCGTCTTGGCTGTGCCGGGGTTGCCCTCGAGCAGCACATGCCCCTGCACCAGCATGGCGATCACGGTCAGACGCACGGCGTCCGTCTGCCCCTTCACCACGCGGGCGACGGCGTCTTCCACGCGTCCGGCAAGGCCGGAAACGTTTCCACGCATAGGTTGATCAATGTGCTGTTCCGGAACGTCCATGTTTCTCCCCGTCCATCATCTCCGATACATCGCGCGCCGCGAGAATCACCCCCCGTGGCCCCATGCTCTCGTATCGCTTGAGCGCGCGCAACTCCCGGGATTCCTTGCCGTGGGCGATCAACCCGCCAGTACCCTTGAGCGCGCCAAGCACACGGCCCGCCCGCTCGCGGATTCTGACAATCGCCGTGCGGTAATCCCGCGCCCGCGCCATCAATCTCGCCGTGCCTTCGATCACGAACGCGCGCGAGCGGCGTTGTTCGGAATCGTCGTCAGCCTGCCGGAAGATGGCCGCCTCGCGCCAGGCAAAGAGCGCCAGGAGCAGCATCACCGACAGCGTCAGCCACAATCCCGGCGGCGTGGCTGCGAGGTATTCGATGCTGGTGTCGCTCACGAACCCGTGGAGCGATTCGTCCACCACGACACGATGGTATCCGCTCGCCTCGACAATGTTCAGGGCAAGCGTCGCGCTGTTTCCTTCTCCAATAAAACGATTGGTAAGGATGTCCGGGTCGGCGACAAGGATGAGCTTCCCGTCGTTGTGTTCGATCTCGATAGCAACGGGTTCGCCGTGGCTCGTCTCCACCAGCGTCGCGTATTCCCCGAAGTCTTCGCCCGGTTCGAAATACTGCAGCTTGCTCTTTCCCCGTTCAAGAGGCGTAAAGTACCGGCCCGTGCCGTCCTGTAGCCCGGCTTCGTCATCGTGACGATGGAGCTTGAGGTCGTCGCCAAAACCCGCATATTCCAACACTCGCTCTACTTCCCATTCCGTGAGCATGTTCTCTTCGAGAACGATCGCATCGTCGGAGATGCCTTGGCCTTCCTCGGCGTGTGTCTGGCGATACCAGCGCTTGGGCAGTACCAGCAAAACATCGCGATCGTCGTCCACAGCGTCGATGGCCCTTTCGAGCGCCTCACTTTCCTCGGCAACGTACTTGGGGCGCGGCTCAAGAATGGCGAAAAGCGCATTGCCTGACTCGCTCCCACCGATGCCCTTGACGACGCTGATATCCTGTTGAACTTCATACCCGTTGCGCCTCATCAGTTCCAGAAAAGCGCGATGGCCGCCGGGGCTGGCGGAGTAGCCGTTGGTCCAGTTATCGGGGATGCGAGGCGTATCATAGAGCGCGCGAATCAGCCACGCGCCCATCAGGATGACGAAGAAGCCGAGCATGACGGCGCGGTAGACCGTTCCCCGCCGGCGCTTCGTGCTTTCGTTCGTTGGGGCGTCGCTCACGGGCTTTCCACCTGCTCGATGCTTTCGAGACGCTTTCGCCAGCCCGCAAATTCCGCCTGCGCCGGGGCGTATTCGGCGTAGCGCACGCGCTCGACCAGTCCCAGCAGCCGTCGCACCGCCCCGCGCCGTGCATCGCCATCGACGAAGATCAGAGCGTCGCGCCAGGTTTTCACGTCGTCGTCGTCAAGGCAGCCGTCCCACCCCTCGCGCAGCCAAAAGATTTTAAAACGTAAGAGCGCCGCTCGCGCGTAATCGCCCCGGGCGAGAGCCTCTTCATATTCGCGTTGCAGGAGATCAAGCGTGGATGGTGATATGCCGGCGGGGGAAGCCGGGCCGATGGGCGCCCCATCGTCATCCGCGGGACTCGTAACGATCTTCGTCGCGCTTCGGTCCATCAACCAGCGCACGATGGCGACAATTACCACCGCTGCCAGCAGGACGATGAATGCCCAACCGATGAATTCCAAGAGCCCAACGGGTAAATCGAACGACGATGATGAATCGTTGAAACCATTATCGCCCTCGGGCGGAGAAGCTTCGGCGCCGCGACCATTCCCTCGGTCATCCTCATTGCTTGGCGGAGAAATGGTTTCATTCGATCCACGCGGCAAAACAATGTGATAACCTTCATACTCGCGCTTGCCGACGATCTCGCGGGCGTCGTCGCCGGCGGACTCTTGCGAGCGCGCAGGCGAAGCGACGCCTACGACGACGAGTATCAAGATTATCGCGATTCGGCCGGCCATCACGTCCTCACCGCCCCTTCAGGCTCGAGGCTTACGGTCTGAGTGCCGTCCGGCCCGTACCCTTCGGGAAGGTAGGGCGGCACCCTGATCAAACCATTGGGCTCGCGACGAATCGGCGGCATGTCGGCGGGATCGACGCCAAAGGACTGGGCCAACACCGCGATATCGAAGGCCTCCCGGCGGCTGCGCTGATCGAAGTAATACACCACGATCGTCGCGGTGTAGAGCGGCACCACCACCGCCCACCAAAACTCCTTGACGATGACGCCGGCGACCGGCCAATTTTTGTCGGCCAGCAAATACGCGCCGACCTCGCCCGGGATGGCGAGCACGAATACGCACAACGACATCACCACATTGAGCCAGAAGTAGCGCCAGCGCGCCCCGCGCATGAGCATATTGAGCCTGCGCATGGTCTCTCGCGCGTTCGTGTCCTCGAGCACGGCGATGGCGCAGGCAAGCGCGAAGCGGATCAGTACATAAAAGCTCATAGGCGCCAAAAGGACAAAACGAAGGAGCTCCAGCAAAACGATGCCGCCGCCGAATCCCTCACGGTCGTGCGCGTAAGCGATTCCCAGTTGCGCGCCCGTCAGCACGATGAAGTACGGCAGAAAGAAGAAGGTAAGGAAGGTGAGATATGCGCCGCGCCGCGAGAGCGCCTTGAGGCCCAGCATGACCGAGCGTTCGCCGCCCATGAACGCCCGCGAAAGCAGGAACGCGAACGCCGGGCCGGAAAAGCCAAACGCGAAGACGAAACTCCACGTTCCCTGCAGGATTGTATAGGCCTGCTGGTTGAAATCACGGGGATCCGGAACATCCATCCGGAAAACGTTGAAGAGAGCCAGTGACGCTGCCGCCGAAAGCGGAAACGCCAAGATCAAAAAAAGTCCGAAGGCGACGCCGAAATGCGAACGATAGAGCGCGAACGCGCGCGACAGAATGTCGCCAAAGTCGAGCGGACGCAAATCGAGGGCTTCGCGCATGAGATTCCCATACTCCCTACGTGGGCAGATTAACCAGAGAGCACGGAAGAAGATCAGAGATTTTTACCACGGGGAGTACGGCGAATCAAAGAAGGGGCGCAAAGTAACTTGCGTATGGATATAGCCTGGCAAGACTTCTTTCACGTCCGACGTCTTGTCCCCGTGAATCCCGGTGATCCCCGTGATGAAATCTTCTATCTAATGGTTCGGTTATCAGGCCGTTTTTCAACGGGGCCTGATAACGCGTTAGTTTTGGACTATGCGTATCCGGGATTGAGGCGCACGTCAAAGATCACGCCGACGGGAGCGGCCATAACCGAATTTTGCAGGGCAATGCGAACCGGAGCTGATTCAACAGAGCGCGCAAGCGCCACTAATTGCGCGTCGGCGGGACGCACATAGCTTGGCGTCGCGCCGAGGTAGGAAGTCACGAGCAGGCTACTGGCTGGCGCAATCTGAAGAATCGGCATGACTTCGTCCCCGGTGTGTGGTCGCCGAGCGCGATGCCCACGATACCTCATCGCAGACCATCAGAAACGCGCTAGGGCCTTCGAATTCGAGGTAGCATACAAATCGTAAAATGCCCCGCCAGTGTGCAATGCCGTCAATTTTCATGAATTTATGAAAGCTCCTCACGACGACGGAAGATCGACGAGACGCGACAGGAGAGTGTCGTGGCCCGGCAAGCTATGCCGAGTTGAGGCGAACATCGAAGATCGCGCCAATCGCCCGTGGTGAAAGGCTTTCCTGTTGCGCGATGCGGCGCGGAGAAGACTCTCTCGCATAAATCCCCGAAGCTGGCTCGAACCCGACGGCTCGCGGAGAAATTTGAACCGCCCCAAGAAACGACTTCACGAGCGTACTGCTCACAGGCGCGATGTCTCGAATTGGCATCTTTTGCCCCTGAAATAACGAATATCACGCGCACGCTACGGTCCCCACCGAGCAATTTTCGACAACGCGCGTGGATATAAATCACACCAAATACATAAAAATCATCAAGCTATCAAGAGGTATCGTTGGTCTGATAACAGAATTTATCACCATCACACCAAAGCCCTTACTTTGCAATTGCTCAACCCAGGCCAAACGGCAACTTTCCTCTATGGACATGACACTATGCCATAAGTAAAAGCTGGCCACGTGCGGGCCGGTTGGCTCTGTGCGATGGTTCACAAACCTCTTTACTGCTTTTACCGAAAGGCTTTACAAATGAAGTTGACGAAGAGATTGGTCCTGATGGCGAGCTTCGGGATTGCGGCGCCGCTCTATGCTGGCGACTCGCTTCTCGAGCAGCGCTTGGCGGGAGCGGGCGGAGTGTCTGAAACGCCGGCGGAGATGATGGCGCGCAACAGCCTTGGACAGGAAGCCCCCATCGTCAATCCGGGCATGTATCGTATTCTGTTCGACCTCGGTTCTGCAACGAACGAGATTTCCGGAACCGGCGCGTTCTCGGGGACGGAAATCGGCACCGAGATCGACTTCCAGGACACCCTCGGCCTCGATGAGGAGTCCGAAGTCCGATTCGGCGTACAGTTTACACTCGACTGGTTCCGCCTCGACTTCGCTTTCTCTGACTTCCAATTCGCGGGCGACGAGGCCATCGCCACGGACATCAACTTCGGCGACTTCACCTTCGACACCTCGGCCAACGTCGTGACCGACTTTGACGCCCAGTATTTCCGCGGCTATATCGGTTTCACGCCCTTCACCTTCGACGTTGACACCGACGTCAAGGCGGAGCTTGGCTTCGGATTCAGCATCCACGCCATCACCGCTGACGTGACCCTGACCGGTACGGAAGACACCACCGGTGACGACATTACCGAACAACAGGACGCCCCGATCCCGGGCGCCACCATCGGCCTGCACGGCGGCATCTACTTTGGCATGTTCGCCATCGAGCCACAGTTCGGCATCGGCATCTTTCCGGAAGTGAGCGGCGTCGAAGCCGACGTGCTCGATGGTTCGCTCACTGTCCGCATTCGGCCATGGGAATGGTTGACCATCGGCGCCAAGGCCGGTATTTTCCAGATGGATATAGAGGCGGACATCGACGACGAATTCGTTGGCGATATGGAAGTCGATCAGACCCACTTCGCGGGTGTATTCGGCTTCGAGTGGTAAGCGACTGTACTGTTAGAAGCATCATAAAGGCTGCGGGACGCCCCGCAGCCTTTTCCTTTAAGCCTGACCACTGTTGAGCAACGGTATATTTCGCTCATTTTCCGCAATATTCCTATAATGGCTCTGCTCCTATATGCCGGTTGGGATGGGAAACGCAGGGCTTCAAGCCATGCGTAACGCTTAATAAAGGGATGGTTTATGAACATCGCTTTCCGCTTCATGTGGATCACCGGACTGATCGTCGCCCTGTCAGGCCTTGCCACGGGTCAAGCCATCGACCCCACCGGAAAATTCGAGGAAGAACAGCAGATATATGAAGCGATGGTCAAACGCCCGCCCCTCTTTTTGCGCACGCGCGCCTTCGAACGCTTTGCGAGAACCAAGGACGCCCGCGCGCTCGACGCCCTGATTAAGCGTTACGAAAAGCCGGGCGAATTTCCCGACCACGAGCAGTACCTCATCGCCGGAATCTGCGCCGATAACTTCAACGGCGCCGACTTCGTCGACACCATGAACAAGTGGTCGTCGAAGTACAAGGACGCCCCCCACGCATGGCTCTGGTACAACACGCTGCGCGTGAACACGAAGCATCGCGATCCCGCCCTCGCCCTTGAAATCCTGAGTACCAAGAAACACGACATCTTTTTCCGCGCCGCCGCTTTGGAGGCCCTCGGCTCCCTCGGCGATGTCGACGCCATCAGTCAGGGCATCACGGCCGCGCTCTCGCCGGCGAACGCGCCTCGCGACAAGGATGACCGCTCCCTGCTCGTCGAAAGCGCCGCTTCCGCGCTGCGCGGCGCGAAGAACAGCCGGGGTGACTCGAAGTTCCTGGCCGCCGGAGAACTGGTGATCGCTGCCGCCACCGAGGAGAAGACCCTGCTCCCGCGGACGACACTCGCTGTCGGCCGCATCTTCGCCGACCTCTTCGACAGCGAAAAGATATTTACCAATGCCAGCGCCTGGCGCGCCATGCTGCAAGGCGCCGCCCCGAAAGAGGAAAGCGAAGAAGGCCGCAAGGGCACCAGCGCGCGCTTTATCGGCGTCGAGGGCTCGGGGACGCACATCGTCTTTGTGTGCGACGCCTCGGACTCCATGCTCATCCCGCTCACCAAAGAAGAGAAAGAAGAACTGAAAAAGAAGGGACCGACCACGGGCAAAGGACGCGACGAAGACAGTAACCAGTCGCCGGTCAGCCACGCATGGGCTGATGCCTTCTTCGCCAACGCGAACAAGAAAGACGACAAGAAAGAGGGCGAGGGCGGCAACGATCCGGACGACGACATCGCGAAGTTACCATGGGACAAGATCAACAACCGCTTCGAGGCCCTGCGCGAATTCCTCAAACTCGCGCTCAAGGGACTCGACAAGGACATGGACTTCGCCGTGGTGCTCTTCGGCGACAAAGCAGAAACGCTCAAGACCACCCCGAAGCTTATACCAGCGACCACCAAGAACATCGACGCCGCCGTCGATGAGGTGATGAAAATGAAACCCGGCCCGAAAGCGCCGAACCGTCCCCATGGAACATTGATGGGGACGACCAACGTCCACGGCGCGCTGATGCTCGCCTTCCAGCTTACGCGAAATAAGACCATCCCGGCCTGTGAGCACGTCGACAAGACCGGTTACAACGACGGCGCTGACACCATCTTCCTCCTGAGCGACGGCGAACCGACCTCCGACAACTACCCGCAACTCGACAAGCGCGAGCCGGACATTCAGGTCGGCGACCCTGAAGCGAAGACCGCCGGACCCAATCAGGAACAAGTGATCTACAACGGCCCCTATGTCTGGCAACCGTGGACATATCTCCTGCGGGATATTCACCGCATGAACATGTTCCGCAAGCTCGAGATCAACTGCATCGGCATCGGCGAGGCGAATATCAACCTGCTCAACCGCATCGCGCGCCTCGGCCTTGGCAGCGTGCGCAATATCTCTGGCGACGCGACGGCGCCGGGTGCGAACAACCCCGGCGGCAAGGGCGGCGGGAAAAAGGGCGGCAAAGGCGGCAAGAAATAGCGCCGCCTACCGCTCGGACGCGCGCCCTGATTGGCTCTTGGCTGCGTAAATTGGCGGAAATCTAGGTTAGGTAATCCCTGGGCGCGAACATCGACACCGAGCGTGGCGCCACCAGCGCCTCCACCGGCAGCATTCCGCGGTATTCGCCATCCGCTTGCATCGGAATCTCTGAACCATCGGCCGGCTCCATGCGGATATGCTTCGCCTGAAAGCGTTGCACTCCCGGTAGCCGTTCAAACTGCCGGAAAAAAGCGCCAGCGATCAGCCGGGGAAACGCGCGCCGGATGTTGAGCTTTGTCGCAATGACGTCAAAGACGCCATCGTCCGGCTTGGCGTGGCTCGCGAATTCCACCGGTCCGCCGTAACTGCGGAAGTTGGCACAGTTGACATAACTGAACACGCCCTTGTCCTCGCCGTCGGCGATTACCCGGATGGCGTAGTGGGGGAGGCGTTGTAGTTCCCGTAGCACCAGCGGCACATAGTCGAGCATATGAATCGGCCCGCTGCGTTGCTCTTCGAGCCGCTGCACGGCAAGCGCGTCGAAGCCGGCGCTCAGCATCATGAGGAAGCGGCTGCGGCTACTATCCATCTCGCCGCAGTCGAGCCGCGCGACGGAATTCGACAGCACGGCTTCAAGCACCGCGCGCGGGTCGTCCTTGTAGCCGAATTCCTTGGCGATGGCGTTGCCAGTACCGAGTGGGACCATGCCGAAAGGTGTTATCGATCCGGGCGGCAAGCCATTGAGGACTTCGTGACAAGTGCCGTCACCACCGACGCTCAGAATGCCGTTCACCTTGTCGTGATACGCCCGCGCTAGTTCGCGCGCGTGACCAGCATGACAGGTCGGTTCGACGAAGACCTCATGGCCCGCGCCGCCAAGCATACGCTGGATCATCGAGAGACGCCGCATCCCCCGGCCGCGGCCGGAGACGGGATTGACGACGACCAAGTATTTACCCATGCGCGATGGCTTTCTCGCACAACGCGCGGTAAGCGCCAATGAGCTTTTGCGTCACCGGGCCGGGGCAACCGTTGCCTATGGCGTGATCGTCGATGCGCGTGATGGGCATGACATCGCGCGTGGTGCTGGTGATGAAGGCCTCGTCGGCGCCGAGAATATCGGCGGGCGGATAAAGGCCTTCCTTCACTTTCTGGCCCAGTTCCTTGCAGACTTGTACCACTTTCGCGCGCGTGACGCCGGAAAGAATGCCGACAGCAAGCTCCGGCGTGAAGACCACGCCGCCCTTGACGAAGAACACGTTCGATGTCGTGCATTCCGTCAGGTGGCCCGACGCGCTCAACATCAATGCTTCCGTCGCGCCGACCTTCTTGGCTTCGTCGATGGCCATGACATTGTTCAGGTAATTGCCCGTCTTGAACGCCGGGTTCGTTGCGCGGGGTGAGTTGCGCTGCACACTCGCGGTGTGCAGCTTCCCGCCTTCCTTGTAGAGCGCATCGCTCCAAACGGTCAGCGGCTTCGTGATCACGATCGTCGTCTGGCGCTTGCACGACGCCGTGGAGAGGTCGATCTCGCCCTCGCCTCGCGTGACAATGACGCGCACGTAGCTTTCGGGGTTCTTTGAGCGCTTGTGCATGCGTTCCATCTCGGCGCGGAACTCAACGTTGGAATAGGGCAGCGGAAGCCCGATGCCCGCCGCAGAATTATTGAGCCGCGCGAGGTGTTCCTCGGCGAAGAGCAGCTTGCCTTTCCATGTGCGCACGACCTCGTACACTGAATCGCCGAAAAGAAAGCCGTGGTCGAGAATGGAAACCTTGGCGTTTTCAAGCGCAACGTCGGCGCAATCGATGCTGATGGTGAGCGAACTCATGGTGCGTACATTCCGAGATACCAGCGCACGGCCTCGAACAATTTCTCCGGCGCCACCATAGTCACGAACGTGCCGAGCGCAAGGAATGGGCCGAAGCAGATGGCGGAATCAACCTTCACACGAAATACATATTTACGGATCAGGATCGGCATACCGAAGATCGCGCCCGCGAACACGGCGACGACAAAAGCGAGCAAGAGTTTTGGCCAGCCTAGCAGCGCCGCCATCAGCATCACGAGTTTTACGTCCCCTAAACCCATGGCGCCGCCGTGAACGGCCGCCTGCTTGGGCGCCAAAAACTTTCCGAAGAAACCGATGAGCCACAGGCTCGCGGCTGCCAGAGCCATCAAGACCAGCGTCGTGAGCCATGCGCGCTGCCACGGCTCGAGCGCGCGCGAGAAAAACATCGGGTCAGTGACGATGTCCTTCGGCACGCCCCAACCATGGACGATCGGCACGAAGGGGGCAATCAAAAGCGCAAGCAAGCTGCCGCCAACCGAAATGCTGTCGGGGATGATGCGCATCTGCGCGTCGATCCAGCTCGCGATCAACAATGCTGCGCTCGCGCACGCCCAATAGGCGAAGAGCAGCCAATGCTGCAGTCCGATATGCTGCGGAACGATTAAGATGCGCCACGCGAGCAATACGAACGCGCCGCCGACCAGTAATTCCACCAACGGATAGCGCCACGAAATGCGCGTCTTGCAGGTGCGGCAGCGCGCCAGCAGCACGATCCAGCTAAGCACCGGAATGTTTTCGTACCATTGAAGCTGCGTTTTGCAGACCGGGCAGAAACTACGCGGTTTCACCACCGAGAGGCAATAGCGCGGCAGCCGGTAGATGGCGACGTTGGCGAAACTACCCACGCATAAGCCTATGCCTGCAATGAAGGCGAGCAACATGCCGGGCTTCTCGCGCGGGATGAGCGCAAGCTGGGAGAGCAGATCCTGTTGGATGGTTCCAATCAAGCTTGTGGCACCAGGAATGAGAGCACCTTGCGCGTTGTGGTGTCCACATCGTCGCCCGGCTCGACCTTCACAATAAAGTCTGCAATGGATTCATAGAAGGGGGTACGTCGCGGAAGCCGCACGCGCAGTTCCTCGTCGATCCCACCCGCTTCGAGTGCTGGGCGAGTGGAATCCTTGCTCAAACGCTCCCGCAAGACCTCGGGCGACGCATCAAGCCAGATGACGGTGTAGTGCTCCCGCAGCATCTTTCGGCACGCTGGCGTCTCGACGATCCCGCCGCCAACGGCGAGGACGTAAGGGGGAAGCATTTGGCAGCATGCTTTCAACGCCTGCTCTTCATATTTTCGAAACGCCGCTTCGCCTTCACGCGCGAAGATGTCAGCAATGGATTGTTGGATACGGTTCTCGATCTCTCGATCAAGATCAACCAATAGCAGGCCAAGCTTGTCAGCGAGTCTTTGCCCGACGGTAGTTTTTCCTGCCCCTCTGTATCCCACCAATGCAATGCATTGTGGGGGATAAATATGCTTACGGTGAAGTGCATAACTCAGAGCTTGTTCATCCAACTCTTCCTGCCCCGCACATGTGAAAATTGAACCACCATGGAGCATTGACCAGGACAGCAATTGTGCATGCGCTTGCTGAACTAACATTCCCAAACCACCGCGCGCGCGTAGTCCGAGACGATTCGCTTCCTTGAGAAAAGGCGTTTCCGGGGGATTGTAAACGAGGTCGTATACCGCAGCGTTCGACTCTAAGGGCAAGCTGGCGAGGTCTACAGGAACTTCGTTCTCCGCCGGTCCTCCCGCCATGCCTGCCGATGTAGCATTGATGACGAGAGAGAAAGGTGTTCCGTACGAATAAGGCTGCTCGATAAATATTGCCTTATGTTTCGCCGCCAATGCCCTTCCTTTCTCGCGGTTTCGTGCGAACACGCATAATCTCTTGCATCTTCCTTTCAGGGCTTGCATGACAGCAAAGGCTGCCCCGCCGCTTCCCAAGACGAGAGTACGACAATCGGAAAGACGCGTATTGTCTGTGTAATGAAGCAGGTCGCGCAGGAAACCTTCGATATCCGTATTGCTCGCGTCCCACCCGTATCGTCTCCGAGTCAAAGTATTGGCGGCTGTATTGCTTCGTTGTCCCATGCCGCTCAAAATCCGAGACATAAAGCTACGCCCAAGGCGAGCAGCTCGTTCCTTAAAAGGGGTCGTAACACTAAGCGCATTGGCCTCAATCGCATCTGCGAACGCCATCGCGTCTTCGAACGAGGTTGTTTCTAATGGCAAGTAGACACCAAATTCATAAAGCGCAGGATTGTGCAGCAACGGGCTGAGCGAGTGCTGCACCGCCGAACCGATTACGCCGAGAACATACTTCGGCGGTTGCTGGCGTTTCACGCGATAGATGCGGGTCATGGCGTCGAGCGTCAGCATGCCCGGCGCGAGTGTCTCGTCGTCGTCCGCCGCGCAGTAGGTCAACGCGCTGCCCCAGAAGAGCGCCATCACGCGGGACGGAATGCCGCTTCCGCCCATGCAAAACGCCGCGAGCTTCTTGTCGCCATGCTTCTTGAATATGTCGCGGTGAATCAAATTATCGCACAGCATGTTCGCGTGTGTGGCGAGCTTCAAAATGTCGTGCGGCACGTCGCGCGTCGCTTCAATGACGCGCTCTAATTCTTTACGGTCGGTGCGCTCAAGGTTGTGGTGGCTCAGGATGAGTTTGCAGTCGCTCTGTGGTTCGGACGCCACGCGGGGGCGTGAGGCAAGCGCGAAGCGCGTTACGCCGAACGCATCTTTGGCGCTACAAAGCTCCCCGCCCCACGGGCAATCAACCTCAATATCCACGTATGCTGCGCCGTTCTTCGCGGCTGCGAGCAACGCGTCACGCCGCTCGGTCTCGGTACCCGCCCAGCGGCCACCATCCTTTGGCAGGCGTGCCGTGACGATCACGGGCAGCGTCGCGCTCGACAATAAAGAAAGCAGTCGTGGAATAAGCTCCGGCGCCGTATCGATGCGGATCTCGACGATGTCCGCGCCGCGATCGGCATAGCGCGAAAAGCGCCGCGCGAAACCGGCGAGGAGCGCTTCGGACAATGGCAGGGTGACGACGAGCACGGCGGGCCTTTCCTGCCCGCCATCCTCTAATCCATCAGGCAGACTTCCAGCGTAAAGAGGCCGAGCTCTGACTGGAAAGGAACGACCAAAGTCGGGTAGGACTGATTCGTCACGACTTGCATGCCTTTGCCAGTGACGACGTTGGGAATCGAGATCGTGAGGTTGAGGCCGAACTTGTTCAGCTCGACCTTGGCGCTGCCGCCGATGATGTTGCAGAGTTCGCCCACACCGTCGCAGATGTCGCCGTCCGACAGCTTCCCGTTCATGCCGAGGAATTTGGCGATGTATTTCTCCGCCGAATCGTGATCGAAGGCAAGCACGATGGAGCCACGCACCTTTCCCGAGAGGCCGAGCACGGCCGTGATATCCGCTGTCGTTTGGGTTCCGGCCTTCTTGATGACAAGTTGGCCGTGGCTCGCGTTTGTGCCGAGCATGGTGACGCAGGTCGTCAGCGCCGCCTGAACGAAAGCGTTGAGGTACTCGACCTTCATGTCTTCTCGGCTCCACCGATGACGCGTTTGACGGTTTCGATGATGTCAAAACTGCTGGCCGGTTTTTCGAGGATCGCGGCGACGCCGAGCTGCTCGAGCCGCTCCTTCGCCGACGGATCCTCGAAAGCGCTGTAGACGATGATCTTGGCGTTGGGGTGCATGTCGATGATGGTCTTCATTGAGTCCTCGCCGCTGATCTCCGGCATGTTGAGGTCCATGAAGATGATGTCGAAGGCGTGGTTGGAGATGGCGAGGACGGCTTCCATGCCACTCGCGGCTTCCACGACCTCGAGCTTGCTGTTCTTGAGAATGCGGGAGAGCACTTGACGCACGGACTTCTGGTCGTCGACCACGAGCGCCAGTTTGCCGATGATTTTTCCAGTGAATGCCATATTCCCCCGATGCGGTGTGGGCATGCGTCTTTTATCACCCGCCGCCAAAAATGACAACGCGAGAGGCGTCCGGCGGGACGAACTCAATGGGACGCTTGCTCCCGCGCGCACGTTGACAGGTTGAGTGGCGAGCGATAGCCTGCCTGCTCCCGTGACGGCGGATTTCGGCGTTCGCGCAAAGCGCGGACTTCCGGTATCATCGTTGCGGTCATGACGATGAAGAACGACGGCAGGATAGCTCAGCTGGTTAGAGCGACGGTTTCATAAGCCGTAGGTCGAGAGTTCAAGTCTCTCTCCTGCTACCAAACATCAAACAAGGCTGTGGGAGTGGCCCTTGCACTTTCGCGGCCTTGTTCGCTAACGAGGTTTTGGTTGGTTTTATGAATCTCGCGAAGCACGGTATTGGGCTTCGCTCGCCCATTTTCCCACAGCGGCCAGTCCAATACCGGCGATCACGCCGGGAGCGATGGCGATTTGACCGTTCGGGATGAGCGCACCGGCCGCTTGAGAATGAACGTGTTGAACTTCACCCAGAACAGCCTTGTTTTGGCCATGGGGTTCCGTTCGCCGGTGAGATTTCGGCGCCACGAAGGGCGTGAGCGGCGCTCGTGAGTGTGGGGTTGCACAGGTTTGAGAATTTATGGCGATACCAACAGCCCGGCATGACGCCGCACGACACCGGCGCGGGAGGTGTTTACGATGCTGATGCCTCTGGATTCCCGCACGATCCCATTCTAAACTCAGTCACTTGAAAACCGGGTTTCCAAAAAGCTACGCCAACCGGCGTGGTTTTTTGTTTTTTGAGGTATCTCGGCGTCATTCCCGCGACACGAGGCAAGCGGAGCGTTACGCCGAATGCAGCGGGGATCCAGTTCGAGTGACCGATAGAGCGGGTTCTGGATGCCCGCCTGCGCGGGCATGACATTACGTGAGCGTTTTGGCATAGAGTAAAGACCCATGGCCCAGGAATTCGTCATCATCCTCGATAACGGCGCGCAGTATACGCAGCTCATCGCGCGGCGCGTGCGCGAGCTCGGCGTGTATTCGGAAATCCTCCCCCATACGGCTAAGGCATCGGAGATCAAGGCGAAAAAGCCCATCGGCATCATCCTCTCCGGCGGGCCGGCATCGGTCTACGCCGAAGGTTCGCCCAAGGTCGACAACGAAATCTTCCGCTCGGGTATCCCGATTCTCGGCATCTGCTATGGCTTGCAACTGGCAGCCCAAGCGCTCGGTGGCAAGGTGATCCCCGGCAAAGAGCGCGAGTTCGGCCACGCGGAACTGATCGTCGATCATCCCGGCGATTTGCTCCACGGCTTCGAGAGCGCCGGGCACCACAAGGTCTGGATGAGTCACGGCGACAAGGTGGCGAGCCTGCCCGAATCCGACTGGCAAACTCTCGCCCACACCGGCAACTGCGAATACGCCGCCGTGCGTCACAAAAAACTCCCCTTCTTCGGCGTGCAGTTCCATCCCGAAGTCCACCACACCGTTGATGGCAAACAACTGCTGCACAATTTCCTCTTCGCCATCTGCCGCGCGCGAGGCGACTGGAAGATGACCTCCTTCATCGAGGATCAAGTCGCGCGCATTAGGCAGCAGGTCGGCAAAGCCCGAGTAATCTGCGGGCTGTCGGGCGGCGTGGACAGTTCCGTGGTCGCGGCGCTGATCTCGCAAGCCATCGGCGACCAGCTCACTTGCATCATGGTTGACAATGGTCTTTTGCGAACAGGCGAAGTTGAGACGGTGCGCAACGCCTTCGAGGGGCATTTCAACCTCAAGCTCGTGGTGGCAAGCGCCGCCGATCGCTTTCTCGACAAGCTCGCGGGCGTCACTGACCCAGACAAGAAGCGCATCATCATCGGCCATGAGTTCGTGCGCGTGTTCGAAGATGAGGCGCGCAAAGTGAAGGACGCGCGTTTCCTCGCACAAGGAACGCTTTACCCCGACGTGATCGAGTCGGTCGCGGCCCACGGCGGCCCGACGGCGCATATCAAGCGCCACCACAATGTCGGTGGCCTGCCCGAGGACATGAAATTCGAACTGATCGAGCCGCTGCGCATGCTCTTCAAGGACGAGGTGCGTGAGGTGGGCAAGGAGCTTGGCCTTCCCGACGCGCTCGTCTGGCGCCAGCCCTTCCCCGGCCCGGGGTTGGCTGTGCGCTGCCTCGGCGAGGTGAGCCGCGACAAGCTCAGGCTGCTGCGCGCCGCCGATGTGATCGTCACCGACGAGATCGAGAAAGCGGGTCTGACGCGCGACATCTGGCAGTCGTTCGTGGTGCTCCTTCCCGTGCAGTCGGTGGGGGTGATGGGCGACGAGCGCACCTATGAATTCACGGCCGCGTTACGCGCCGTCGAGTCCGTGGACGGCATGACGGCTGACTGGGTAAAGCTCGACTATGCTTTGCTCGCGCGTATTTCGAACCGCATCATTAACGAAGTGCGCGGGATCAACCGCGTGGTGTACGATATCTCGTCGAAACCGCCAGCGACG
>JABWBM010000167.1 GCA_013360495.1 Planctomycetaceae bacterium
GTATTACAAGCGGTGGCTGCCGGCCATCGAACAGGCGCCGGACACCGATGCCCTTCATGACGTGATCCGCGCTTCACTCAAGGAATTCAACGCCAGCCACCTCACCATCATGCGCGGCGACATCTACTGGCGGTTCGCGCGGACAGAATTCGCCAACATCAAGGAAATGCAATACGGCATCGATATCTTCAAGGAAGGCGAGCGCTACTTCGTCGGCGACGCCATGGCGGGCGGCCCGTGCTTCAACGCCGGGATTCGCGCGGGCGACGAATTGGTGAGCATCGACGGCATCCCGACCGAACATTCGCCGGCGCTTGCCGTGGGTCTGAGCGATGCCCTCTTCGACGTGCATTACGTGATTGTTCCGCCGCTTGGCGACCAGCCGGTTCGCCTCGCTCTTCGCAAGACTCCCGATGCGAACCCTGTTGAGGTTTCGGTAGCGCCAATGCCTTTCAACCAGATTGAGGCCACACGAAATTCCGTTCGCGTCATCGAAGAAAATGGCAAGCGCCTCGGCTATGTCCGTGTCTACCATGTGCTTGACCCGGAGATCGCAAAAATTGTCGATCAGGCGATTGGCAAAGCTTTTGCCGATGTCGATGCGCTGATACTTGACCTGCGCGGCAGCGGCGGAAGCCCAGCGGTCATGTCTCGTCTCCTCGCCATGGTCGGCAACGCCAGTCAGGGCGGAAGAGGTCAGCCGCCAAAAAATATCTTCAAGCGCGGTCCTGTCGTCGGCTTGATCGACAAGTCTTCACGGAGCGCCAAGGAAGTCTTCGCGCATATTTTCCAGGCCAAAAATCTCGGCACGCTTGTCGGAGAACCGACAGCCGGAGCGGTGCTCGGCTCGCAGTTCGACATTCTCGCCGACGGAACACGAGTGCTCTTACCAATGACAGATATTGGCACAGAACTCACCGGCGGCGTTGACCTTGAGGGCAACCCCGTCAAACCCGACGTGGCAGTGAAGATTACGCGCACCTACAAACAGGGACGAGACGACCTCGTGGAAGCTGGTATCGCTGAAGCGCTTCGACAGCTCAAAGATCCGTCGATCAAACCCGCGCCCGATCCATCGACGGTGGAAGAAGACTTCCTGCTACCGCTGTCCGATTGATGCGCGTGACGACTTAGAGCGTCTAATGCTCCATAGAAGAATCACTCCGTTGACCAAAAATATGGTACGAAACGTCATTCCCGCGAAGGCGGGAATCCAGTACCCGCAACAATCTTTGGTTAGCTCTGGATCCCCGCCTGCGCGGGGATGACGCCGCGTAGCGACGTCTTCTACAGAGCAAGCGTCTAACGCTTCGGTTCGATCGTGTACGCGCAGCGGCGACCACCCGATATGATATGCTCGGTGCGCTCGACGCTCACATCCGGCCCGAGCACCTTACGGAAAACATCGAGTTCCGACGCGCACAGCCCGGAACATTGCTCGGCTGCTGTACAGATCGGGCAGTGATTCTCCACCAGCATGACGGCACCGTCCTTGACCTTGATGACCTCGGCCATGTAGCCCTCTTCGCTGCGGGCATCGGCGAGAGCTTTGGCGCGCTGGGCAAGAGCCTTGCCTGCGCCTTCAACACGCTCGCCGTAGTCTTTCGTCATTTGCCGGGTACGGGATTCGAGCAGCTTCGCCATTCCCTCCTCGCCGTAGGCGCTTCGCACGGCATTGATCATGGACAGGGCAAGCCCCACATGACTGTCGGGAAAACGCGCACGGGATTTCGACGTGAGGTGCCAGACCTGCGACGGCCGGCCGACCCCCTTGCGGACCTCTTCGATTTCCACCATGCCGTCGGCGAGAAGCTGTTGAAGATGCTGGCGTACGGCCATTCCGGTGACGCCGAGGCGCTTGGCGATGGCGTCGGCGGTCTGCGGCCCTTTGGTCTTGATGACGAAGAGCACGCGATCGGCGGCGAAAGTACGTTCTTTCGATTTCATGAAGGTCATTAAATCATCCAGCGGCCTATTTTCTAAAGATTTTTCTTGCTTTATTTTCTAAAGATGATACTTTAGTTATTGTTGCGCTGGAGAAATCAAACAAATCCATCCACAGGAGACGAGCCATGCAGGTGAAACATCTCGATCATTTGAATATGGGCGTTATCGATCTCGATCAAACCATTGACTGGTACCGGCGAGTATTTGGGTTTCGTGTTGTGGAGCGGAAGTTTTCCGGTGGCGTCGATTGGGCCGTGATTCGAAGCGGCGAAGCCATGTTATGTCTGTACGAACACCCTGAATTCAGCCGCTACAACGCGCAGGCGTTATATAGAGAGAAGCGCCTCGCTATCGCGCACTTCGGCATGCGTATAACCGATGCCGAAGCATGGCAACGTATTGTCGAGCGAGAACGGCTGGAGTTCTACTACGACAGCCCGACGCATTATGGCCATTCCACGGCGTGGTACGTTCTTGACCCCAACGGATTCGGTATCGAAGTCGCGCTATGGGCGAATGACACTGTGACCTTCGATCACGACATGGCCGGCGATGCAACCCGCCAGGCGTCGCACGCCTGATATACTGCATCACGCATCACTACCGGGAGAACGATCATGTCGTGGGAAAAGGCCATTGGACTTGAAGATTTACGCGCCAAGGGTGGAACGGCAGTCGTTAGGCTCGGCACAAAGCAGCTCGCTCTCTTCGAACGAGGCGACAACGTCTACGCCATCGACAACCGCTGCCCCCATGAGGGCTACCCGCTCAGTCAGGGAACCGTCGACGGCAAGTGTGTGCTCACCTGCCAGTGGCATAACTGGAAGTTCGACCTCGCCACCGGGAAATGCCTGCTCGGTCAGGACGACGTCGCGCGCTACCCCACCGATATTCAAAACGGCGCAATCATGGTCGAAACCACCGGCCCGTCAAAGGAACAGATCGAAGCCAAACTTATGGCGGCCTTGCGCCGCGCGTTCGACAAGCGCGAATATGGACGCATGGCGCGGGAGCTAACGCGCATGGATTTCAACGGCCTGGACCTCGTTCAGGTCATCAGCGGCGCCATTTGCTGGTCGTTCGAGCGCTTCGAATACGGCATGACACACGCACACGCCGCCGCGGTCGACTGGCTTTCGCTCTACGACCGCGCAACTGATCGCGAAGACCGCATCATCTGCATGACCGAAGCTCTTGATCACCTCTCGAATGATGCTCTCGACAAGCCTCGCTTTCCGTATGCCGAAGGAACGAAGCCCTGGAATGCTGATGGGTTTCTTCAGGCCTTCGAAGCGGAAGACGAACCAACGGCCATTCAACTCATCCGAGGCGCGCTCGCCGAGGGTCGTGGATGGGACGACCTCGAGGAAACCATCACCAGAGCGGCTCTTGCTCACTATGCAGATTTCGGCCATTCGCTGATCTACGTCCAGAAAACCGGCGAACTTGTCAGCAGACTCGGCAACGATGTCCTCGAGCCGATGCTTTGCCTTCTGGTGCGCGACATGATCTATGCGACACGCGAGGAACTGATTCCGGAGTTTCGCCACTACGGCGAGACATTGAAGACACTGCCTGCGTTCGGTTCCGGCAATCCCGCGAATCCTGAAATGCCGGGACTGCGCGACGCATCCATTCATCAAGCGCTGACGCACACGTCCGAGCACGTTGCACGCTGGCAGCATGACGCGGTGTTTCGCGGCCTCGTGCGCGCCTGCGCGGAGAACATGCTGTGTTTTGACACCTCTTTCGATACCGAGCCGCATCAGGAAGTGCAGTTCGGCAAAAACTGGTTGCAGTTCACTCATGCCTTAACCTTCGCGGAGGCGGCGCGCATACTTTGCGGTAAGTATCCTGACTTGTGGGGAAAATCTCTCCTACAAATGGCATGCTTTGTGGGACGCAATAAAGCGGCCGTCGATTTCGGCATGGATGTTTCCGAATGGCTGATCAATGACGTCGTGGCATTCGAGCGCGAAGTATACCGGATCATCACAGATCATGGGTTAAGTGAACCGATCCGTCCTTGTCATCTCCTCAAAACCGGGCTTGCCACATTATCACTCATCAACCATGTCGACGAACATACGGTTACGCTGTTGCGCGCCGCGCTGAATCGTTACTTCCATACCCCGTCGAAGTCGAAACACGTCCGCCGCACGGCATATCAGGCGATCAGCCTTGTAGGCAAGGATTTTGAGGTGTAGCGTCACGCGCCCCCGCGTGACGTCATTCCCGCGATACGAGGCAAGCGAAGCGTTACGCCGAGTGCAACGGGAATCCATCTTGGTTTTCGCTCGGCGTAACGCACGCTCTGCGTGCTTGCCTCGCGCCATGCGAGGGCGCATGGCGCTACTTCCTGTCGTTACCTCGCGCGCTTGGTGAGCAGTTCATAGCGCTCAGCGAGTTCTTTCGACCGCTCAGCGTTGCCGAGTTCTCCTTCGACGATGGAAAGGTTGCGTAACGCGTCGAGGTTGTCCGGCTCCCTGGCCAGCGCCAGCTCGAACGACTCCTTCGCGGCTTTGATATCCTTATTACGGTAGCGGATCACGCCCTCCTCAACATATGCGCCGCCAAGGTTCGGGCGCAACCCTTTGGCTTTACGTAGATCGGCTTGCGCTTTCTCCGGCTCGCCACAACGGTCATAGAGACCAGCGCGGGCGCAGTAGCCGTGGTAAAAATGCGGATCCAGGCTGATTGATTCATTCAGTTGGGCCATGGCGTTCTGCAGATCATCCACGGCGTCTGATCGCATCAATGATCGCGCGAGGTTGTAGCGCGCCTCAATGTTCGCCGGGGCAAGATCGATCGCTTTCAAGTAACCTTCGCGCGCGCCGCCATCGTCGTTCGCGAAGAGTCTCAACCCGCCGAGATTGTTGTAGAGCGTCGAGAAAATTTCCCGATCCGAAAGCTTGTTCAAGTAGACGCCCGTTTGATCCACAGACTTGGCCGACATTACATAGGACGTATACAGTTCGATACGCCCGCGGGGGCGCCCCTCTGCCGTCGTTTCAAGCACTACCTGCTGGCTATTGTCGTCATAGGCAACCGCGAAATGACCGGGAAGACGAACGCCGTAAAGAGGAAGGTCTGCGCCACGCGCAAGGACGAGATAGACGAGCGAAAGGGTGACGCAGTATCCCCGCTTGCGTTCCAGCACCCGGTCGAAAAAAAGGTTCCCGGGACTCATGCCGCGCGGATCGCTGCCGTCATATGAAAAGCCGAGTTCGTCATGCACCATGTCGCGCAATGCGTAGACTTTCTGCTCAAGCGAACGCATCGAGCGAACACGGCTTCGCAGCCTCCCCGCCCACTGATCGATCAGTTTCAGGCGGCTCTCGACCACATCGCCAGCCGCCCCGCCATATTCCTTGGCGAACAAGAGAAGAGCTAATGCCAAGTCGAATCGTTCAGGTGGAAGATCGAGTGCTTCCCGAAAGTCTCGTGTGTCAGCGTGAGCCGGAGGCGCGAGCGTGCGCGCCGCTTCCGCCCGGGACGCGGCCATCAGAGCCTGGGAACGCTCCCACGCTTCGATATCGGCCTGCGTCGCGCATGCGCCCGCAAGAAAAACCACGGGGACTACGATAATAGGTGTGAGGCGAGAGACGGGAGTGAGCGAGGATTTCATACGCTAGTTCGGTGAGCCGATAGTGGGGTAACGGGCCGTGTAGTCCGTGGCGTGACTGCCCGAACCGACGTAGCTCAGCGATGTCCCCTCAACAGGCTTCACGCAAACTTCACCGGCCACCCACTGGCCCTCGGCGGCGGCGTAACCTTCGAGACTCTGTCCCGCTTCGCCCCATTGAACATAATCGCCAATCACCCCGTCCGGCGCGACCAGCGCCATTTCCCCGGAAATCGCATCGAGAGTGTTCATGGCGGGGGCGAAAATATTGCCGGCGTCATTGGCGCCACTCAAGCCGACATGAACAACGAGAAATCCACCCGCGGCAACAACCGTACCATCCGCGAAACTCAACTCCGTTCCGCAGCCACGCAGCGTATAGCCTCCCACGTCGAAATCGCCGGAAGCGCCGTTCCACACTTCGATTTTCTGCGCGCCGTCATTCTCCCCATATGGGTCAAGAAAGAGTTCATTCAAGAATATCTCCGCATCCGATCTTCCGGCGCCTGAAGTCCGAAGAACGCAGCTATCCGGTCCCTGCGGCTTGTCCGCCAGCGCGTCGCAATCCGGAAAATTCGGGTTTGGGCCGTTGAGATTCGGCAAGGGCGAATTGGATTCGTCGCAGGACGGGTCAGCGTTCGCCAAACAAGCGTTCGAACGGGCGAAATCCGCGCAAGCGCCAAAAACGAAACACCAGCCAACACACAAACAAACGATCAACATTCGCGACATCATGGTCTCCACCGGGGTGGGGAGCGCCGAGGGGAAAATCCCATCATACCCACATGGCAAAGCGAGACAAGAGGCATCTCCCCGTGTTTTACGCGAACACCGCCCCTCCCAATTTTGAGAAAATTGATGCGAGCGAATTCGTATTATTTTGCAATAATAGTCACACGAATCGTCTCTTTGGGTCGAGCACGTTCCCTGCAAGCTATCACATTGGAGAAGGCCTATGTTTTCCATGATTCAGCGTACGTCCGCTTTCTTTTTCACCGCAAGCGCCGTTTTCGCGCTCACACTTTCCGTGCACACCTCTGTCCGTGCCGATGACGTGGCGCAGGAAGAAGCGTACAAGGCGGCAAAGAAGGAATACGGGAAATGGCTCAAGTCGAAAGACCCGAAGGAGCGTGAAGCCGCCGCTCTCGCCTATGCCAAGACCAACCATTCGAAGGCTGCCGAGGACGTCCTCGAGGCGCTCACCAAGGAGACCGACAACACGATTGCTACTGTCATGGGCCGGAGTATTCAACACCTGAATTCGCCTGAATGCATAGCGGCGATCGAAAAAGACGTTCTCAAGCTCAAGAGTGGCTCGGAACTCTTCACCGCGTATTACGCGTTCCAGGGCATCGCGCTCGGTAAATCCGAAGGCGGCGACGCGCTGATCCGCAAGGCAATCCTCCAGACCAAAGATTCAGAAATGTACATCAAGGTCGCGGCGCTTGAAGCCATCGCGCTCGCCAAGCATACGGCCGCCGCCGATATCGTCATGGAGCTTCTCAAAACCAAGGGCAAAACATGGGAGAAAGAACACATTCTGATTCCTATTTCCGCTTGCACGGCTGCTGCGCGCGTATGGAACGAGGAAAACCGGTTCAAGCTCGTCGAGTCGCTCATAGGCGTCCTGGAGCAGTATGAAAACGACCGGATTAAGTACTTCGCGGCGCAAGCGCTTTCCGTGATCACGATGCAAAAGGCGTATTGGGACGTCAAATTCTGGCGTTACTGGCTCAGCATGGAAGGCGCCGTCGGCGACGACGAGGGCAAAACCAGCGCCCGCGCGCCGAAGCCGACGTTTTTCGACATGGAAGTTGTTGGCAACCGTGTGGTGTTCGTGATCGACATCTCCGGCTCGATGCAGTATCCCGTGGCGCCTCCGGAAAACTGGGTCAAGAAACCGAAGTCAAAGACTGACAACAAGAAGAAAGTCAAAACCGGCGAAGGCAAGGAAGGCGAAGGGAAAGAGGGCGAGAAAGAAGAGCCCGAGAAGGAAGATTTGGACTGGAG
>JABWBM010000017.1 GCA_013360495.1 Planctomycetaceae bacterium
GCCGAGGAAGATGCCGACAGCGAAGCAGAGCATGGCGATGCGCGTGTTGTGCTGAAAAAGGAAGGCTGAAAATACCGCGTGTTCATCCGAACTGTCGCCTCGGCCCGAACGCAGCGATTCCTCAAGAAATTCCTTGCTCGCCGAGGGGTTGCGTCCGCCTGCCAGTTCCGCATCGACGAAGAGGTAATAGGTCGATGGTTCATGCAACACCGCGAGCATGCCGATGGCGGCTGCGCCGAGCGTGATGGCGAGCGCCAGCAGGTGATACTTCGCGTAGCGCCGGATCAGGTCGGGCATGCCGAACACCAGCCCCCGCAATACCGTCTTCGGGCGCGGAGCCGAGGCGCGATGGGCCGCGAAATGCGCGGTAGCCACCGCTTGCTCAAGGTACTCCACCTGTCGCCGGTCGGGCGAGAAGGCGCGCACACGGGCGAGTTCGGTGGCGCCCCGCCGGTAGGCGGCGCTGAAAATCTCGGCCTCGTCCTGATTGCGCGGGCGGGCGAAGATGGCGGAGAGGCGCGAGCCTTCCTGCGCGAGCCAGGCCCAGCGGCTTGCCTGCGCGCGTTTTCGGACTTTGGTTTTGCTCTTCGCCATGGCGGGAGATTCTAACCGCGGAGGCACAGAGAACACGGAGAAAGATTGCGTCTTGGGGGTTAAAAATTCTTTCTCTGTGATCTCTGTGTCTCCGTGGTTAATATTGCTTCATGGCCGCAGCGCAGAGTATCTTTTCCGAAGCCACCCGCCCCGTTGAGGACGTCGAGCGCGTCAGCGGTCTCCAATACACCCATCCCATCATGCTGCCCGAGGACGTGCAGGCCGGGTTCGAGGTGGCCAGTCCGCCGTTGCGCGCGTTAGCCCTGCTGCTCGACCTGATCTTTTCGGCCATCACGACCTACGTCGTCGTGCTCTGTTTCATGCTCGCATTGGGTTTCACGGGCGGTTGGGGTTTGGCGCTTATGATCATTCTCGTGGCGCTGATCATGGTTGGGTATTTTTTCGTGTTCGAGGGATTTTTCGCGGGGAAAACGCCGGGCAAGCAGATCATGGGCCTGCGCGTGATTTCGGAAACCGGCGAGGAGTTGACGCCGCGTCAGGGCCTTGTGCGTTCGCTCATCCGCCTAGTGGAACTGGGTCCGGTTCCCGTGCTCTGGTTAGTGCTCTTTGACAACCAGGAGCAACTCGCGTCGTTATTGCCGCTCCTCCTGCTCTGGATTGTTGTGTTCGTCGACAAGCGCCACCGCAGGCTCGGCGATATGGTGGCCGGCACGCTCGTCGTGCGCCAGCGGCAATCGTGGTTCAACGACGAAGGCAATCCTGTGCCCGGCTATTTCGATCTCAAGGAACACATGTTCCCGATCACCTCGCGGGAGCTTGCCCGGCTCTCCGCCGGAGATTACGTGCGGCTTGAGGACTTCGCGCGGCGCATCCGCGCCATCCGCCCGCCCATGCGCGAGCAGGTGGCGATGGTGGCCGCCTACGCGCTTGCGAAGAAGATCGGCTATAGCCGCGCGGTCTACCCGAAGCAGGCGGAGCGCTTCCTGTTCGAGGTTCATGCCGCCATCAAGGAGCAATTGCGGCAGTTGTACCCCGATCTCTACGTTTAACCCTCAAATCCCCTGTTGGCATTTCATATGCGCGCGCTATTGTGCCGCGGGGCCCGTTTTACGCGGGCTTCGCGGTGCCGGAAGCATGCTATGTCCGTCGAGGTCGCCAACCTTCTGCAGCCTGAAATCGCGGAGATGCTGCGCGCGGGAAATATGGCGGAATTGCGCTCGGCGTGTTCCGAACTTCACGCCGCCGACCTTGAAGCGGTGATCGCGCTCTTTGACCGCCACGATCAGGTGAGGTTGTTCGAGGCTCTCGATCCCACGCAGCAGCCGGATGTATTCGGCTATTTCCCCTTCGAATTGCAACAGGCGCTGCTCGAGAGCCTCTCGGTCAACACGCGCACGTCTGTGCTTAACGGTCTTTCGCCCGACGACCGCGCGAAGCTCTTCGACGCCTTGGATGACGGCTTGCGTACCAAGCTCCTTTCCGAACTGAGCATCAAGGAGCGCCAGGCAACGCTGGCGGTGCTCGATAGCGACGAACACACTGCCGGCCGCTTGATGACGCCCGAGTATCTTTGGGTCAATGCCGGGGACACCGTCGAAAGCGCCTTCGAAAAGGTGCGCCGGGAATCGGAACATGTTGAGACGATCTACGTCGTCTATGTCGTGCAAAACGGAGGCACACTCGTCGGCACGGTGTCGCTGCGCGAACTCTTGCGCGCCCGTCCGGCAGATCTGATCCGTCAGCACATGACCGAAGATCCGGTCCACGTCACCGTCGACACCCATCAAGAAGAGGCGGCTACAGTGATGAAGCGCTACGATCTGATCGCGCTTCCCGTGGTGGACGAGAGCCGGAAACTCGTCGGCATCGTGACCTTCGACGATATTCATGACGTGGTGGATCAGCAGGCGTCGGAAGACATCCTGCGTATGCACGGTATCGCGACACAGTCGGACTCCTATTTCGACGCGAGTATCGGCAAGAAACTCCGCCAGCGTATCGTCGTGCTGGTGTCGCTCGCGGGCGTGAGTTTCGTTTCAGTGCTGGTGCAGCGCGAATACAACCACCTCGTCGCGCAGGTCAGCATCCTCGCCGTCTACCTCTCCATGCTGATGGGCAGCAGCGGGAACTGCGGGACACAGGTGTCCGGCATCATCATCCGCGCGCAAACGCTCACGCTCGAAGGCAAGAAACTGACAGCCGTCGTCAGCAAGGAAATCGCCGTCGGCGCGCTGATGGCGGCCGTGATGGCGAGCGTCGCATCGGGGCTGGTGTTGATTTTTGGCGCGGACGAGCGCGCCCTTGGCGGCCACCCCATCGGCCACTTCGCGCTGATCGTCGGGATCGCCATGTTCGTGGCGTTGACGGTGATCAACGTGCTCGGCGGGATCATGCCTCTGGTCATGAAGCGTTTCGGCCTTGACCCGGCCATTACGGCTGGGCCATTCATTACGACTATGGCCGATATCATGACGGTGTTGATCTACTTCAACATAGCGCTCTTGATGCTGAAACTGCTATGAATCTTGTAGCGTCACGGCTACCCGGATCCGCCGAAGCGCTCTTGCCTTCGCGAAGCCGCTTCGGCGAAGCAAGGTCGCCGAGGCGAGTGCCGTGACGTCTTGTCACAAAGTCAACGTTGGGTCGAAAACGTCACGCCGTAGGCGTGACGCTACGGCCTTAATCGCACTGCATTGCGCGTGCGCGGGGCGTTACGCCCTTCGGCATCCTCTATGGGATAGCAATGCAATTTATTTCGTCTCATCCGCTGCAAGTCATCTTGAGAAATGACCTCACAGAAATGTGAGAAGGGCGGAGGCGAACGAGGCGTATCTATGGAGCGTTACGTCGAGCGCAGCACCCTGCTATTTGTTCCTTCCAAAACTGTGAGTGTCCGGAAAATCCTTGAACATCAGAACGGTCACTTTGGCGGTATTTCGAATGAGATCGCGTTGGGCGTTCGTCAGGTCCGGGAGGTTCATGAAGAGTTTCATGACCGCAAGCTGCTTGCGAGCGAGCGTTGAATATTCGTCGCGATCGAGGCTCAAACTTCCGACCGTGGCAGAACCTTTGGAATCCAGGCGAATGACCTTGGTCGCCGGCTCCAGCGTGTGGAACCAGTCGTCAAGGATGTGAGAAAATACTTCCGGTTTGATCGACGCAAGACCCCAATCGCGCGAGATCTTCCGCTCCAGTTCGCTCCGGAGTTGGTTCTGATGATGAGATGAAACATAATCGATGTGCAGGATGTTGATCGTGTCATAGGAACCGACCAGCGAAGCTTCTTCAGCTTCGGGATTGAAATCTTTGTATAAAGCCGTCTTTTGTTCCGGGGTCAGCATTGACTTGACGTCGCCCCAGAAAGCCGTCTCGAGTTCTCTTTCATCGATGATTTTTTCGAGTTTCAGGGTCGAGTCGTTATATCCGAATTGCGCGCTTTCCCTGTCGCGATCGAACTGCATGCCGCGGTTCTCAATGTCAACTCGCTGACTTTCGGTCAACGGAACGCCCGCAGTGTTAAGAATATTGGCAACCATATTCGCCATCACATAAGGATGCGACGTTACCGAGTCAGCCGATCCCAGATTCGACGGCAATTTTCCTTCGAACTGTTCCCAGAACATCGTATCGCTCGTCATGAGCGAGACCAGCTTCCCCATGCTTTGATCGTCCGGCTCGATTCCCTTTTCATGCGCCTCGACCAGTTTGAGCATCAGTTCCGCGGTTTCGACTTTGTTTTTGGCGGCAGCTCTCCAGTTGACGTTCTCGAGCCCCGCATATTTCCAATTGGCGAACGCCACCGGATCTTTATCCATGCTCGCATTGGCTCTCTTCGAAGATGGCTCTTGCGCACCGATCGTTTCGGCATCGTCAGCGTTGTCCGGCTTGGCGATTCCCTGTGGATGCGTGGACAATCGCCGCTCAAACTCGGCGCTCCGCTCCTTCTCGGCCGCCAGGAGCGTTGCGAGATTATCGCGTTCCTTGCGCAAAACGGTCGCCTCGTTTTGCCCGTTCTCTTTCACCGTCGCGCTATCCGCGCGCGGCGCGTCCGCTCTTCCGGTTGCTTCCGTTGACGACGCGAGGCGGTCGTTCTTTTCAGCCATTTCCAAATACGCAACCGACCCGCCGAATCCGGCTATGACACCAGCCGCGACCAACCCGGCCGCTACCAACTTGTTTCCCATGATCAATCCTCCCGCTATCACTGTTCCTGAAACGCTCGCGCCCGCAGATACCGCGGTTTTGGCCATGCCGAGCCACGTTTGCGCCATGACGTCGAATCCGCCCGGGGGCGCCACAATGGGCAGCACAGTCAACTGACGCGAGATGTTCGTATTGTCCACTCCAAACCGTTGTCGAAGATTCGCAAGTCCCCGCCCCACCCGATGATTGAACGTCCCGAGCGGCACTCCCAGCGCCTTGGCCGCATCCCTGTAAGGCAGCGACGACATCTGTGTCAGCACCACCGCGTCGCGTTCGTCCTCGTCCAGCGCGTCGAGCGCCTCGTGGAGCGCAGCATATTCCTCGGAGCATTCGAGCGATGAGTGTGGGTCAGACGCACACCCGTCCTGCACATTCATGGCTTGCTCCTCGCTGGCAGTTCGGCTGCGCTTGCGGCGCGCATTCTTTGCCGTATACGCCACCACCGTGCCGAACCAGGGCCAGGGATCGTTTGCGGGAATCTTCGACGGCTTGAGCGCGGCCACCAAAAACGCCTGCTGCACCACGTCGGCAGCGTCGGCGCTGTTGCGCATCATGCCGTAGGCGAGCCGCCACGCCCGTTCAGAGCATTGCTTTACGCAGTGTTCGAGGGCCGCGTGAGCCGCCAGTACCCGTTGGTCGTTGTGTCCCATGGCTCTCTCCATGTACCTGTCGGATGCGGCAACTTTCTATCACAAAAAATTGGAAATTCAGCGGGATATTCAAAGTGGATATCGGAGGCGAGTCGCAGTGCGACGAGCGAGGTCGCGCGCCAAGAAAGATCCAGAGCGACAGAAAAGTTTAAGAATTTCTCGAGAATGCCCAAATTTTCACGGGGCCGTGGATGCTTAAGGTGAGGAAAAATGATTTTCGGGCCCGGATTTCGGTGTACGGAGTCCGGGGTCGAAAAGACTTGCGGCATACTGACTCCGGACACCGGACTCAGCACAATTTCAGGAGCATCCCTATGAACCTCGAAGAGTTGGAGCGATTCGAACAGGAAACCCTCGATTTTTTAGAGACGGAGGCCCGCGCGGTGATGGAGCGGCGCGCCCAAGACCGCACGAAACCCATGCACGCGGCGGATTTTGCGCTGATGAAGTATGCGCGTAAATGCGTTATCGAGCGCATCAAGCGGGCCGGAAAGAGCGGCAAGCAGGACGTGAACGCGGCGCATACTCCCGATCAAGCCGGGCATGCCAGGGAAATCCGTGAAGGCCGGAGCGCAATAGAAGAGGCAGTCGCTCGCTATAAATCCAGGGTGATGAACGGAGAGATCCTCGACGAAGAGGTCGTGGCAAGGCAGCGGGTGGTCATGGCGAACTACATGCGAATGGGCATGTCGCGGCTCGACGTTTTCAAGCGGCTTCAGGCCGATGGCTTCCCGATCAACGACAACCTCATACGCTACGTGACGGACATGGACGCCAAACCTGCCTGCGCCGGCGCGGGGTAGGGCTTGAGCCGCGGGCGGGCCACGACGACAAGAGTTTTGAGCCGCGGATACGTGAGGCCGCGGAGCGAGGATCGCGTGCAAAAAGCACGCGACAGCAGCGAAGCGGAGCGAGCCGCAGTGCGACGAGGCAGGCCGCTCGCCTCGGCGAAGCCGCTACGGCGTAGCCGGGTAGCCATGGCGCTACGCGTTTACCCCTTATTTGTTGCCGGCGCTATTTTTCCTGCTTGCCGAGCTTGGCATCGATGTTGAAGATCGTGGCATCGCGTTTGATCTTCAAATTGATCGTATCGTCGGCCGGACGGGCGGCGATCTTCTTCTGCGCCGCCGCGACAGAGGTTACGGCTTCGCCGTCAACTTCGAGAATGATATCGCCGGTTTTCAACCCGACCTTGCCGGCGGGGCTGCCCGGGTTGATTTCCGTAATGATCGCGCCGACGATTGTTCCGGACTCCATGTATTCCTTGAGCGATACGCCGAGATAGCCCGTCGGGCTGCCGGCGATGGTCGTCCCCGGCTGGTCGAGCATATCGGCGCATTTCAGGATGCGTTGGACGGACTCGGCATAGTCAACGATCAACACTGCATTGGCGCCAAAGGACACAGGAAGGACGGTGCCTGCATTGCGAGTCACCATATTCATGAGGACTGCCCTCGCGTGGACCGCGTCAACGTGCCGAAAATGTTTTGCGGTTGCCACGAAGGCAAGTGGGTTCATGGAAGCGAGCTCGTTTTCCTCAACGGGAATGGCGCCGGTTATACCGTCACTGGCAGGAGCGATTTCGTCGAAAGCGCCGCGCGAGAGCAAAGCGAGTTTATGCGTCGCAAGCGCCGTTCGTAAAAGACTCTCGACGCTCGTTTCAAGGCCGGTGGCGGGCGCGAAGAAGGATGTGGTCTTTCCTTTTAACATTTGGCCCTGCATTGCCACGGCTCGTCCCGTGCTCGTGCTATACACCGCCATGAGTTTTTCGAGAGAAACTTCAACGTAGTCCGTCATCTTGACGTTGGCGCCGCTCCATTCGAGGCGTCCTTCCGGCGTCCTCAATCGCTGTTCCAGCGGGTCGCTGTTTTGAGCGTGAACCCCCGTGACATCGCGCCAGGCGAGCGCGGGCAGGAGTATCGCTGCCGCGCCAACGGCCGGCAGCGTGAGACGGACAAGATATTTCCGGTGCATAATCTTCCCTTTCCCAGCAAAGTGTTCTGAGTCCACCAACACGGAATTGCAGTCGAGAGAGTCTGACGCGCGTCTAAGCAGTTGAACGTCTGAGCTGCGGAGGGCGTTGGGGGAAATACGAGACGAACAAAAGAAATCGATCGAACAGACAAGTGATCTTTGACGTTCCACTCCCATTGCCACTATGCCTCGTGGCTCGCCTGTGGCATGATCCGCGCCTGTTCGCCTCGTGTTGTGGGTGGATTCAGCGCTGTGATGAGGAGAGCTTCGTGAAACGCCGCATCGCGGTCATCACCGGTACGCGCGCCGAGTACGGCTTGCTGCGCTCCACCATCAACGCATTGCAGAAGCACAACAACGTCGAGATGCAACTTGTCGTCACCGGCATGCACCTGCTCAAGCGCTATGGCTTCACTATGAAACTCATCACCGATGACGGCGTCCCGATCGCCGCCGAGGTGCCGATCATGGAAGAGCGCGACGACGACCGCAAAGCCATGGCGACCACCGTTTCGCGCGGCATCAAAGAGATGTCGGCGGTGTTCCAGAAGCTTGATCCGGAAATCGTGTTGGTGCTCGGCGACCGCGTCGAAACCTTTGGCGCAGGCGTGGCAGCCGCCCTCACCGGGCGTGTGCTCGCCCATATCCATGGCGGCGACGTGACGCGAGGCGGCTACGACGAATCCATGCGCCACGCACTTACCAAATTCGCGCATATCCATTTTCCGGCGACGCCGGGGGCGATGAAACGCATCCTGCAAATGGGCGAGGAACCCGCCCATGTGCATCTTACCGGCGCGCCTGGCGTGGACGAACTGCTCGGCGCCGATCGCGCGAGCAAGGACGAGATCGAAAAGCGCTATAAAGTGCAGACCGGCGGCTATGTCCTGCTGATCCAGCACCCCGTCAGCACGTCGCCTGAAAATACGCAGAAGCATATCGACACGACCCTGCAGGCGCTCGGCAAGATCGGCCGCCCCGTGATCGCCTTCTATCCCAACAACGACGCGGGAAGCGAGATGATCGTCGCCGCGCTCGAACGGGCAAAAACGGCGCTCCGAGGGTTCCAGTTGTTCCCGAGCCTGCAACGCCGCGATTACATCGGCCTCATGGAACACGCCGGCGCCATGTGCGGCAACTCGTCGAGCGGCATCATCGAGGCCGGATACTTCGGCACGCCCGTCGTCAACATCGGCGAACGTCAGGAGGGGCGTGAGTGCGGCTCCAACGTCAAGCATGTACCCAACGACGTCGCGACCATCGAACTGACGCTGCGGCGTTGCTTCGAGGACAAGCGCTTCATCGAGCGCTGCAAGAAGGTGCAACCGCCCTACGGCGACGGCCACACGGGCGAAAAGATCGCGGAGATTCTTGCGACCTACAAACTTCCGCCCGACCTGATCCACAAGAAGTTTCAAGAGGTCAAGGAGCGCAAGCAAACACGCGTGATTACGAAGAAATTAACGAAGAAGCTTACGAAAAGGCTTACCAAGACGCTTACGACACGGGCGAAATAGGGGCGCGTTCCCCGACTATTCACGCGAACCGAAAAGCAGCTTCAGCATCGCGCGGGCTTGTTCGTCCGCCGGATGGTCGGCGATGTATTCGTTGAGCGTCCTCAACGCGTCATCGGTACGGGCAAGCTTGTGCTGCAGCCGCGCGAGGAATAGCGCCGCGAGGTCGTAGCCGCGCGCGCGGGCGTGACGGTAATACACTTCGGCATCGGAGAGTGCCTCGGATTTTTCAAGGAGTGAACCAAGCAACCAATAGGCGTTAGCGTCGGCAGCCCCGGCTTCGATCAAAGATTTCAGCGCGGCTTCGGCTGCCGGAACATCGTTGGCGCGAAGGGCGATGCGGGCGGCGAGTCGAAGAATTTGAGCGCTGCGTTTGCCGGCGGGAATCGAATCGATCCATACCCGCGCCAAGGAAAGCGCTTCGGCGCGCTCGGCCACGGCGATGCAGAGCTCCGCGAAGCCGGGATTGGCGTCGAATATGCTAGCCCAATCCTGCCCGGTCGCGGCGACGCACGCCGCCAATGCCTCGCGAACATGACCTGCTTCAAGCTGCGCCGAGATGTGCCGCTGCTGCGCGACGATGTCCTTTGGCGCGAGCAGGGCGGCCGCCTCGATGGCGGCGAGCGAACGCTCGTCGTTCGATGTTTCGCGCGCGGCGAATGCGAGCGCATTCCACAATTGGCTCTCGGCAGGGGATTCGCGCAGCAACGCAAGAGCGGCGTCCTGCGCTTCGTCGAAGCGTTCTTGCTTGTTGAGCAGGCTGAGGTCAAGGCGGCGCAGCGCCATGTCGGCAGGGAAGCGCAGCATCCCCTGCTCGACGATCAAGGCCGAGAGGCGAAAATCGCCGGTCTCATAGGCAGCGCGCGCATAGGCCGATATCTCGCCCGCGTCCGCCGTGCGTATGTCGATGACGGGGGCAAGCAGCGCGAGCGCATCTTTCCAACGTTGCTCCGCGAGCGCGCAGTTGGCGAGGCCGAGCGTCGCCGGACGTAGTGTCGGGTCGAGGTTGAGGGCTGTCCGGTAGGCGTCTTGAGCCTGCGCGTGTTGTTCGAGGCGCATGCGCGCGTGGCCAAGTAATAATTGGCGATGGGCGTGATCGTCGCCCTTCCATTCGTTGAGCAAATCGACGGCCGCTTGAGCGCGGCCTTCGTCGAGCGCGGTTTGGACCTTTTCGAGCAACGCCGCTAATTCCTGCGCCGGCTGCTTGCTTTGCGCCACGATGAGTACTGGCAGCAGGAGAAGGGCGAATATGGTCAAGAGCCGTTTCATTTGTTCCTGTCTCCCAGCGACCATTCCAGTTCGACGATGCGTTCGGATTCCACCGGTACTCCATCCTGCTTCGCGGGCGTGGACACGCCATGTAGGCATGCTTCTTTGGCGGCCTCGTCAAACACACCTTCGGGCGAGCTATCGACGGTTTCGGCAAAAACGATCTTGCCGTCGACACCGACACGTATACGCACCAGCGACCGGCCTTCGATGCCGTCGCGTGTTGCGCCCTCGGGGTAAAAGTCACTCAGGTTTGGGATCACGAGCGGCCCGGCAGGCTCAATGCGCGGGGCAGCCGGTGGCTCAAAGGCTGGCAAGCGGCCCGGCGAGATCAACGCGCTTCCCAATGACGGCGCAACCGTTTCTGCCAGTTCCGGCGTATAGGCAGGAAGGTGGAGGGCCTCTGCCTCGCCATGGTTAGGCAGTTCGAGCGCGGACGGCGCAGCGATCGAAACATTCTTTCCTTGCGACGTGGATGGCGATGGAGGCATTTCGGATTCGCTTGGATCCGTAGCCGTTTGCGCCATTCGAATAGATGGTTTTGCCATCAACACCGCTGGCTCCGTTGCTTCTCCGGTCAACGAGACGATGAGCATCAGTAACATGAGATTGACGCCCGCGCTTGCGAGAAACGCGATACCGTACCGCACGAGTTTCGTTTTCCGCTCGTTCATCGTTTGTTCGCCGCAATGCTGACGTCGTCCGCGCCAGCCGCAAAGCATGCGTCATACACCTTGAGCACGATTCCCATCTGCGCCTCGCGGTCGCCCTCGAGCAGCACGCGCTTCGCGCCAGAGCGCTCCAGCGCCGTCCGGATGGCAAAACTGTCATCCGCGTTGATACGCTGGCCGTCGAGGAAGACGTCGCCCTGTTTCGTGACCGCGATGCTCACGGCGCTATCGCTGAAAGGTTTCGAGCGGTCGCTGGCTGGCCGCTCGATCTCGACGCCACTATTACTCAAAAAGCTCGTGGTCACCGCGAAGAAGATCAACAAGATAAACACCATATCGATCAGCGGCGCCATATCCACGCCAGCGCCAGCATGTTCGCGGTCTTTGCCGAATATGCGCCTGCGTCTCATGCCGCCCCCCGAAGTTTCTTTGCGCGGCGCGAGAGCAGGCATTCGATCAAGAGCGCGGGGGCGGCGACAGTGAGGCCAAGTTGCGTTGTGATCAATGCCTCGCTCACGCCCGTTCCGATACGGCTAGCACTCGCCCCCGCGGAAGTCAGACCGTCGAAGGTAGCGATCATGCCGTTGACCGTTCCAAGCAGGCCGAGCAACGGCGCGACTGCGATCAACGCGCGGATCAGGTGGGGATGATAAGAGTGCGGGGTACGGAGTGCGGAGTCCGGAGTCGGAGGTCGGGTTTGGAGCGCCATACGCCCCCGCAAGGCGTCTTGATCTTCTGATTGTGACGTCACGCGAGGGCGCGTGACGCTACAAAGACTCACGGCGCGGTTGATGAGAAGCGCGTAGAGAATCAGGCCGACGGCGACAATGGCATAGGCGCAGATGCCTCCCTCGCGAAAAAGCTGGACGATGCCGTCAAGCATGGGCCGATGCCTCCTGAGGCGATTGCGCCGAAGGCCCACGGGCCGCTTCGGCCATGGCTTCGAGCGTTGCTTCGCGCCGCTCAACCAAACGGCGGAACGCGGCGTGCAGCAATACCATGGGGATTGCCACCATCAGACCGAGCTGTGTCGTGATCAGTGCCACAGATATACCGCCCGAAAGGTTGCGCGCGTCGCCAGTCCCCTCGACGGAAATCACATCGAAGGTCGTGATCATGCCCGTTACCGTTCCGAGCAGGCCAAGCAGGGGCGCGATGGCCGCCACGGCTGCGATCAATGTCATGGAACGCTCGAGACGTGGCTCAACAGCCAACAAGACGGATTCGATTTTCGATTCGCGGGCTTCGGCGCCCGCGATAGTGGAGCAACCGGCGAGGGCTTGTTCGGCGTAGGTTCGTATAGCAGGCCAACGGGTCACGAGCGTCGTAGCTCGCTCGATGCAAAGCAGCAGACCGAGCACGCCGAGGGCGAGGATCGGCCAACAGAAGAACCCGCCTGTCTCGATCCATTCCCAAAAGGATTGCTCCTTGGCCGCCGGCCTTCGGGCGAGCGAGCCGCTGATGTCGAAAGGAAGCGCGTCGATCTTGTCCGACGCCATAGCGGCCGCGAGCATGCCGTGGGCTTCGCGCGGGAACTCGCCGCTTACTTGCCACTTGCCGTCGCCAAGCGAAACGAGCAGCCCGCGCGTATCATCGGTAGCGCCGCAAGCGAGGTGGTATGCCTCTCCGATATGAAGTACAGGAACATTGATGGAGGCGCCCGTACGCCCGAAAACGTGCTCGGCCGTCATTCGGGAGCTGCACGATCTTTTAACATGGTCAAGACGCGCATCGACACCGGAGAGAATGTCCGACTTGAACGCGGCGGCGTCGTCTGTCACGGCCAGCGCAATACCCGCGCAGGCGGAGAGCGCGCGCTCGAGCGCCGTGGCCTTTTGAATCACTGTCGATCGTTCGCGGCGCGCACGGTCAACGTCGGCCTGCAACGTGCGAAGTTTTTCATCCGTTGCAGCGTGCTCGTTACGGGCGACGGCAAGTTTGCCGTAGAGAGCGTTGATTTGCTGGTTGAGCTGCTTTTCCTCTTCGATGCGTTGCGAGCGAAACGTGGCGAGGTCGCGCTCGGCCCCGGCTCGTTTCGCGCGAGCAGATTCAAGGATGGCGTCGTCTGCGGCGAGCGTCGCCGCGAAGAGGATTTGCGCTGCAAGTAATAGTGTGCGGATCGTCACGGGGTTTTCTCCCCCCGCGCGATCTCGAACTCCCGCACCGGCAATATCACGAAACGTGGTTCGCGAAGTCCTTCCGCTATTTCGACGGCTTCACGGATGTTCCGGGCTTCCTGCTCATCTTTGGCGTGCTTCAAAACAAGAGTGCCCTGCTGCATGGCTGCAGAACCTGCCTCTTTGCCGTCGAGCGAAATCCACCACGCAGCAGCGCCCCCAAGGCGCAGGAGTTTGACCGCCCGCTCATGCTCGCCCAGCCGTCCGGTGACGACTTCCACGGCAAATTGCCCGGCGCGCCGCTCGGCTTCTCCCAAACGCTTGCCCGCAGACTCGAGAAGTGCGATAGGTTCGGACTGTGTTGGTGATGGATCAGGGATCGTTCCCGGCGGTGTTTCGGCACTCAGAGTATTGAGACGGTCATCGATGACTTGAGCACACTCGCGCGCAAGTTCCGTGCGCTCATGCAGGCGCGCATCGCCGGGGTCGTTGGACGCCTCGCGGCGCAAGATTTCGAGCGTGGCTTCGCTATCTTTGCGTTCCTTATTGAGCTTCGTGATTTCGTTTTCGAGCGTGGAGGCTAACAGTTCGAGGCGCTGCTTCTCGCGCTGCCATTCCGCCTCTTCCCGCGTGAGGCCGGAACGCGCGCGATTGGCGGCCTCCAGTTCCGTAAGCACCTGATCGGAGACAGGCGCAGAATCGCCGTTCGCGCCGGTCAGGATGGCCAGTGCGAGTGCAACAAGACCCGCGTTCGTAACGAACGTGCGCATATCCGTCGGATCATACGTTCTATTGGCAGGAATCAACTGACGAGAAATGCCGGAAAGATTATTGGACAGTCCGCCGCCTGCGGGAGGCGAGGGCAAGAACGAGGATCAACATCACCCATGCGGCTAAGGAATCGCTTCCATTCAGCGCGCACCCGCCAGCAGCTGCGCCCACGAGCGGCGCGGTATCGAATGGCTTTACGCTCGCGGGAGTTTCCGGTGCGCTCGATTCGCGTTCGAGCACGAGGAGCGAGAGCGCCGATGACGTTTGCTCGCCTGAGACCGTATCGGTCGCGGTGATCACCACAGTGTACTGTCCGCCGGCTTTGATCCATGCCGTTCCGATGATCCACGATCCTCCCGAGCCGCCATTGATGACTTCGAGCCCGGTGGGCAGGCCTTCAGCCGCAAAGTTGCATGGCGCGCCACTGCCGCCGCTGGCTTCGAGTTTCACCGGGGTATATTTCTCGTGTTCGCGGGCGGGCGGCAGGTAAGTGGTGAGGATATTGAGCGTGCCAGGCGTGTAAGGCCTTTCAACATTGAATGCAACGGATGTGGTTACGCTATGGCTGCCGTAGCTGTCGGATTCCTCAAGCGTGAGGGCGATGGCGTAGCCGCCCTCGGCGCCGGGGTAGGGTGTTCCCTCGATCACCCAGCCGACGGCGTGGTGACGGGCGACGGAGAGACCGCTGGGCAGGGGCGACGAACGCCAGTTCACCTCGCCGCTGAAACCATCCGCCAAGAGTGATTCACGATAAAACACGCCCACGGTCGCGGTTGGGAGCATTGCCATGTCTATGGTGAGCAGCGGGCCCGCGATTGCCAGTTCGAAGGCGTATGGAACGGTGACCGGGTCGGAGAGTTCGGAGGCGTAGGCGTTGATATTGACATCGATCCGCCAGTTCGAGCCTTCGGCTCCGCCGCAGTATGGAATACCGCTCAGAACGCCGTCTTCAGAGAGGCTCATGCCGGGAGGCAGGCCGCCAGTTGCCTGGAAGGTGAAGTATTCGAATTCATTCACCTCCATGTCGAGTTGTGTCGGCGGGTACTCGACGCCCTCTTCACCTTCGGGGAGCGTGGTGGTCAAGAGATTGAAGTCCGCGGCGAGGACGACAAATTCGAAAGACTCGACGACGCTGAAGCGATGGTTGGAAGATTGGTCATAATATTCGGTAATCTCGACATCGATCATGTACGGGGAGCCGGACGCTGTGCCGGTAGTTGGTGTTCCAAAGACGGCACCATCCGGCGACATCGTCATCCCATCCGGCAGGGCGGTTATCGCCTCGAATGTGAAGGGGGCCCGCGGTTGCCTTGGAGCGACGCCGGCGCTGCCTGCTTCGAGCAGGGGAATCACGTTGGTATTGTACGCGTAGCCCTCGGTGGCAGTGGGAATGCGCGATGTTTCAAGACGTACGGTCTCATAGATATAGAAATTGACGTGGGCGTCTCCGGCGTTCCCGGCGGCGTCCGTGATTCCCAATTTGACAAAGTGTGTTCCGCGGTTTCTATCGGCATTGAAGTTGACATTGGTTTCGATTGCCGCTCCGTCTGGAATGTCAGCAACCAATACAAACTGGTCGGGGTCAGGGGTCGGCTCTACCCATACCCACGATGGCCAAGGACCATAGGTATGAAGTGTGTCTGCACCTTCATTTTCGTCTTCGAAGGCGTACGGTGCTGTGCCACCGTTGATGCGAAACGGCATCATACGAACTTGCGTTTCCATCGCGTGTAAAGAATCTCTCTCTATTGCGATGTTGAGACTTGCCGCCATGACGCCCGACGCAAACAGCGCCGCCGCACCCATCAACCACGCTATCGTTCGCATACCGTCTCTCCTCATAGTCGCACGAGGCCCGAGGGATTGCACAACACGCTTAAGGATACGGGAGCGCGACGCGATCGACGCGCGGGAAGAGCCTTTGCGAATATTTCGTTTTTTGAAATCTTGAAGCAGCGAAATGGTTTACAGATTTGTAAATCCGCCCAATGGCTCGATAAGCAGGTTTAAGCCAAGTATTCACGGAAAATGGCAAAGCCTTTGGCGGCGTGGCGGTTAAAGAAGTCACGTCCTTGAGCGCAGAGAGTCCGCTCGTCCTTGGTCTTGGAACCGTCGAGCAATACGAGCACGTTGCGCCAGTGCTGGGCCGCAAACATCACGTGCGGCGTGAGGCGAGATTCGGAAAGGCGTTGATGCAAGGCCGCTGCGCGTTCAAGCGCTTTGCGGGCCTGCTTCATATCGCCGCAACTGCGGTGCAGGTGGCACTGGCACACGACGATCGAGAATGTCCGCGTTGGGTTGTCGGCGACGTCGACGTGACGTTGATCGAAGCGAGCCGCCGTCTTGCGGTCGCCCTCGAGCGCGGCATGCAGATCGTGGAGATATTCGACGATATACGACGCGCCGGCCTCGGCTCCTTCGCGTTCGATCTCTTTGTACGTATCGAGCGCTCGCGCGATGGTACGGGGGCTCTCGGTCCAGGCGGCAAGCAGATAGACGATTTGCATCTGCGTGGTGGAGATGAAGCTCAGCCTCGGCTCGGAAGCGCCTGCGTTCGACGCGAACAGTTCCCTGTCCGCGCCGATGACATCCTCCACGCTTTGAAGTCCGGTGAAGACGAGTGCTTGTTGCACCGTATGCCGGTGGCTGAAGCGGTCATCGGGCTCGAGGGAAGCGAAGGTGCGCGCAAACGTGTCTATAGCATCGAGCGCGTCGCCATCGCGCAATTCGAACACGCCGCGCACCATCTCGAGCGCCGTGCGGGCGCCGTCACCTTTTTCTCCCCTGTCGCCATGAAGATCGAGCAGTGCCTTGCACATACGCAGGGCGTCGCTATTGGCGCCGAGCGCGCTGATCGTCATCAGGGGCGACGCCGCCATGGACATGAGCGTCGTGTCGGAAAGCGTGCCGTCGGCGGCGCGCCTACGCAACACATCGCGCAGCAATTCGGCCGCCTTAGGCGTATCCTGACGGGCGATTTCGAGGCGGGCGCGGGCAAGGCGGTAGCGCTCCTGCAGCGCAGGTTCATCGCACAGGCGCGCGGCCTGCTCGAGCCCCGGAATCAACGCTTCGCCGGTCTTCCTCTCCCCCGACGCGAGCGCTCCCTCAAACTGGCCGATCAGCGTCGTGAATATCGCCGCCGTCTTGTCATGCAGGTTGGCGCGCCGGGATTCGTATTCGCCTAATGCGTTGCTCAATTCACGCAAAGTTTTTTGCCGCTCCTTGCCGGCCAGCGATCCGAGCCGGAGTTTCGTGACGGCGTTAATGGCGTTGACCAATTCGAGAAAACGCCCGGCAAGAACGGAAGTGTCGTGTCCGACATCGGACAAATACGGCGCGCCCTGCCCCGTCAGGAGCCATGCGGGGTTGACGCCGAAAGCTTCGACGAGCGCCTGGCAAAACTTTGCGGGCACGCGCGTACCCTTGAGGTAGTGATGAATATTGGTGGGAGAGACGCCCGTGCGGCGGGCGATTTCCGATTGCCCATGGCACTCGACGAGCGCGCGCAAGCGTTCGTGAAGGGCGTCAGCCATAGACGGGATCTCCGCGTTTACAAAAACACAAAACACGATTATGGCGAATTCGACATGAATTTCAAAATTGAAAAATCAGCGCCCGATCTATTTTCGGCGCGGGCCGAATTGGCCGCTGATGCTTAGGCCGAAATTCAAGTCTTCGAGAATGGCGTCGCGACGCACGGTGAAATTGATGGCGAAGGCGTCGAGGGTATGGCGCGCGAGCGTGAGAACCGTGTCGCGGAATTTCCCGGCGCGGACATCGTAATCCTGCCGCGCAGAAATGGCATAGTTATGGCTTAACAACGTCTCAAACGACGCGCCGATCACTTCGTGGCGGCTCTCCATCAACCGCCAATGGAGGTTGAGTGCGAGGTCTTCCCGCACGTTGACGCGGGCCGTTCCATAGATACGCCGCCATTCGAACTCGCGTGTGTCCCAAAATGTTCCGCTTTGCACGCGAACATAGGGGTGAGGCTTCGCGGCAGCGGAGATTTCGAGGTCGCCGAGGCGCTCGCCGCCGTTGTCGCGCGCACTGTTGGGGTAGACGGGCAGCGCTGCCAGCACGTCGAGCATGTCCTCGGTGCGCCATGTGTTGGTTCCCGGAATGCGCCTGCGAGTTTGAAAGCGGTTGCGCACGCTCATGGTCAGGCGTTGGGCGGGGTCAAGCGCTGAAACTTCGTCAGTCTGAAGGAAGTCGCTCGCGGACGCGCTGCTTGAGAACACGTTTTCCCAGCGGTTTTGAAGCGTGACGATATGACGCAGCCCGTTGAGTCCGAGCAGTCCTCCCTTTTCCCCGGGCCAGGTGCGGACGAAGTTGGTCTGCCAATCGAGGTAACCGACAGTTTGGATGCGGGAAGCGATATCTTCTCCGACTTCCGCCGTCCCGAACGCGGGCGGCGCGAACCCGAGCAAAGGATCGTAGAGGGGGTTGTTGGCGGCCGTGACTTTCCTGTCGCTGGCGGTCACGCGCAGTCCAAAGCCGGGTTCGAGGCTGAACAGGCCGAAGTCCATCGGCCGGGAAAGCAAGAGCTTCGTATCGGCGCGCAGAAAGTCATAGTTGTTGAAGGGATGATCGTGATCAGCGGTCTGGATACGGTAATAACCGGCCGTGCCGTCGGCGCTCATCAACAAGCCGAGTGAGCGCGGCCCGACCGGCTCACGCCATGTCATAAAACCTGCGACAGGAAGGCGCTCGACCTCATCAGTGAATGGGCGGATACGGGGCGACACGTCGATGAAGAACGAATGGCTAAGGAAATCCTTCCGGCCGAAGATGAAGGTGCGCCGCGGGTAATTCTCCTTGAACTCGTCGCGTTCGAATTCCTCGATGAAGGCCGGGTCGCTGGCGTAATGGACATTTCCCTCCAGTTGAAACGCCTCGGGAAAGCTCGCGCGGCCGTAGGCGAGGAAACGCCCTCGATCGGCGGAGCGCAGCGGAAAGTAGCCGAGGTCGCGCGCGACCTCGCGCCGGTCGCCATCGTCACGGATATGGTAGCCGTGCATCCAAAGAACGGCGTCATCGCCGAAGTCCCGTTCTCTACCGGTGAAGAGTTCCGCGCCGAGGCCAACGCCGCGCTCGCTGAACGTGTCAATCTGGGGCGAAAACTGGAAAGGCCGAAAGGTTGGCTGCGGGTCAAAGAAGAAGTCATAAGCGGTAATCACATCGGTCTGGAAGCGAAAGGTTGAGCCGAAGGCATCGGAGTCGGAGAGGGTGAAGCGTGTGCGGGGAAACTCGCTGTCGAGGTCGTAGAGATAGTTGGTAATCGGCAACGTGAAGATGCGTGTGCCGTAGAGGTAGACTGACGGATCGTCGAGTGTGAGGGTGCGGCGAAAACGTGTCAACTCGATGCGGATACGGTCAGCGCCCATGGCGTAACTCGGCACGGCGAGGGAATTTCCCGTGACGCGCCCGTCCTCCAGTTCGACCACGGTTCTGCCCGAGCTGTCGGGAGTCAGCTCGAAAATTTTGAGTTTCTTTGCGCGCAGGAAGAGAAAACGCCTCTCTTCGATCCGGAATGGGTTGATCCCGTCGTCATCCTCCGTCGTCTCGTCAAGCAGGAGCGAACGCTCGCGCAGCACTTTCGGGTCGCTGTGGGCGTGGGGGCCATCGATCACGCCTCGCATGGAATAGGTCTTGAGCGCGCCTTTGGCGAGGTCGAGGTAGAGGCGGTCGGCCTGAATCGCGGTGTCCTCGCCATAGCGGAGCCAGATGCTTCCTTCGGCGTAGATTTCGATGGATTCGACGTTGTTCAAAAAATCGTCGGCGAGATCGAGGACGTCGCCCTCGCGCTTCTCCCTCGGCGTCACCCAGATGACGGCCGAGTCGGCGAGCAGCAACAGCGATGCCGCCTTGTATTCGACGCGGATGGGCGAGGGGAAAACACCAGCGATCTTGCCGTCGGCGTCGCGGGCCAACTCCCATGCGGCGTCAACATCATCCGACCCCGTCAGTTCGATAATCAGTTCGTCGCCCTGTTCTGTTGGCGGCGTTTCGCCCGATGGCTCCGTCGATTCGGCGGGTTGGGCGGCTTCTGCCGATGGCTCAGATTCCGCGGGCGGGGCGTCTTGCGCGGCGGCATGAACACAGCAGAGAATCAGCCAGAGAGCGGCGAGCGTTCCCGCCCTAATAGCGGGTGCTTTCTTCTTCCTGAACAAGCTGGTGATGAAGCTCCACATAGCGTTCGTAACGTCCCCGGTCGATCTCGTTCCGCTCGCAAGCCGTCCGCACGGCGCACTCCGGTTGATGGGTGTGCGTGCAGCCCGGGTAGCGGCAGGCGGTACGATAGTTCGTAAAGTCGGGATACCACAGGCCTAACTCGTCCTTTGGAATATTCCATAGCCCAAATTCACGCACCCCCGGCGTGTCCACCACGTACCCGCCCCAGGGTAGCGGGAGGAGGCTGACACTCGTTGTCGTATGCTTTCCCGCTCCACTCTTGCGGACATCGCCGGTGCGGAGCGTCAGCGAGGGATCAAGCGCGTTGAGGCAGGTGGACTTGCCGACGCCCGACGGTCCCGCGAAGACGGTGGTGCGATCTTTGAGGACGTCACGCAATTCGTCGAGCCCCTCTTTGGTCTGCGCTGAAACGTAGACGATCTGCAATCCAAATCGCTCATAGGGCGCGACACGTTGTGCCGCGTCTTGCCGTGGGCACAGATCGGTCTTATTGACCACAAGGATCGGAGTAAGTCCGGCCATACACGCCGCCACGTGCAGGCGATCCACAAGGCCGAGGTGCAGTTCGATATCGTTGGCGGCGACCATGATCGCCAGTTGGTCGACATTGGCGGCGACGGCTTGTTCGAGGCGCGTGTTATGCGCGGACGAGCGCGAGAGGCAGGTTTTGCGATCCTCGATTTCGACGATCGTTCCGGCGGGGCCTTCGCCGTCTTCGAGACTGTGAGCCTCCTGTTCGAAGCGCACCCAATCGCCCACAGCCACGGGACTGCGGCTCGTGCGCTTGCCCTGCTTCATTTTTCCGGCGACGCGGCAGGCGTATTCGATCTTGTTGGAACTGACGACCGCGGTTTTTCCGTGAAGCCGAACCACTCGCCCGCGTTGGTCAGCTCCCATACGCTAATTCCCGATGTTCCCGGCGCCGGCGTCTGCCGGATTGGTCGTGAGCGTCCAGAAGATTTTCCACTCGCCGCTTTCTTCGCGGACGGTCCATGTGCCGCGCTCACCGCCGATGGCGACGCCGTTGGCGTCGTAGATGAAAATTTGTCCTTCGTTGATCTTCTTATCCTCGCGGTACGAGGCGAGCTTCACTTCGGCGCGGGCGTCTTTGGCGAAGATTGTGGCAAGGGGGCCCTCGCAAAGCTTTTGGAGTTTCTCCTTATTGCGGAGTTTGCTCTGAGACTCAGCCGTGAGCATGCCCCATGCGCTGTCGTAATCCTTGGCCTGCACGTGGCTCGAAAAAGAGACGAAGGTTGTAGCGGATGGCGGCGATTCGACGCACCCTTGGATCAAAATCAAGACAACGGGTAGGGCCGTCGCGAAAATTAGCCGCCGAATTTTGAAAAACACTCAACTCCCCTTCCCCGAAAAGCCGATTTTACCCACTAAGGAATACTCTGTCCCGTTGAAGAAATGGCCCATGCGCCAGCGATTGTACGCATGGCCGTTCAACGCGTCAAAGACTGGCTTGTGAAGTCATGGCCGAGGAAGACCGCATGAGAAAGCTCTCCTTGCTGAAATGCCTGTTGACGGCGCTCGTGCCGCTCGTCGCTTCAAGCGCCTTTGCCCAGCACGTGGCCGAGCGCTACCAGTTCGGGTTCGTAGCGCCCACGCGCGAGAAACGCGGCGGGAGCTGGGAGTATCATCGCGTCGACGCGGAAGGCGGAATTCTCGGCATCGATCAACTTTTGGCCAGCGGTCCGGTCAAATCCCTTAGTCATTTCGGCATTGAGTACTCCTCGGACTTTGCCGTGGGAGTGGATTCGGGCGAGCATTACCGGTTCCACGGCAACAAACTCGAGCGTGCCGGCGTTATCGAGCTGGACGACGATCTTGGCGGAGGCCTCGCCATCGGCGCCGAGTGGAGCTACCGCTACCCCGCGCGCGAACGCATCAAAGCTATCGTCGAAGACCCCAATTCGATTATTCCCGTCGACTCCACCCAGCCCGAGTCATGGGACATCAAGGACCTCGCGCTTTATGAGTTCGGCAAGGTGGCGCTCCCGTACATGCGCCCCTATCGCGCCATCGAGGCCGAAATTTCCGCCTCGACCCGCATAGCCTTCGAACGCCGCATCCTCGAGGGCGTGCTTGAACGCACGCCGGTGGATCTGCCTGAAGGAACCCTCAAAGACCCTAAGGGATTTACGGCGGAAGCGTTGGCAGCCCTGCAACTCGGCGCGCAAGCCAAGGCGAGCTTGAAGGCCGTCCACGACGACATGAAAGAGCGCGGCGTTGCCCACGCCAATCACCCGAAGCTGATCGCCTGGGTCGATTGGCTCAACGCCCGTTACGACGAACTGGAACAAGCCACTCGCGATGCCATGACCGCCGACGGCGGGCTGAGTCGCGGTATCCCCGTGCAGCCCGACCCGCGCAAGTGGGACAAGTTGTGGCCGGAGGCGGAGCAGCGGCTTTTCAAACTCGGCACGGCCTCGATCCGCGCCCTCGAAACCCTCGGCGCGACCCGTTACGACTATGCTCACAAAGCGGCGTGGCTGCTGAAAGAAATTCGCCGCGCGGAAGCGCAGCGCGTGATCGACGAAATGACCCTACTTGCCTACGACGGCAAGCTCAAGGAAGACCACTTCGATACCTACCTCAATGATTTCGTGATTCTCGTGATGTGCGGGGCTGAGATGGAATCCCTCACCAAGCTGCACCGCAATGCGGCCATCGCCAAAATCGCGGCGACGGAGAAGGTGATTCGCGACGAGGGCAACGCCATGGAAGCGGCCGGCGCCATCGTGCAGGCCTCCGTGATGAAGTACCTCTCGCCCTCCGATTCGGCAAAGGCGACCGAGGAACTTGCGCGCATCCGTAACGCGACGGGCGAAGCTGAATTCAAAGAGGCGTCGGAAGCCGCCATGCGCGCCTTGCTCGCCACCAGCAAGGACGGCCTCGGATACCTCGAGGTTCTGCACCGCATCGCGTCCGACAAGCACGCCAAGCTCAACTGGCTCTACGAGCTGATCCATCTGCGCGGCTCGACCGAGGAGTCCGACGGGCGCGAGTACGACTTTCAAAACGATGTCAACAACCGCGGTCTGAACCTCCGTATCGTGACCGATAACGAGCTCGAACCGGCCATCGCCCTCGAAGAGGGCGCCACCTATGAGATGAGCTTTTCGTACTACGCCGAAAACATGGATAGCCAGTACGCGTGGCTGCGTTTCGTGCCTCTCGACGACGAAGGCGACCCCCTCTACGCCGCTATGCCCCCGCTCCCGCCCGAATACGAACAAGGCGAGTGGGTGCCGTTCGAGTTCGCCCGCGATCCGGGAGGCAGCGAAATGCAAAGCAACCGGGTTATGGGAGACACCGGCGGCATCTGGAAGAACTTCAAGTTCACGTTGCGCGACATCCCGCCGGCAGTGGACGGTCTTTCTCTCGAGGTGCGCCTGAACAACGTGACGAGTCATGGAAAGTTCTACTTTAAGGACTTCAAGATCGCGCGCCTCGAGGATTTCTTTCAGGATGATTTTGAGAGCGCCGAAGCGGGAGAAGTCCCCCCGCCGATGTGGGAGCGCACGCTCGACCCCGCGCGTGGGTTCCAGCCCTGGAGCAAGCTTTCGTACAACACCGTGGATTTCAGGAAGGGCGAGCGCAGCCTGCAGATCGAACCGAACGGCTTCAATGTCCGTCTGACGACGCGTAACTCCTTCCGCCTCGAAAGCGGCCACGCCTACGTCTTCCGTGGCGGCCTCCACACAGAACAGATGGAGGGCATGCGCGCTTACTTCGAACTCATGCTCTATGACTTAGAGTACCGGCCGGTGACGATCGACGGCTTGCTGACGACAGAAGGCAACAACGTCCTGCGCACACCCTACCGTGGCGATGCCGAGCGCAGCATCGGCTGGCGCAATGTCAAGGCGACAGATCTCTGGTACAACGAGCAGATCGATCTCGACGAATTCCGCGGCGACGACCTCAGGCTGACGGACGAAGGAAAAGGCGGGATCGCCGCACTGGACAAGCGTCCGCGAAAGGACATCGCTTTTGTCAAGGTCGCCGTCGTCGTCGAGGGCACCGAGCCGTCGTATCACGCGAAGGTACTGGTGGACGCGGTGGAATTGCGCGAATACCCCAAGGTGACATTGAAACTTGTGCAGAAGAATTATGACCCTGCGAAGTCCTTGTTGTCTGGCGGCCAAATGGACTACGAAAGAATCCTCCAAGGCCGGGGTATCCTTTACTTCCCTGAGGATCCGCCTGCGGGCCAAAAATATCACCTGTCAATCGAGCCCACTGTCGGAGGACTGGCAAGGAAGCGCGCTGGCTACCATTTCGAGGTCGTTCTTAAGGACTTTATGGGGCGCGAGGTGCTTGCCGCCGATACGCTTGGTGAGAAGGGACTTGGCGATATCGTCTATTCAGATGATAAAGGCAACATCAGCGGAAGCGGCGTCGTCCCGAGAATCACGCTCGACAGGCTGCTGGAGGAGACCCGATCCGGCACACAATCCTTGAGCACCAAGTACGGCTACTTCGAGGTGCATTTCAAATTGCGCTACGTCGATGAAGCCGAACCCCTTGTCGACCGGCGCTTCAAGATCGGATTCATTCCGGAATCGTTGCTCAAGGAAGGCGCTACCGGAGAACTCGGCGTTGTGCTCGATCATGCATCGACCAAACAGCTTCGCGTTTTCGACACTCTCGACAAGCTCGGCATTGGCCGCATCGCCGTGCCGCTCTTCGCGGATGGGACCATGGTTGACGCGAAGAGCTATGCGAACCAGTCCTATGTGACCGAGTTCGACTATCTGCTGCGCGCTCTGCCCCGCGTTCACAAGACCGGCATCTTTGCCGACATCCCCGATGTCATCGATACGCTCTACCGTCAAGACGGCGCGAGCCCGGTGTATTCCGATACGTCGCGCGATGAATGGCGCGAGCTGATCACCGTCGCCCAGACGCACTGGCGCGACCGCTTCGACAGCTATCAGGCCGGAGCGGGCGGCGACATGAGCTACGTCGATTTTTCCGGACGTCCGGCGCAGGCCCTCGACAATATCGGCGATGTCTCAAAGCAAAACGGCCATGAGTGGGCGCAACTCGAACTTCCCGTGCGGCTTCTCGCCGGGACGGAACAGCAAGGCGCTCTCGAAGCCATGACTCGCAGCTTCCATGACCAACGCTGGAAGGCTGCGCTCGCGGCGCAGGCCAAAGAGGTCAACGACGCGCTTCAAAACGGTCTCAAGGTTGACGAACGCAAAGCTCTGGAAGACGCCAAACAGCCGCTCGTATTGCTCAAGAAGAACGAACGGGTCTCGTTCTTCCTGCCGGCTAACCTCACGGTGGAAGACGCCAAGACCGCGCTCAAGGATTACCTCGACCGTATGGCGCGTTTCGAAAACGTGCTGGGCGATGACGCCCCGTCATCGCTCGCCAATGCCCGGACATTGATCGGCGGCGGCACCGTTCCCTTCGCGTCGTTCGCGGGAGCGTACTCCAAACACGCGGACCATACGCTGGTGATCGAGATCAAACGCGTGGACGAGGACGAAGACGTGGACTTCGGCATGCAGCTCACGGACCTTACCGAAAAGGTCGTGATGGCCAAGAGCCTTGGGTTTTCGCGCATCTTCGTGAATCGTCTGCGCAGTTCTTCAGAGGAACCCGACGGTCTGCTTTCGCGCGACAATTATGCGCTCCCCGCGTTCTATGCCTATCGCACGCTCAACGGCGCGCTCTCGGGCAAGCAGCATGTGCCCGGCCTCAAGCTCCCATTGCAGGGTGGATTGAAGCACGATTTCTTCCGTAGCCAGGATGGCAAAGAGCTGACTTTCATTGTGTTCCCTGGCGAGCAGGACACCACGGTTAAGCTTCCGTTCGGCAACGACGCCTTCCGCGTCGACCTGATGGGGAACAAGGTGCCTCTGCCTTCAGCCATGAAGGTGAACGCGATGGGCATCAAGTCCGAGTCCGGATCCATCGACGTGATGATTCCGGCAAAGCGGCTCGGCAGCGGTTCGATGCCGATCTTCATCACCGGTATCGATTCGCGCCTGATGAATACCACGCTGAGCGTCAAGCTCGACAACCCGGTGGTCGACGCCGAGGAGCGCGACAACTCCCGCGCGCTGCAGGTCACGAATACCTTCGACGTTCCCATCCGCGTCAATCTACAGATACCGCTTCAGGGCGCCAGCGACGCCATGGACGTCACCCGTGACGCCCGGTTCAAAGACACCAACGGCAAGGATATCGGCGACGACGCGAAAGCCTTCGACAAATTCGAGACCGTCGAATTGCAACCCGGCGAGACGAAGAGTTTCCAGTTCCAGATCCGGCCACGCTCCACCATGAAGACGGGTATGCGCGTGATCCCCGTGACGTTGCGGATCGAGGGCCGCGCGAACTACGAAGTCGAGCGCCGCGTCGAAGTGGACGTTCGTCCATCGGTCTTCGTCGCCAGTTCTTCCATAGCTCAAAGGGGCGCGGACGAACTCGTCGAGCTTTCCTTTAAAGTGCAGAGCAACAACGCGTCCGCGGAAGGCTTCAACATGTCGGTGACGTTGCCGGGGCTGGACGACTACCCGCGCGCGAAGGGTTTCAAGCTCCCGCCACAAGGATCGGCGGACGTCGTCGTTCCCGTGGGCCGGTTCAAGCTCTCGCAGCTCGATGGCCAGGTGGTCGGTGTGGCCATCCGCCAGTCGCCGGGCAGGCTCTTCTTCAACGTCAATTATGTCATCAAACGCGATGAGATGACCGGCAAGCTGACACTCGTCGAGCAAAAGTAGTCACTTGCGGGGCGGCGTACCGTCGGGCGTCTTTTGCACCCGCGTCGATGCATCGTCGCTGACGCCCGGCGCCCGGACGGATTCACCGCTCGTGACCTGCGGGATTCGCCCCGACTCACCCCGCGCCACCATGCCGATCACATTGGCGGCCACAAGTTGGACGTGGCCGCATTCGTTGCAGGTGATAACCGCGCAGGGGATTCCGTGATCGATTTTCACTGTTCGGTCGGCGACGTCGTATGTTGGCATGGAGCAAAGTGACTTATTGATGCGCAGCGTCTTCTCGCCCTTGCAGATCGGACAGCCCCCGCCCATGTGGCGGCTCATCCAGCGCACGATGATGGATATTTGATGGGCGTCGAGCGACATGGGTCTCCAGATTTCTGGCACAAAAAGTTGGATTATAACGGCGTTCCCGGCGCAGTCCACGACGACAAGCCGGTCTTGGAGTGTTAACATACTGACATGCCGCGCCGCTCTCTTATGTTTTTGGCGCTGATCGCCGTCCTCGCCTGCCCGGGCGCGGCGTTTGCCCATTCGATCGAGCGCAACACAAGTTTTATGCGTCTCGACCTCGACGCCGACGCGGTGCTTGCGGTGGAGGTGAAGCGCCCATTCAGCCTGAACAAAGGCGCGCTGCTTGAGGTGCTCGACGTTTTCCGCGCGCCCAAGGACATCGTCAAAGGCGCTGTTCTCGAAACCGCAGATCGCATACGGGGCGTGAACGACGGCACTTACGGGGAGGGTGTGTGCTTCGCCTTCCTCAAGCGTCATAACGGCGCATGGTACACGGTGATGGGCAATTACCTGAGCCACACGCGCAAGCGCGCCGATGTCGATGCCGATCATCAATACAATTTTCTCGGCAGTCTTGTCACTGCGAAGCAGATTCAGGACGCTCTCGACGCGCACAAAGAACTCGCGCCCGCTCACGCGCGTTTTGTCAAAGCTGGCGCGCAACCCGCCGATACGCCTCTTGCAGACGAGCGTCCGCCGGTCTACCGCCGCTGGCTCGCGAGCGGTAATCCCCTGCTTGGTGTGTCTGCGCTGGTGGACGCCTATGAAATCGCCGATGAAGCGAAACCGCTCTTCGGCGGGAATCCACGCCCACTGCCACAAGATTTCATCGACGAGCTTTCCGCCGTCGCTGTCGACGGCCTCAAGCATGACAACCAATGGGTGCAGTCGGCGGCGCTCGCCATCCTCGAGCGCGTCGGCGTGCCGCAGGACGCTCATGACGCGCTATCGCGTATCGCGAGGCTCAAGCCCGGCGAGCACCTCACCATCGTGCGGCAGGAAACCTACCGCTACTTTGGCACCGTGCCGAAGCTTGCGGAGTCTGATTTGCAACTGTTGATGACGGGCCTGCTCGACCCGAGCCTTGCCGACCCGGTTAACGACTTCGCCGCCGAGGGCGTGCGGAACGCCGCCAAGCGTCCTGAAAATGTCCCGGCGCTGGTGGCGACGCTGAAGTTGATGTTCATGGAAAAGGACGCGGCGTCGCAGTTGGCGGCTGCCCGCGCCGCTCAAAGCATCGGCACGGACGAGGCATATACGCTTCTCTTTGAAGCGTTGACAAGCGCGCGGACGCCGGCGATTCGAGACGAGTATGTCCGGCGGCTGGCTGGCTGGGCGAACAAGCTCAACCTCAACAATCTCTGTGCGCTCGTCGATCAAGACCGCGCCGAGAGCTATCTTGGCTCCGACGCAACGCTTGCCCTCGACTCTCTGATCGCCGTTGGAGGCGACGCGGCCAAAAGTTATGTCTCGAAGCTCAGCGTTGAACGCAAGGAAGACCCGCAGATTCTTGGAACAATGGCAGCGCTGGGAAGCCAAGCTTCGTTGGTGAGATTGCTTGAGTTGGTGGTCCGTGATGGCGAGATGCGAGCGATGGACTACGGCGTTATGGCATTGGAGCGTTTCCCAAAGACCACTGGGCTGGATGCAGCGACGCTTCAAGCGCTCTACACCACGCTCGACAAGGCGTCAAATACGGGATTTCGTCAGGAGTTGCTGGAAGTGTGGCTTCGCCGCAAAGACGAGTTTGAGCGTCAAGAGGATATTGGGCTCGTCATGGTGAAGGCACAGGCGACAGTGGAAGCTCTCGTGTTTCTCCGCGCGATAGATGGCGAAATGCCATTGAACGCCCTTGAACGATGCATCACGGAAGGAGCGGCGGAGCGGCGCGCAACCGCGATCGAGTATGCCGAGCGCATCGGGTTGGTGGCACTGCTTCCCGCCATTCGCGCGGTCGAGGCGGGAGATGAATGGCTCCTCGCGTATCGCCGGGCGAGCGCGTTAGCGCATCTCGACAAGGACGATCGAGGCTCGGCGCTCGCCGCGTTCTTTCACAATGTTCCCCTCGGCCTCTACATCGAGACGCCCTTCGGCCGCTCGCCGCTCGAAGACAGTCTCAATCGGCCAGAATGCTTGCCGCTGATTCGCCGCCTGATAGAGGAGGGCATCGTCGCGCCGGAACGCGACCCTCTTGGCCGGGCATCTTCCGCCACACGATTGCTCTCGCGCCTTACCGGCCATTACGACGGCTACGCGGCTGCTCTCGGTCTCGACGCACGTGCGGTCGCGCGCGTGAAGAAGCGTTGGCAGGAATGGTATGACGTATCGAAGGACAAGCTCGTGTGGGACGCGAGCCTCGGCCGGTTCGACGCGAGGTAGAGCGTATCGCACTGGCGATGAAAGCGCTCTACTCCATAATCCAGCTTGCGCGCACGCCGGGGAAAACCACGCGCGCTTCGGTCTGGCCCTTGTCGTTGGAGGTGACAACCACCGTGATCGGTAATAGTTCGGGTTCGCGGAACATGTCCTGCTCTTCGCGGGCATAGGCAACGTAATTCATGAGGAGAACGGCGTGGCCCTCTGCCTGTGACTGGCGGGCGAGCGCTTCGCTGCGGATGCCGAGGCTTGGGATAGGAGGCTCGGTGTGGACCTTGACGTTTCGCGCGCGCAGCTCAGCAACGATTTTTTGATGTTCTACAACCGCGCTATCATCCCGGTCGAACATCAAGACAACGACTGGTACAGAAAGATTTTGGACCGTAGGTACAGGGTCGCGAGCCACAATATTCTTAATGTCATTTTGGATTCCGATTACACCCTGCGCTATACCTGTTGCTGACGTACGCCCCGAGGATTGGGAAAAGTATGATTTTTCGACGACATATCTTTCTAATTTATTTACCAGAACGGAAGCTTCGCCATATTTGAGGTCTGCTTGGAAATGATGCCTGCTCGACCCACTGCCATGGCTTTCCGCGACGCGGAAAATGTCCTTCATCCCGCCCATGAAGAAGAGCCAGATGCCAAGGAAGATAATAAACACGGTGATGCCGCCGCCGATGGTGCCAGCGAGCGTGGCTGCGACAGAACGCTGTTTACCATGATGGATATTCACGGGATACTCCTTGTCAAAGGCAACGGGCGTCAATGGTGGCGCATAGCGTGGCGGATGCGTCGCTGCGACGCTCGCTGGTATGGGGGCGCCGTTATCGACCGGTTCGCCTCCGGCGCGGAAGCTCGGTAACTCAGCCGGGCGCACGTCGGCAAGCTTGCCTTGGGAAACCGCCCAGCAGAGATAGTCGATGTCAGCGAGCATGGCGCGCGCGCTCGTGTAACGCTGATCCATCGGCGCCATGGCGCGGCTCACCACGAGCTGCACGGCCCGCGGCACGTTGCGCGAAAAGCGCGAGAGCGAGCCGGAACTCGGGATGTCGCCTTCAAAGAGGAAGAAGAGCACCGCGCCGATGGCGTAAATGTCGAACTTCGTTGCGTCCACGTCGCGCACGGCTTGACCCGCCATGGACATGCGCACCATATCCGGGTCGCGGAAATATTCGGTGCCGTGGGTGGTGAGTTGCTGCAACGACTCGAGCGGCGTCATCAGGCCGATGTCCACGAGGTGCAGGTACTCGCCATTGATGATGAGATTGTCGGGCTTGATGTCCTTATGGATCACGCCGGCGTCGTGGTACTGCGCGATCAGTTGCAACAACTGATGCGACCAGCCGAGCGCGAGGCGTTGATATTCGACGTCCGGCGCCTGTTTCGTATCCAACTCGCCCACCACGTCGAGCACGCGCTTGGTCAGCGCGTCGCCACGGTAGTAGGGCATGACGTAATAGAAGCTCTTCTTCCCGAGCTGGCTGTCGATAATCAGGCTGAGGCGTTTCGCCAGCTCGACGGCCTGCGATTCGCGCACCACGGCTTCGAGGCGCGAGCCATCGGCGAGGTCGAAGTGTTTAAGCACGAAGAGTTCTTCGGCCTTGCCGCCCGCCTTGCGCACAATGAAGACCCGTGCCGACGAGCCGCCGGAGGGAAGCTCATCGACCACATGATAGTGCTCGCGGAAATCGAGTGGCGTGTGCTCGACGTCGGCGTCCTGTTGGATGTAATGCTCGTAACGCGTGGAAAGCTCGTTCCAGCGACGGCCCATGTGCCGCACAACCTTGCCGAGGCCCCAGGGCCGCGAAATCTGATAAACGGTTTCGCCGAACGCCGTACCTGCAAGCTTCCAGTCATTGGCGATGTCGAGCCACATGGCGTGGACGCGGTTTTGGGTTTGCTCCCATCGGTTCGCGGCTTGCGCCTGCAAAACGACCGACATGACAATGCCGTAGCAGGTCGTCACCAGCGCCACGATCGATCGGCCGAGAAACTGACACAGAGGAACGATGGCGAGAAAGAAGGCAATGATGCCCCAGATAGCGCAAAGAGGGATGCCGATAATTAACAGCGCAACGTCACCGCCGCTCATAAGCGGGTCGCCGGGGCGAAGCTCCTTATGCTGCTTGGGGCGGCGCTCGAAGCGGGGGCGGACCGGCGGCTCGTTATGTGGCCGCGTCGGTTGGCCGGCGTTGCCGCTCTCGTGCATGCGGGTGGCGTGGCGATATTCGCGCTTCTCTTGGTGTGCCTTGGCTTTTTCTTGAGCTTCGAAGATCGCCTTATCGACTTCTTTAACAGCGTATTTCACGCTCTCGACGGCGCCGCGCACCGCGCCTTCGACGGCCTTCTCGACCTTTTTGCCGAGGGCTTCAGCGTCGATATTCACATCGACGTGGACGCGTTTGCTGCCGGAACGGTCGTTGCTGTCTTTCATGGGTATCTTCCGTAGCGCCATGCGAGGGCGCATGGCGTCTTTCATGTCATTCCCGCGAAGGCGGGAATCCAGTCTTTTGTTTGTCTCTGGATTCCCGCCTTCGCGGGAATGACGGCTACACCTTTCCCGTCACTGCCTGCGCGGTCTTGGTCATCACGCCGCGCGTTCCTTTACGTTCGGCGTCGGCCTGCGCGTAGACCTCACCCAACGCCGCGTCGAAAGCTTCGTCGTCAACCTTGTCGAGTCCCGCCCCGCCCGTCTGGCCTTCTTCCTCGGGCGTCCAGGAATACATCGCCACAGCCCGCGCAATCTCGCGCCTCGCTTCGTCGCGAACCTTCTTTAAGTAGCGCGAGACGCTCGCCTCGCTGATGCCGAGTTGCTCGGAGATGTCCTTACCATGCAAATTGTCACATATTTTCATGCGATAGCTCT